>CAZEKX010000001.1:0-77088 GCA_964512955.1 uncultured Bacteroidaceae bacterium
TTTTGAAAAAAGGATGAGAAAGAGATATGGGTGTAAAGAAAGAGAGGTTCATGGGGCACCGAGAAGTAGAATGAGAGAACTCTTTCATAAACGTTTTCTCCTTTGAATTCTCGGAATCCAAAGAGTTGTTCTTTCTTTAAACTTTTAGTCTTTTGTTTTTCCTTTTTTAAAAAAGGAAACTAAAAACTCTGCGCATGGGCGTTTTCTTAACGGAAAATTCCGTTATTTTTTGGAGGCTCCGGAAGCGTGCGGTATTGCGTTGTAAGAAAATTAACGGCATACCGCACTATGTCCTCGCTTTCTCTCCAAAAAATAGACACTTCATTTTCCTAAAAACTTAATACGCACCGCGAACCACATTATGATTTTATCTCTTAGCACAAGGTAACTTCTAAGAGATACGAGCGTAAAGAAAGAGGGGTTCATGGGGCACCGAGAAGTGGAAAGAAAAACAATTTCCTTTTGTAAGTGTTTCATTATATGAAGCAATTGATTGAATGTGAATTATAGAGAAATACTAGGTTTAATGTTTCTTATTCTATTGTCTGTTACATTTGTTATGTGTTCGGATAAAGAAACGGTTTTGCGAGATGATGTCCACAATCATCTCTCTAACGATGCCGATATTACATTCTATCGCACCTCCTCTTTTGCTCCGGAATATAACAGTGGTAATAACATGGAGCGTTTTCGTTTGACATCAATGGAGGTAGTGGGCGATGGTGAATTGTTTAGTGTCTCTGAATCCGATACGTTGTTTGTTGAGATATCCTATAGTTATGCCTTGTTGAACGATACTGTTATGGATTTTGTCGAAGGTGTGTTACGTCTGCCATTAAAGGTTACTCCCGATTTTCTTCATCGTACATTGAATTTCGAAAATATTGCCCCCATTCCTTTACCGGAATTTATTTCCGACTCAATTTGATGCCTATAACTAAAAAATAGAATCCTAACACTGTAGGATTCTATTTTTTTACTATTTCTACTTCATGAATCTTTTTATGAGCCATTTGCGTACCGGTTCGTCATACAGTTTCAAGCATAGGTATGCAAGAGCAATATTACCTACGAACAGCAGAATATGAAGATGCCATGTCTCTGCCGGTGTACGGAATGTGTTCGGGAAACCAATATAGTGATAGAACAAGTACATCGAAGGGTAGTGTATTATGTATAGCGGATACGAAATATCACCTATAAATCGGCATATCGCTGTCGATGTCTTGTCGGTTGTGCTTCCCGATGCAGCAAGGTATATAATAAAAGGGAATATGAATATTATGCAGAATGCATCGTACAACCTATTTAATAATGTACTTTCGTTTACTATTATGAAAGGTACGGCAAGCAGTGCTATGAGTGAAATGCTGCACAGCCAAAATGCACCACGTATCTTGGTCGGCTTGAACATGCGTTGCATGAGCAATCCAATAGAGAATGAGAAGGCTACACGCAGTGTTCCACCAATAAGGTTGTAGTCGCACATGGACCATCCTACACCAAGACTTCCGTAATCCGGCAGGTCGGCTATAGCAAATGCTATCAACCCTATACCGGCAAGGAGTGTGAAGAGTGCCAACATCTTCTTCGATAGTTTACGTAAAAACAGTGCATAGGCAATATTTGCAATATATTCGAAGAATAGCGACCATGCAGGACCATTCAATGGGAATAGTTCTCCATTGCCACGTACCTCGTATGGTGCACCCGGGTATGCCGGCATCATGAACATGAGCAATAACATTGATATCATGGTCCACGACATGGGAGTTACTGTTCCGTCCCACTGTGTGTTCCCTTGCAATACAAAGAAAATAATTCCTATTATTGCTCCCATGATAACCATTGGATGCAAACGTATCAATCGACGTTTGAAGAAATTGCCTGTTGTCATCTTATTCCAACGGTCGTCGTATGCATACCCAATGACAAATCCCGACAAGATAAAGAAGAAATCTACTGCCAGATAGCCATGAGCAAAGGGGTTGTACTCTATTGGAAAACACTCGTATATGTGATACCATATAACAATTAGTGAGGCCACTCCACGCATGCCGTCGAGTAGGTTGTAATGCGGTTTTGTATCGGCAAATGTTGTTTGTGATGTTGTTGTCATTGAGTATTTATAGGATTTTATGCGAAAATAGTATTTTTTATTCAAAACGGGTATGTCTGGTAATAAATTATTTTCTATCTTCGCACCATTAATTATAAAAACGTATGAACAAGGTATCGGAAAACCCTTTCAAAAACCGAACAGACAGCGCAACGCTGTTCATGATTGTTGCCACACTCTTTGTTACCACTTATCTGGTGTCGAACGTAATGGCAGTAAAAATAATTAGTTTCTTCGGTTTATTCTATTTTGATGCAGGTACAATAACCTTCCCGTTTGCATATATGCTGGGCGATGTGCTTACAGAGATATGGGGCTATCGCAATGCACGTAAGGTAATATGGATGACATTTCTGTGTAATATATTAATGGTTGTTTGTACCCAAATTGGTGTGTGGTTGCCATCTCCCCACTATCTGGACACGACAGCCACAGCATATAATACAGTCTTTAACTATGTACCACGTGTGGTGCTTGGCTCATTGGTTGGTTTTCTGCTTGGCGAACTTTCCAACGCATGGCTCATGGAGCATATAAAGAAGGTTACACGTGGACGTCGTTTGTGGGTGCGCACCATCGGTAGTTCAGTGGTAGGTTACCTGTTCGATACACTACCTTTTGTACTCATTGCATTTGCCGGTGTGGTAACAATTCGCGATCTTTTGCTTATGATAGCGTTTCAATATTTTATGAAACTATCAATAGAGGTTCTTTTTGGTACTCCGCTTGCCTATGCAGTTATACTATCTCTCAAACGAACTATTCTAAAAGAGAGACATAATGGATAGATATTCAGTTATTGATACAAAACTGCCTCGTGAGTTTGTACTCTTGCAAGGCAGGGGTTGTCGTTGGGGTAAATGTTCTTTCTGTAACTATCATACCGATACAAGCGATAATCCATTTTTAACAAATAAAGAGGTGTTACAAAGCGTAACAGGTGTACATGGTGTTCTCGACGTGATAAACTCCGGTTCGGCAATGGAACTCGACAATGATACATTGGAGTTGCTTAAACATGTGGTACGTGATAAGAAAATTCACACTCTTTGGTTTGAGGCACATTACATGTATCGCAACCTTCTTGCTTCTTTTGCCTCACAGTTTGCTCCGGCAACAGTAAAGTTTCGTTGTGGCATTGAGAGTTTCGACCCTCGTCTGCGTAAGGAGTGGAATAAAGGAGTTCCCAATACGGTAACAGCACAAGATGTTGCACGTTATTTCAATGGTGTATGTCTGTTGTGTTGTACTGTTGGTGATACTCGAGAACGTATATTGAGTGATATTGCTACAGCACAAAAATATTTTGAATATTTCAGTGTTAATCTGTTTTGTAATAATTGTACTGTGGTTGAGCGTGATGAAGTACTTGCCGAATGGTTTGTTCGCGAGGTGTTTCCTATGTTAAATGGCTTTCCTGCAGTAGAGATTCTTGTCGATAATACCGATTTGGGGGTAGGTTAATGTCCAGTATGTAAAATTAAGCAATACTGTTTACATGCATCTGTAGTGCTTATATCAATTTTGAGGAATAATTATAAACAATCTTTAAATAGTTTTTATTATTTGTAGATTGTTTATTATCTTCGCTTCAAGAATAAACAAGTGCATAATGGAGAATATAATAGAGAAAAGATTGGGACAACTGCGCGAGTATATGCGTAGGAACAACCTATCGGCGTTTGTCGTAGGTAGTAGCGATCCGCATGGTAGCGAGTATGTTGCCGATAGGTGGAAAGCACGTGAATGGATATCGGGCTTCGACGGCTCGGCAGGAACGGCTGTGATAACACACGACAAAGCATTGTTATGGACCGATTCACGATATTGGCTTGCTGTGGAATCGATTTTTTCCGGTAGTGAATATGTACTGATGAAGGAGCGTGTCGATGGAGTTCCCACTGTTGCCGAGTGGCTCGCAGAAGCACTCGAACCGAATAATGTGGTGGGAGTAGACGGTGTGGTTTGTTCGTTACGCGATACCGATGCTATGCGTTACACACTCTCTTTAAAGAATATATCGTTGGATACCTCCTACGATCCTTTTACCGAAATATGGAATAATCGTCCGTCGCTTCCCGATAGCATGGCAGAAATACTTCCTTTGGATATTGCCGGGGAGGATACAGCATCTAAACTGCAACGTATACGTAACCGCATGATGCAGTTTGCATCGTTGGGAACAACCGGAATGTTTATACCTATGCTCGACGAGGTTGCTTGGATAACAAACCTGCGTGGTGCCGATGTCGACTATAATCCGGTTCTTGTAGCATATATGCTTATTACAATGGATAGGGCAACACTCTTCATAGACAAACGTAAACTTACAAAAGAGGTTTATGCCTATCTATGTGATGCAGGTGTAGATACAGCCGATTACGACACTGTGTGGGAGGCATTGGCGAACTATCCCAACGATACTATAATACTACCCGATGGTTGCAATGCCGCTGTTGTGGAGCGTCTGAACAGAAACTGCAAACCTTATTACCGTCCATCGGTTGTTGCCGAAATGAAAGCGGTTAAGAATAACACCGAAATAGAGGGTTTCGAAAAGGCTATGCTTGCCGAGGGTGTTGCAATGGTCAAGTTGTTGCATTGGTTGAAACCGGCGGTACTGAAAGGTGGTGTTACAGAACTCGATGTGGACAGTAAACTTACTGAACTGCGAAAAGAGTGCAACTATTTCCGAGGGCTCAGTTTTGCTACTATCGCAGCCTATGGAAAGAACGGTGCAATAGTGCATTACGAACCTACTCCCGAAACAGACACCGAACTGAAACCAAAAAGTTTTCTCTTGCTCGATTGTGGCGGACAGTATCTTTATGGAACAACAGACATAACACGTACCATACCTCTTGGAGAACTGACAATGGAAGAGAGAGAGGATTACACTCGTGTGTTACGCGGACACATCTCTCTTGCTATGGTTAAATTCCCAATAAATGCCTTGCCGGTACAACTCGATGTGTTGGCACGTCAATGGCTGTGGCAGGCAGGTGAGAATTATCTGCATGGTACGGGACATGGAGTGGGGCATTACCTGAATGTTCACGAGGGACCGCACCAAATACGAATGAATTTTGTTCCTGCAATATTAAAACCGGGAATGACGGTAACAAACGAGCCGGGATTGTACAAAGCCGACAGATTCGGTATTCGCATAGAGAACACTATGCTTGTATGCAAGGATATGGTTACGGAGTTTGGTGAATTCTGCTCATTAAAACCGTTGACAGTTTGTCCTATTGACAAAGAACCGATAATTCCGGAACTATTGGGTAGTGAAGCCGTTGAATATCTTAATAACTACCATGCATGGGTGTATGAACAGTTATCGCCATACTTCGAAGGTGAGTTGCTCGAATTTCTGAAGCAGGCATGTGCTCCTTTGAAATAATATAATCTTCACCGTTATGCAAAAATGGGTTTTTGTATTTCTGTTTACCTTTCTCTCCTTTTCGTGTAGTGAAAAGGAGAGTGGTGAATGGTCTCCCGAACTCATAGCGCATGCTGCGGGCGCAATAGATGGCTACACCTATACCAATTCTCGTGAAGCGTTCGACAGAGCAGTAGAAAGTGGCTATCGTTTTATAGAATTAGATTTCTCATTTACTGCCGACTCGGTTTTGGTAGCAACACACTCTTGGCGTGAATATAATGTAGCAGTTGGTTGTGAACATCGTGGCGATAGTGCACCTTTGAGTACCGATTTTACTTCGCAAAAACTTTATGAATGCTATTCTACACTCACTGCAGAACAGGTGAATAAACTCTTTGAAGAAAATGAGAACCTTTTTCTTGTTACCGATATAATATCCGATGTCGATATCCTGGAACACTATTTTCCCACGCTCAAAAAACGTATGGTTGTTGAGGCTTTCAGTTATAAGGATTATATAGAACTAAAACACCGAGGCTATTTTCGTGTGCTATATTCATGTATGGCAAAAGATTTGGAACAGACAATTGTTCGCCACATGCTGTTACACTATCTTTTCGATGGGGAAAAGGTGGAATGGATAGCGCTGCACACTTCGGCATTTGACAATGCTTTGTTTAAAATTGTCGATATGTTTTGCTCTTTTAAAATAGCACTCTTTACGGTAAATAATATTTCTTGTGTTCCAAAAAAGTATCGCAATGATATTGAAATGCTCTATACCGACAGTATTTCGCCTTAACAAGTGATTATACATTACTTGTGTACTCTGTAACAATTATAAATTTTGTAAAAAAATCTGTTTGTATGCAGATTATTTATATCTTTGCACGTTTGTTGCTTAATTTGCAATGAATATGCAAATTTTATAAGTTGTTTAAATTTAAATAACTTCTTAGTTTCTTGTATAATTAAGAACACACACACAAATACGCGAAGTTTAATAATTAATAATTTAAAAATCTATTTTATGTTTGAAGGACATCCTAAAGGTCTTTGGGCGTTAGCCCTTGCCAACACCGGTGAACGCTTCGGCTACTACACCATGTTGGCTGTATTCCTGTTCTTTTTGCAGGATAATTTCGGTTTCTCAATGGGAACATCGAGTTCAATCCAGGCTACATTCTTGGGAATAGTTTATTTTGTACCTCTTTTTGGCGGTATGCTTGCCGACAAGTTTGGTTTTGGTAAAATGGTAACAATCGGTATCCTTGTAATGTTTATGGGTTACTTGTTACTTTCATTGCCTCTTGGTGCCGGTACGGTTGCGCTTGCAGTTTTGGCTTTGGCTCTTTTGTTTATTTGTGTAGGTACAGGTTTGTTTAAAGGTAACTTGCAGGTTCTTGTAGGTAATCTTTACGACGACCCTAAATATGCTGCAAAGCGTGACGAGGGTTTCAGTATCTTCTACATGGCAATCAATCTCGGCTCAATGTTCGCTGCTGCAGCGGCACTTTATATAATGACTTTTACACAGACTGAATTTGGTGTAAGCAAGGCCGATTCTTACCACTTTGCTTTTGCTGTTGCGTGTATTTCGTTGGTTATATCTATAGCAATCTACTATGCATTTCGTGGTACATTTGCTCATGCCGACCGTGCTAAGGTTGATACAAAAGGTACTACCGACGTGGTAGAGGAGAAACTTACTCCTGCTCAAACAAAAGAGCGCATCATCTGTTTGTGTCTTGTGTTTACAGTGGTTATCTTCTTCTGGATGGCATTCCACCAGAACGGTATCACAATGAACCAGTTTGCACGTGAATATACTGCAAAATCATCATCGGGCGTTGAGAGTCTTATGTTCAATGTGTGGAACCTTGTACTTGTAATTCTTGCAGTATATGGTTTATTGAATGTGTTCCAGTCAAAAACTTTCAAAGGCAAAATTATTGCTGCAATTGTGTTGCTTGCATCGGGTGGCTATCTCGTTTATGAGGCAATGAATGTAACCGGTTCGGTTAATGTAGAGGCACCCATATTCCAGCAATTTAATCCTTGCTTTGTTGTGGCATTGACTCCTATTGTGGTACTCTTCTTCTCTACATTGGCAAAGAAAGGTAAAGAACCCTCTTCGCCCATGAAGATAGGTTTGGGTATGCTTGTTGCCGCATTGGCGTTCATGATACTTATGGTTGGCTCATGGTCTCTTCCTCCTGCCGGAGAGCAACTCGCTGCCGTTGAAGCAGGTACTGCAACACTTGTATCTCCCAATTGGTTGATAGGTACATATTTCGTACTTACTGTTGCCGAACTGTTGCTTTCGCCAATCGGTATATCTTTTGTGAGCAAGGTTGCTCCTCCCCAGTACAAGGGTATGATGATGGGTGGCTGGTTCGTCGCAACCGCTATCGGTAATTTCCTTATAATGATTCCCGGTTGGATGTGGGGTATGGATCTTTCTATTATTTGGGGAGTACTTATAGCAATCTGCCTTGTATCGGCGTTGTTCATTTTCTCTATCCTCAAACGTTTGGAGAAAGTTGCAAAATAAGAGTAGTCTTTAAATAATACCGATATATAAAAACAAAACAGATTGAATTACGCATGTAATTCAATCTGTTTTGTTTTTATGCAAAATTTAAAAGGTATGAATTGTTGTTTTGCATATATCTTTTTTCTATCTTCGCGGTATAAAGAACAGCTTCTTAATAGAAGAGATGATTTACGTTGCACTGCCCAATGAAACACAGCATCGCCTTCCATTCTATCTTGCTATGGAAGAGTATGTTGCGCGCATGTTGCCCGCCGGCGACTACTTCTTTATGTGGCAAGTTGCTCCCTCTGTAATATTTGGCAGAAATCAGTTGATAGATAGCGAAGTGGATATTGAGTATTGTCGCAAGAACAGTATTCAAATGTATCGTCGTAAGAGTGGTGGCGGGTGTGTGTATGCCGACCACAGCAACATAATGTTTTCGTATATTACTCCCGACAGCAACGTTAATTTTACTTTCAACCGTTATATGCTTATGGTGGAGCATGTGTTGCAAAAATTGGGTATAGATGCAAAAACAACCGGTCGCAACGATATACTTATCGATGGGAAAAAAGTGTCGGGTAATGCGTTCTATCATCTTCCCGAACGCAGTATAGTACATGGCACAATGCTATACGATACCGACATTGAACGTATGGTGAATTCGACAACACCATCCGATACAAAACTTAAGAGCAAGGGTGTGGAGTCTGTTCGTCAGCATGTAACAACTCTAAATAAGTACCTTACAATATCTATTGAAGAGTTCAAATCCTTTGTTCGCGAAAACCTTTGTAATAGCGAAATAGTTCTCGATGATAATGCTGTAGAGCATATTAAAGAGATTGAACAGGAATATCATACCGATGAATTTATTTACGGACACAACCCTGCTTATACTGTTGCAAACAGAAAACGAATTGAGGGAGTAGGGGAGTTTGATGTTCGTATGGAGGTAAAAAAAGGCATAATACGAAAGGTAAATCTCATGGGAGACTATTTCCTTGTAGGCGACCTTGACGGGGTTCTGCTCTCTGCACTCTGTGGGGTGGAGTATAATCGCGAGGCTGTTGAGAATGCTTTACATGCCATAGATACTTCGAATGTGATAATGAATTTAAAGAAAGAACAATTTATAGAAATATTATTTTAATTATGGAAAACAAAAGAACTTGTCTTTATGACAAACATGTTGCTTTAGGTGCTTTAATAAGCCCTTTTGGTGGTTTTGATATGCCTATTCAGTATACAAACATTGTTGAAGAGCATAATGCTGTTCGTAATGCTTGTGGAATATTCGATGTGTCGCACATGGGTGAAGTGCTTGTAACCGGTCCCGAGAGCGAAAAGTTTGTGAATTATATCTTTACAAACGATATTACCGATGCACCCGATGGGAAAATCTATTACGGAATGATGTTGCATCCTACAGGTGGTGTCGTAGACGATTTGCTTGTTTATAAGATGGCAGACAAACGATTTTTCCTTGTGATTAATGCCGGTAATATTGATAAAGATGTTGCTTGGATTATGGAACATGCAAAGCAGTTCGATGTAACAGTTGAGCATCAGAGTGCCCACTACGGTGAGGTTGCAGTGCAAGGACCAAAGACAGAGGCTATTATAGAGAAAATTCTTGGAATTCCATGTGCCGATATGGCTTTTTATACTTGTAAAGAGGTTAAATGTAATGGTGAGACAATAATCATAAGTCGTACCGGTTATACAGGTGAGGATGGTTTTGAACTTTACGGTTCGCATGCCTTTACAAACGAGGTATGGGACAAACTTATTGCAAGTGGCGAGGTTCTTCCTTGCGGTTTAGGTTGTCGTGATACATTGCGCTTTGAGGTGGGATTGCCACTCTATGGCGACGAACTTACCGACGAGATAACTCCGTTGGAGGCTGGTCTTGGCATCTTTGTTAAGTTAGAGAAAGATGATTTCATAGGTAAAGAGGCTATCGCAAAACAAAAGGCAGAGGGCTTGAAACGTAAAATTGTTGGTATAGAGTTGAAGGATAAGGCTATTCCTCGTCATGGATATGATGTTGAGGTTGCTGGCAAGGTTATAGGACAAGTAACAACCGGCTACAACTCAATATCTACAGGTAAAAGTGTTTGTATGGCATTGATTGATGCTGAATATGGAAAGTTGGGAACCGAGGTCGAGGTACGTATACGCAAAAGAGTCTTCCCAGGTGTTGTTACTAAGAAACGTTTCTACGAGAAAAATTATAAAAAATAAGAAAACTGTCATTCGGAATGTAGTGAAGAATCTTAATATATACATTTTAGATTCTTTGTTCCACTCAGGAATAACAATGAAAATTAAATATTTAAAACATTATTAATAATTAAATCAAACGATTATGAGTAAAATTGTAGATGGTCTCTATTATGCAGAGTCACACGAGTATGTAAAGATTGAAGGTGAGTATGGTTATGTAGGTATTACCGATTACGCACAGCACGAACTTGGTAACGTTGTATATGTTGATATGCCCGACGTAGACGACGAAGTTGAGGCAGGTGCCGATTTTGGTGCTGTAGAAAGTGTTAAGGCTGCAAGCGACCTTATCTCTCCCGTAAGCGGTACAGTAGTAGAGGTTAATGAGGCTCTTAACGATTCACCCGAATTGGTTAATGCCGACCCTTATGCAAACTGGATTATCAAGGTTCAACTTAGCGATGCTTCAGAGGCTGAAAAGTTGATGGACGCAACAGCATACAAAGCATTTATCGGTGAATAATCGATGGCTTGGGATATTGCATAAATAAAAACAAAAGAATAGAATAAATGAAATATTTTCCCCATACACAGGACGATATTGAACAGATGTTGGCTGTCGCAGGCTTAAAGTCGATGGACGACCTCTTTGGTGAAATACCGGAACAACTGCTGTTCAAACGCGAATTTGACCTACCCGAGGCCATGTCCGAGGTGGAGATACGCAAATTCTTCGATGCTCTTGGCAAAAAGAACAGTCAACTTGTTTGTTTTGCGGGAGCAGGTGTTGAGGATCATTATGCACCCTCAATAATCAACCCCATTATTTCACGTGGTGAGTTCCTTACTGCGTATACACCCTACCAGCCCGAGATTTCGCAAGGCACATTGCAGTATATTTTCGAATATCAGTCGATGATTTGCGAACTTACCGGAATGGATGTTACCAACGCATCTATGTACGACGGTTGCACTGCTACAGCCGAGGCTGTGATGATGTGTGTTGCCGCTGCAAAGAAACGTAACAAGGTGCTTGTTTCGGCAACTATGAATCCCAAAGTGAAACGAGTTGTAGAGACATACGCAAAGTATAACGGCGTTATTGTAGAGACTATAGCCGAAAAAGATGGTGTAACCGACCTAGCAGACCTACAGGCAAAACTCGAAGGCGACGATGTTGCAGGAGTTATACTTGCACAACCTAACTTCTATGGTATTGTAGAGGATTACTCGGGTGTTGCCGATATGTGTCATGCAAAGAAAACGCTTATGGTGATGAATGCCAATCCTTCGGCTCTTGCTGTGCTTAAAACACCGGCAGAGTGGGGTGCTGACATTGCATGTGGTGATGGACAGACACTAGGTATCCCCATGAATTACGGTGGTCCGTACGTGGGTTATCTTGCTTGTACCAACTCGCTTGTTCGCAAACTTCCCGGACGTATAGTTGGAAGCACAACCGATGTAGATGGTAAACGTGCTTTTGTACTAACTTTGCAGGCACGTGAACAGCATATACGTCGCGAAAAGGCAAACAGTAACATCTGTTCCAACCAGTCTCTTATGGCTTTGTATGTAACAATATATATGTCGCTCATGGGACACAACGGTTTGAAAGAGGTGAACAAATTATCTTATGCCGGTGCGCATTATCTTGCCGAGCAACTTGTTGCCACAGGTAAATGTACAATGGTATATGACAAACCATTCCTTAATGAGTTTGCAGTGAAAACATCTGTATGCCCCAAGAAGATACAGGCTGCACTCTTAGAGAAAGGAATACTTGGCGGAGTACGTATTGCTGATGATATGTTGCTGTTCTGTGTAACTGAGCAACGTAGCAAAGCCGAAATAGATTTGTTGGTAGACACTGTTAAGAACTTATAATTAAGGGAGGATACAATATGATACGCAATTATGATAAATTGATTTTTGAACTCTCAAAAGAGGGTCGCGTGGGATATTCCCTCCCCAAGAAAGAGATTGAAGGTTACTGTATGTGCAGTGGTTTGCCCGAAAACCTCAAACGTGAGAGTAAACCCGAACTACCCGAAGTAACTGAGTTCGACGTGGTACGTCATTACACCAATTTGTCGAATAAGAACTTTGGTGTAGATACAGGCTTCTATCCTTTAGGTAGTTGTACTATGAAGTACAATCCACGTATTAACGAGGAAATGGCTGCACACCCCGCCTTTACCGGTTTGCATCCCGAACTGCCTGCCGAGTGCGCACAAGGTGCATTGGAAGTATATTATAACTTGGCAAACTCTTTGGCGGAGATAAGCGGACTATCTGCCTTTACTTTAAATCCCTACGCTGGTGCTCATGGCGAGTTGACAGGACTTATGATTATGCGTCAATACCATATACAGCGTGGCGATTTGAAACGTACAAAGGTTATTGTTCCCGACAGTGCGCATGGTACTAACCCCGCAAGTGCCGCAGTTTGTGGTCTTGAGATTGTTGAGGTGAAATCTACCGCCAATGGTACTGTGGATGTAGAGGATTTGAAACCTCTTCTTGACGATACTATTGCAGGTATAATGATGACTAACCCTAATACCTTAGGTATATTTGAAACAGAAATCCCCGAGATTTCGCGTCTTGTACACGAGTGTGGCGGTTTACTTTACTACGATGGAGCCAATTTGAATGCTGTTCTTGGTAAGTGTCGTCCGGGTGACATGGGATTCGATATCATGCATATAAATTTGCATAAGACTTTCTCTACACCTCATGGTGGCGGTGGTCCCGGTGATGGTCCTGTTGGAGTACGTGCCGGCTTGGAGCATCTGTTACCCAATCCTCAGGTTAAGAGAGATGCCGATGGAAAATTCTATATTGATACCGATGATAAGTCGGCAGGGTATGTTTCAAACTTCCTTGGCAACTTTGCTGTAATAGCACGTGCCTATACATATATTCTTACTCTAGGTCGTGAGAATGTGAAGATGGTAGGTCCTCTTGCTGTGCTTAATGCCAACTATGTTAAGGAGTCGTTGAAGAATGAGTACTATTTGCCTATCGAGGGTGTTTGCAAACATGAGTTTGTATTCGACGGTCTTGCCGACAAGTCTACAGGAGTAACTACACTCGATATTGCAAAACGTTTGCTCGATTATGGTTATCATGCACCTACAATCTATTTCCCGCTTCTGTTCCATCAGAGTATTATGATTGAGCCTACAGAAACCGAGAGCAAAGAGACACTCGACGAATTTATAGCAGTTATGAAAAAGGTTGCAAAAGAGGCAATAGAGAATCCCGATGTTGTTAAGAGCGCACCACACTCTACACCGGTACGTCGTCTCGATGAGACAACGGCTGCTCGATTCCCCAAAACAACCTATAGACAGATGAAAGGGTAATTTTTGATAATATAATTAAGGCATCGCATTGCGATGCCTTAATTATATATATGTATTAACAATTAATCCAGTGTGTGAAGTATCTCCTCTATTACATGTGGAAAATGTTCGTATTCCAACGCATGAACCTTTGTTGCAACATCGTGCGGGGTATCTTCGGGTAAAACAGGGCATGTTGCTTGAAAGAATGTAATGCCTTTGTCGTAGTCGCTGTCAATAAGGTGAATTGTTATACCGCTCTCCTTCTCACCTGCTGCTACAACTGCTTGGTGTACACGGTCGCCATACATGCCCTTCCCACCATATTTTGGAAGTAGAGCAGGGTGTATGTTTACTATTTTACCGGGGTATGCCTCTATGAGTTTTTGAGGAACGAGTAGCAGAAAACCTGCAAGTACAATAAAGTCTATGTTGCGTTTCTGTAATTCGGTTATTAACTCATCGGCATCCATGAATTGTGCTTTATTTACAACAATGGACTCAATATTCAACTTCTTTGCGCGTTCCAAAACGTATGCATTTGGGTTGTTTGCCACAATTAACGATATTTGGGCGTAGTCCGACCCCGAAAAGTAGTTTGCAATATTTTCGGCATTGGAACCGCTGCCGGATGCAAAAATTGCTATGTTCTTCATAATTTCTATGTATTTACGATATTGGTATTAAACGACGTAGAACCTGCTCACCGTATGTCTTAGAGATGGGAATCTCTTTGATATTTGGGTAACCCAACTCCAAAAACAGGTTCTCCTTCTCTCGGCGCATAACCTTTACAACATCTAAATTTACCATGTATGAACGATGACAACGTACTATATTTGTTTCGGCAAGTTGCTCGCTAATCTCTTTCATGGTTATACGCATAAGTTGTTTCTTTAATTGTTCGTTCTTTATGTACCAAATGCATATATAATTATCGGCCGACTCAATGTATAGCAAGTTTTCTTTTGCTACAGATAGTTGCAAAACTCCACGCTCATCGCGAAAAGAGATAAGTGAACTCCCTTTGAAGCCTATATTCTCATTCATCAGTTCCTTAAGTTTTTCGTTCTTCTCTTTATACGAAAAATACATCATGCAAATAAGGTATGGAATGAATATGATGAACACTGTATTTCGGAGTGCCTGCATATATATAACCAGTGGATCGTATGACTCCAATTTTATATTACCTCTCTCCGATGTAATTATTGCCAATATGGTAAATGCACCGGCAAGTAGGAGAAACTCCACAAAAATCCATATACCATATTTTAATATTGTTATGCTGTGAGTGGGCTTTTTGGAGTATTTATACATTATAACTCTGCTGATAGCCACAACAGTCATACCTAACAGTACCAATGCCGAGGACCATGCAAAATACCATGTGGCAGTGAAGCCTCTGTGTTCAATCCATTGACTCGATTCAAAAGGTTTGAAGATGTTTATGAATATTATAGCAAATATTGAAACAAACAGCACCATGATAATCTGGCTGCGTTTCTCCAGCAGATATTTTGGTACTTTTGAAAATAAAATGGATGTATATGATGTTGCCATTTTTTTATCTGTATTTATATATAAAGTATTTTATTGTGCGAAGATAATTAAAATTGATGAATAAATCTTGTAAAATTATCTCTTGCCAATAAGTTTTTTGAAAAATTAAGTGTATCTTCGCGACGGTATAATATGCCCTACTAGGCGGTTTTTTCTGCTTCTTTTTTGTTAATGTGCTTATTTAAAGAGTATTAATGTCAATTATTAAGTATAAAAATGTAAATATTCACATCGATTCCAAAATTATTTTAGAAGATGTGAACCTGACACTCGATGCAGGTGATTTTGCATACATAACAGGTGCTGTCGGCTCCGGTAAATCGTCTTTGATGAAAACCTTGTATGGCGAGGTCGATGTTCACAGTGGCAATGCCATGCTGTTCGATGAATTTGATATGTGTAATCTTCGTCGCAGTAAACTTCCTGCACTGCGTAAACGAATAGGAATTGTTTTTCAGGATTTTCAGTTGCTTACAGATAGAACCGTACACGACAACCTCGACTTTGTACTTCGTTCCACAGGGTGGAAGAGAAGGAGTGAACGTGAAATACGTATCGAAGAGGTTTTGGAACAAGTGGGGCTGAAACAGAAAGGTTATAAGATGCCACACGAATTATCGGGTGGAGAGCAGCAACGTGTTGTGATTGCTCGCGCAATTCTGAATCGTCCGGCGTTATTGCTGGCTGACGAGCCAACAGGTAACCTCGATAGTGAAACCGGACATTTTATAATGAGGCTCCTGCACCGTATATGTCGTGAGGAACATACAGCAGTACTCATGATAACCCATAACGAACAGTGGCTCACAGATTATCCGGCAGGAGAGTTTTTGTGTCATGGCGGAAAACTGCAAATGAAACGCAGTTCGCGTATAATTCATTCTGAAACATCTTTTTTTGAAAACGAAATAAATTAAATAAAGTATGAAAGTATTAAAATTTGGAGGTACATCCGTTGGCTCAGCCGAGCGTATGAAGAGTGTTGTTAAACTTATTGCCGATGGTAATTCAAAGATAGTTGTCCTGTCGGCAATGTCGGGAACAACAAACTCTCTTATTGAATTCACAAATTATCTGCGTAACGGAAACCCTAACGGTGCTTGTGAACACTCTACATTCCTGCAATCGAAATATAAACAGACAATAAAAGAACTCTATTCAACAGAACAGTATGCAACTCTTGCAACAGAAAAGATAAATGAGGTTTTTGGTCATTTGCGTGAACTTGCACGTAAACCACTTACCGATGCGCTGGAAAGAGAAATTGTTGCTCAAGGCGAGATAATGTCTACCAATATGGTTGTATTTTATATGCAGGAGCAGGGTATAGATTCAGTCCTGTTGAACTCATTCGACTTCATGCGTCTGTCGGCGAATGGTGAACCCGACCTGGATTATATTCGTGAGCATATTACACCGCTCATTGACGTCGAAGCAACATCGCGTATATATATCGCACAAGGCTTCATCTGCTTAAACCACGAAGGTGGTATAGACAATCTGCAAAGAGGTGGTAGCGATTACACTGCAACCCTCATTGGAGCGGCAATAAAAGCCGAGGAGGTACAAATATGGACCGACATAGACGGTATGCACAACAACGACCCACGTATTGTGGATAATACCTCGCCTGTTCGTCATTTGCATTTTGAGGAGTCGGCAGAGTTGGCATATTTCGGAGCAAAGATTTTGCATCCCACATGTATACTTCCTGCAAAGTTGGCAGGTACACCGGTGCGTCTGCTAAATACCATGGACCCAAAAGCCGAAGGTACACTTATTGACAACAATCTTACCTGTCCCGGAGAGATTAAGGCAATTGCTGCAAAAGACGGTATCACTGCCATAAAGATAAAGTCGGGTCGTATGTTGCTGGCATACGGTTTCTTACGTAAAGTGTTCGAAATATTTGAAACTTACTCAACATCAATTGATATGATATGTACATCGGAGGTGGGAGTATCAATGTCAATAGACGATGACCGTAAATTGGACGATATAGTTGGCGAGTTGCAAAAGTATGGTACTGTTACTGTAGACCGTGATATGTGTATTATATGTATTGTTGGTGACTTGAACTGGGAGAATGTTGGTTTCGAGGCGCGTGCAATGGAGGCTATGAAGGATATTCCTGTACGTATGGTTTCTTACGGAGGTAGTAACTACAACATATCGTTCCTAATTAAAGAGGAAGATAAGAATCGTGCATTACGTTCTTTGAGCGAAACAATATTTAATTCAAAGAAGTAAGATAGTAAGATGAAGACAAGTTTCCCTGTTGAGAAATTCGGAAATATAGATACACCGTTTTACTATTACGATGTAGAACTGCTTAAGGCTACATTGAATGTTGCATTAAACGAGGCTTCTAAATACAGCGGTTTCAATATACACTATGCTGTAAAAGCAAACTTCAACCCTTCGATATTGCAAATAATATGTAATGCCGGTATGGGAGCCGACTGTGTGAGTGGTGGAGAGGTTAAGGCTGCACTTGCTGCCGGTATTCCTGCATCTAAAATAGTATTTGCCGGTGTTGGTAAAACAGACAAAGAGATTGCTGCATCACTCGATGCTGGAATATTCTGTTTCAATGTAGAATCGCTTCCCGAAATATATGCCATTGAGGCATTGGCATCGGAGCGTGGTATAACTGCATCTGTGGCAATTCGTGTAAATCCAAATGTTGTGGCACATACACATGCAAATATAACTACGGGCTTAGCCGAGAATAAGTTCGGTATAAATTACGAACAACTCGACGAGGTAATAGATGTTATAGAAAAATGTCGACATTTGTCTTTGATTGGTTTGCATTTCCACATTGGGTCGCAAATATTGGATATGAACGATTTTGTAACACTATGCAACAGAGTGAATGAACTGCAGGATATGTTGCAAGAGCAACGTAATATGGTACTTCCTCACATAAATGTGGGAGGTGGTTTGGGTGTACGTTACGATGTTCCCGATGAATATCCCATTCCCGACTTTGCAAACTATTTTGCAACATACGCCAAACATCTTAAATTGCGTGAAGGACAGCAACTGCATTTTGAACTTGGACGCAGTATTGTTGCACAGTGTGGAACATTGCTTTCTCGTGTAACTTATGTTAAGAGTGGAACACGAAAAAAGTTTGTAATTGTAGATGCCGGTATGAACGACCTGTTGCGTCCGGCACTTTACGATGCGCACCATTGTATTGAGAACCTGAGTTCGCACTCGGGTGAAGAGACTTATGATGTTGTGGGTCCTATATGCGAATCTTCCGATGTGTTTGACAAGGATATAAAACTGCCAATAACACATCGTGGCGACCTTATTGCAATGAGAACAGCAGGAGCATACGGTGAGGCAATGTCCTTTGGATACAATTGTAGAGAATTACCCGGGGTAGTCCTTTCCAACGAATTATAACAGTATCATAATGGAAAAGAGATATACTGTAGGTGAAGAGTATGTGAACTCAATATCGCATGGTCTGGGAACTATTATGGGACTGGTTGTCTGCGTGATATTTCTTATACAGGGATATCAAGAAGGTGATGCAATAGATAAACTCTCGTTGTGGTTGTATCTGTTCGGTGTGGTGAGTTCCTACCTTTTCTCAACCATTTACCATGCTTCTGCAAAGAGCAAATGGCGTTCTCTTTGGCGTAAATTCGACCATGCAGCCATATATTGGCATATAGCAGGAAGTTACTCTCCAGTAGCACTTATTGCTTTACGCGATGTTGGTTATTGGGGGTGGGGTATCTTCATTTTTTGTTGGTTATGTGCAATAGTCGGTACAATTCTTACTTTCTTTAATTTAAAGAAACAGAGTAAGTTGGAAACGGTGTGTTATGTTCTTATGGGGCTTACTATACTCGTTGCATTAAAGCCTTTTTACGAGCATGTTGGTTTCTGGATATTCTTTTGGATTGTGGCAGAAGGAGTGGCATATATTACAGGTGCTGTGTTGTATAGTTTTCACAAAGTGAAATATATACATTCTGTATTCCACATTTTTGTGATTTTGGGAGATATATGCCACATGATTGCTGTTTGGAGAATTCTGACTAATTTGTTGATATAGAGTAGTTTATACGTTGTGGTTTGCTCATGCTAAAAAAAATCTTGCATTTTTTCTTGAAAAAAGTGTAAGATTTTTTGTTTTTATCACACTATATAATGAACATTAAAACAAAAGTATCATGAATTCCAAAAAGAGTATTAATAGTATGGTTTTATTGCTAAACAATATTTTGAATTGTATGGGAATTAATATTATAGTTGTTAGTAGTAAAAATGATTTTTTAAAACAGATATTTGAGAAAAAAATGAAATATGCAGGCTTTGTAATTGTAAAGTCACGTTATTGGTTTCGTGTATTTTATATAAATACCAATAAAATACTGTTTTCATCAAAAAAATAAGTATATCATTGATGCTTACCGGAGGGGGACTGTCCCGTATACCTAAACTGTTTTCTTATTCAGTCTTTGGTATTACGGGGCAGTATTTTTAAATAAGTTTTCTCCAGAAATAATGCCATGTTTTGAATATAGGTGCCCACAAAACCTCCGATGGGTACATACTTATAAAACGCATATTTCGTACGCTATTATAATATACTCTTTTTATAAGGTTGTTGTATTCTTTGTGTTTTATACGTTCGTCGTAGTGTCCGAAGTTTCCTGCAAGCATAATCTCGTTTAATAGGAATTCTCCATCACTAACAGATTGTTCGGTAAGCATGAATCTCTCTTCCAGTCCAAAAGCCTTTTGCATTACATACATTGTTGCTTTTGTAAAGCGTATCATGCCAAGTTCTTTTAGTGTTTTTAGCGTGTCTTTTTTCTCTCTCTCGCTGAATCCTTGCTTTAGAACGTAGTAGTAATCCAGAAGTTGTCTTAATCCTATACCCTCGCTAAAAAGATGTCGATATATGTGTACAAGTATATATACTCTGTTAAATGCTAAAGAAGAGAATGTACCTTTTTTCTCGCAATTATCAATACTTATATAATTGTTAAATTCATCTTTTGAGAATGTTTTAAAGAAGTCCTGCAATTTTTTGTTTTTAAAATAGTTATTCATCCATGTAGGAGTAAAATGTATCTCAATATCAGCCTCTTTTAGTATTGGAAAATCTACATGGTGATACACCGGTTTGCATTCAGGAAAGAATTTGCGTACATATTTTATTGTCTCTTTTTTATTACCATCCAACCATATATCGATATCACCCGATGTACGAAGTGATGGTTGCGGATATAAAAGTGCAACTCCTTGTCCCTTCAATACAACATTTTTGAACCCTTCCCGACGAAATTTATCGGAGACTCTTACCGAGACATCGTTCAATCTCATATTGTCGCTCTTAATGCGCTCACACAAAACAATCCATTGCATTAGAATGTTTTTGGGTGGACGCTGTGTTTCGTTTAGCCTCTCTAAGGCACAAAACAATATACCAATCAGTGTCTGTTTTTTTGCGGTATCGAATAGTTCTTTCCAACACTCTTCGTCAATATTCTCAGGCAGAGTGAACCCCGACCCAATGGCACAGCGTAACAAATTAAAAAATATTTCGGTGGTGGAGTTTTTATCCATAATGTAGTAGTGTTTGTTATAATTCTGCAACTCGAAATTTTTATTCTGTTGTGAACTTTGGAGCAAAGTTAAGAATTTAAAATAGTATATGGTTAGAAGTTGTTCAAATTTCTTCGCAAAGAGACAAATCTATAATAAGTAACGTAAATAGTTGTATCATGAAAAAAAGAAGAGTAGTATTAAGTCGCTCGGGTGTTACATCGTCTGTTGTGTATCATTCGGTAAACAGTGCAAAAAAAGAGGATAAATCGAACAAGGTTTCTCGCTTTAGTGAAGTTCCCGATGATGAGCATTATCCTACTGAAAAACTTCTGTTCGATGAAATTTCCAAGGAGTGTAATCGTGCAATGGAGAGTGAGAGTAAAATTAGTAAGAGAGTGGACAACTGCCAAACGATATATAATGTTACCTGGGGTGCAAAAAGTAATATAAACAATTTTGTAGTTGCAGGTATATATTGTTTGTTGGGTGAACGTTTGTCGACAGACGATGGTTTGCCAATAGATAATGCCGGTTCCGGACATAAAATATCGGCAAGGTTGAATGTGATAGACTCATCTACAACTAATAAAAGATGCTTGACTCAAATTCTTGAACTTTCGAATAATGCCGGTGGAGACTCAAATATATATATAAGAACAGGAATATCTGCTTCGGAGTCATCCTCTTCATCGTTGGTCTGGTCATCCTGGCAGAAACTTCAAGGTATTGTAAATATACCGGCAACATTGTCTTACGACACATTTATTGACAATGGTATGTATAGTGGTGTGCATTTGCCTATGGGTGATATGTTTCTTCTTATTGTATTGAATAACTATGCTGTAGTTTCAAAAATGGGAAAAACCCGTTCTATTGCCCAAATTAAAATATTGTTGAGTGTGAGTGGCGGTATAACCCTGCAAAAAAGGGTGGGGCAAGGAGATACAGATATTACTTGGGGAAATTGGTCGAATATTTAGAAGTTGTTTAAATCTCTATAAAAATTAAGGGTTGCACACAAAGTGCAACCCTTAATTCGATATTATTAAAATTATTACTTTTTAATTTTGAATGAACGTAGCGCTTTGCCCTCCTTCATTATAGTTACAACATATACTCCTTCGCTCGCTCCGGCAAGTGAAATGGTGCGTAACTCTCCTGCACGAGCCTCAAATATATCCGACGCAACACGTTTTCCATCGGCTGAGAATACAATAACATCGTATATGCCATCTGCCGCGAACAGAACATCGGCAGTACCGTCGAATGCATTAGGATAAATCATATATCCGTTCTCTGCATTAACATCTTCAATGTCTGTTACTACAATGTAATCGGTAATGGTTTTTGATACAGAACCCCATGAGTTATTTGCAGTAAGTGTTACCGAATATTTACCATCTTCTACCAATTTGTACTTTGCACTTGCTGTTTCGTCGGTAGAACCATTTAGTACTGCACCATCGAGCAACCAGCGCGAAGACTCATATTTAATGGGGAAACTACCGGTTAGCATGGGAACACCAAGTGCTGTTGTCAATTGATTCTGTTTGTAGTCGGTATTTACATTGTTTTCACTCTTTCCTGTAGTCATATATGCACCGGCAACTGCTGTTGCATTCTTTCCACTGTTAGGGAAGTATATATAACCATCACTGTCTGTTTCTGTACTTTCAAATGTAAAGTATCCTTCAAGGTTATCGGGTATATCGGCTGCTTCGTAGCCCTTCATCGATGCCAATACCTCTGTAGCAGTAAGTGTCTTACTCCATATCTGTACCTCATCTACCCAACCTGTGAAACTTGCAAGGTTTGTCATAGAACCACCAACATAGAACTTTGCACCGTTCCAATTCTTAGGACCGGAACCACGTGATTGACAACTGATAACCTCTTTGCCGTTAAGATACATCTTAATGTTTCTTCCGTCCTTTGTTACGCAGACATGGTACCATACACCGGGTTGTAAAGAGTAACCATCTGTCAAACCGTCTACATCGTTGTTGTGCTCATAGTTAAGTGTTCCGGCAGGAGGCGCATCGAAGCATACTGAAAGTTCGTTCTCTGCATTGTCGCGTTTGATGTTATTATTTGCTGCATAACCGGCAGGACGTATTGCTGTCCACATCTCACCCCAAACTTTGTCGGTCCATGTTCCATTGTAATTACGATTTACCTTGGTCATGAGCAATGTTCCTAATGATGCATGCTCGAACTTCTCAACTTTAAACCAAAGAGCAAAAGATGTATTCTTGTATTGGCTCATAATACCTGCATCAACAGTAAGTTGATAAGGTTCACTCATGTATAGTGATTGTGATACTGTACATGGTGCATCGTCGTATTCTGTACCTTTGTTAATGTCAGCGGTAAAGTTTACCTCATTATTTGCCGGTGAAATCTCTGTAACATCCGATGTAATGTTGTTAATTTGTGGCAGGCGTCCGGTCTTCTCCGGGCTCACAAGGATAAGTGAGCGGTTCATCAACTCTTTCCCGTTTGTGGTAATCTTAACATCGTAACTTCCTACTTCGGGGAGAGTTGTTGTTGTCTTAAGTACGCCCTTTTCGCTTGCAACAAGTTCACCACTGAATGCATTGTATATCTCAATATCAGAAACAGAGTGGTTGGGATCTTCGAAACCAATAGTGAACTCTTCATTGGGCTTAATTACATCTTTGTCTACAGTAAGAGTCTCTATCAATGTGAGTTCTTGTACAATCTCGTCGCTCCATACAATTTCACTCTTTGTACGACCATCTTTGCCCACAGCGCGTACTCCAATTTGAACAGCATCTACACCAATAATCATGGGGGCATCCACTGCGTATGCAGCCCAAGATGTTGTTGTTGTTACAAGTGTCTCTTTCTCTCCCTGTTTAACCCAAATTTCGTAGTACCATGTATCAACCTCTTCGTTGTAAATGGGGCAACCCTCATATTCGGCTTTGCGTGATGCCGGTGCGGGCATATCCCAAATAATTTTAATGTCAGCACGGTCGTAGAAACGTTTCATAACCTCGGAATGGGTAATGATTGGTGTTGCAGGTGTCTCGTTGAACGATGCGGGAACAAATGCAAATTCACCGAGTAAAGCCTCGTAGTTTTCGGTTGTGTTTTGTACCGAAAGACCTACGCAACCAATAACATCGCCTGCTGTCAAGCCTGCTTCTGAAGCCTTAATAACAACACTGTTCCATTCGCCGGCCTTAATCTCTTTTGGTAAGGTTACATTGACAAAATTATTCTCAGAACCCTCCTTGGATACCATTAATTGCAAGTGTGATGTTGCAACATTTGGCTTGTATACAAGACGGAACTCGTCATCACCGCTCTCAACACTCCATTTTGTTGCAAACAGGCGAACATCTGAACGCTCTGTGGCACCGTGTATTTTTAAACATGAACCTGCAAACCATGCATCGTCGAATGTAAAGTCGAGTTGAACAGCCTGACTAGGAACAGTTCTGCCATCACCGTTATCTATCCACCAACGCCATGTGGGCAATAGATCTTGCATTCCAATATTATACCATTTATGATTCCAGGTTGTAATACCTTCGTTATTCATGAAACGACCGTTACCAAGGTTGAAACGGGTTACAAAAGGTAATTCGTACAGAGTGGATTGTTCACGTACAGCCTTTGCATATCCATGCCATTTTTCAAGGTCGCTAAACGATGCAATTGTATTATCATTTTTTATAGCAGGAAGAGCAAGTACGTTTCTGTTACCGCCCGAGAATAGTAATTCTTGTTTCTTAACATATTCGTTCTGTACGGCATAGTCGCTCTGTCCTCCCTCTGTTGAACTAGTATAGAGTTGGCTGCGGTCGTGTGCGCCCCAAACTACAATACTTACCGGTTGACGCATAAGTGCTTCCCAGCCTGCATTTCCGTATGTTCCATAACCACGTCCTTGTTGGTCATAACCTGCGTAAACATCGAACGAGGAGCGTCCCAAACTCTTTGCTGTATTTACACTTGTAGAAAGTCCGCTTTCGCTCCAGTTGTAGTTAAGGAAAAACATATCGGTAACAGGTTGGTCCATTGTTTGATGGTGGAACCAATTCTGGTTGTTGCTACTAAGCATACAACCATTATCGTCTAACCCTCCATTGTTGTTGACAAATGCATACCAATCGACATGGAACGGGTGGTTTAATTCTTTAGCAATTTTGTGACATTCTGCAAGGAATGGAATAACGCGACTGTATACAACGTACCCCCAATAACCTTCAGGGTTAAATGTCAAACCGTCGATACCATAGTATTTAAGAAATTCAATCAGTTTTCGTGAATATTTATAACTATCTCCATGCTCGTTAGAAGCAGGAACTGCTAAATTAAATAAGGTTTTACCCGGTTCATCTAATTGATTTACAGCCATAGCCCAGTCTATAAAATAGGTACATCCGGTAGCAACGCCATTCTTATGTGCTACGTCGTTGAATACTCCGGGTACACGCCACCAACTGTTCGACCAGTTTGAGTGGTATTTTATGTACTGCCACATACTGAAGTTATCACCGTCGAAATTGTAACGAGGCAAAGGACCCCATTTCTTGGTCATCTCTCCGGTGGGAACACACCAACCAAGGTTTTTGCCGTTTGTGTCGTCAAGGTCGGGGTTTGCTTGTGCTCCGGGGATAAAACGGTTTTTAATGGGTACACGTGAGATGAAGAAATTTTCATCGACATAGTTTGTGCCTGTACCCCAATTCTTACCCGGTTCCCAATTGTCTAATGCTTCTACAATGTTGTCGGGAATTGCATACTGCACATACATTTCGTGAGTTGGTACGCTTTGTGCAAACGCTCCCAAACACAACGATAATGTTGCTACTGAAAGTAAATGTTTGATTTTCATAAAATCATTTTTTAAAGTTGTTATTTAAATATGGTATTAAACTATTTTTATGAAAGTAGGCAAATATGTGAATTTTTATTTTTATACACAATAATTACACCCTGTTTTTATGGACAATAATAGAAATAATACATAAATCTGAGCACAAAACCGGTTTTGTGCTCAGATTTATGTATTTTATAGAGAAAAATATGCTATTGGACTTCGAATTGTGTTGTCGCTTTTGGGAAGGATTCTCCTTTTTCGAGTACCTCTACTGCTTTTATTACAGTGGGGTCGAATGTGTTTATATATCTCACATGTTCCAACATTCCTTGTATATTATATATTATGTTTGCATAAATTGAACGTTCCAGCCTTTTACGTGATTTCTCTATCTGCCAATAGCGGGCTTTCAATCCTTTATTAGAAGCATAATTTATAAAATCCTCCAAAATGTTTTGTTGTTCCATGTATGCCAAAGCCTCTTCGTATCTGTCGAATGTGCTTAACTCTTGACGGTGCTTGTCGCTATATGCAAAGGTGTATTGCTGAATCAGGTGTTTCGATAGAGCCTGTGTATAGTACGATGTTATGTCGGTTGTGTCGCTCGAAACAAAAATATCGGGCATTACACCACCTCCACCATAGACAGTGCGTCCCAAACGTGTTTTGTATATAAGGGTGTCGTTTTGGTGTATGCTGTCTTGTGAAAAAAACTCTCCACGTTCGTATCGTTTCACAATATCCATGTCATACTCATCCTTTTCTCCTTTTAAATATGGCTTTTGAATACAACGACCCGATGGTGTGTAGTATCGTGCTATGGTAAGTCTTACAGCCGAACCATCTTTGAAGTCAAAAGGTTGCTGTACAAGTCCTTTACCAAATGTTCGGCGACCAATAATCATTCCACGGTCATTGTCCTGAACCGTTCCAGCTAAAATTTCACTTGCCGATGCCGATGTTTCATCGGTCAGAATCACAAGTGGCATGTTCTGGAAATTACCATGTCCGTTGGCATACTCTGTGTTGCGTAGCTGGTGTATACCCTCGGTATATACAATCATGTCGCCTTTTTTAAGAAATTCGTTGGCTATTTGCAGGGCAACGCCTAAGTAACCACCTCCGTTTCCTCTGACATCTATAATTAATCCTTTACATTGTTGCATGTACATACGTGCCAATGCTATTATAAATTCAGTGAAAGTGTTCTCTGCAAAACGTCCCAATTGTATATATCCCCATTTGTTGTCTATGATATATGCTGCCTCTATACTCTCTATGGGAATGTCGCCACGTATAATGTTGAACTGCAACAATTCATTATTGCCATATCGTTTTATACCAACTTTTACATCGCTTCCTTTAGGACCTTTCAACTTTCTTAGCGCCGCTTCGTTTGTACATGAATCTCCTGTGAAAAGGGTGTCGTTGATAGTTATTATACGGTCTCCTGCAAGAATTCCAACCTGTTCCGACGGTCCTCCTCTAATAACATCTGTAATGTGCAGTGTGTCGTCCTGAATGAGGAAACGAACTCCTATTCCGCTGAAACTGCTTTTCAAATCGGCATTGGTGGCTTCAAGGTCCTTTGCCGGAATATATGTGCTGTGTGGGTCCAACTCTTTTAATATAAGTGGCATGGATTGTTCAATAATCTCTTCCATGCTCATGGAATCCACATAGCAGGTGTGGACCAACTCCATCAGTTCATCCACTTTGTTGTTTGTACTATAAGGTGTAAAAGCACTGTAGTACTGTTTTTGCGATATGTTAATCCCTATAATCACTCCGAATATTATGCAGAGAACCAATAGGGCAGGCGTATATTTCTTCATCTTTTCTATTCTTCGGTTTTGTTCAGGAATACTGTTTCAATACCGGCACGTTTCAGCAGGTCTATACCATCGGTCAAACGGTACTGCTCTGAGTATACAACTCTTTTTATGCCGGCCTGAACAATGAGTTTTGCACACTCAATGCAGGGTGATGCAGTTACATAGAGTGTTGCTCCGTCGCTATTGTTGCCCGAACGTGCAATCTTTGTTATTGCATTGGCTTCGGCGTGCAGTACATAGGGTTTTGTCAATCCATCATCGTCTTCACAAATGTTTTCGAACCCCGATGGTGTTCCGTTGAAACCATCCGATATAATCATTTTATCTTTTACTATGAGGGCACCAACTTTGCGTCGTTGGCAATATGAGTTCTCGGCCCAAATCTTTGCCATGCGAATATAACGCATGTCTAAGTCGTGTTGTTTCTTGCTCATGGTTATCTGTTATGAAATTGCATATAAATGTTGTTCTGTTGCTTTATTTGCAGGTAATTTATATCTCCTTCGTATTTGCTTGCCTTTTCGAATATTACCTTCATCTTTTTTGCTATACTGTCGTTTGCAATATCCCCATTGCTTACATTTACCTGCGTGCATTGGAATGTGCGGTTATCTCCGTCGGCACTCCATTTGCCGGTTATTGTCGCTCCTTTGGGTGTTGTTGTCGTAAATACACCATCGAAGAATTTAAGGTTGTATATACCCTTTGGGTCAATATTTCGTTCTCCCTCTTTTATGAATGATAGTTTCCATGTGCGGTTCATGAAAATATCTGTAATGTCATCGCTCTGCGAACATGTACATAGCAAAATTGAGATAAACAGTATTGTTGTTAAATATATAATTCTCATTGCCTTCATTCTGAATTGGTATAAATCCTATTAAACTGTTTTTTTAAGAAATAGAGAATTTCACTCTCATTTTTTTATACCATCTCTTTCGAGCAATGGCTCTATTTGAGGTCTGTGTCCTCTGAAACGTATATACAACTCCATTGGTGGCTCTGTATCTCCACGTGATAGAATGTTTACACGAAACGATTCTGCTACCTTCATGTTCATTATACCTTGCTCCTTAAATAGTGAGAAAGCATCGGCATCGAGCATCTCTGCCCATTTGTAACTATAATATCCCGCGGCATAACCACCCGACATTATATGGCTGAACTGTGGTGTTATTCCACACTCGATTGGTTGATTCATCAGCATCAATGCCTTTTTGGCTTTATGTTCATATTCCATTACGTTGCCTTCGAATGGGGTAATTCTATTGTGCCATGCTTGGTCTATAAGTCCTAATGAAACCTGTCTTATACATTGGTATGCCGAAAGGAAATTACGCGATTCATGTATCTTCTTAAGCAACTCTTCGGGAATACTTTCTCCGGTATCATGATGGAATGCAAATGATTTTAAGAATTCTTTCTCTCCTGTGAAGTTTTCCATTATCTGCGATGGCATCTCAACAAAATCCCACAATACATTTGGACTACATTGACTTGCGTATGTAACATCTGAGAATATTCCATGCAGGCAGTGCCCGAACTCATGCATTAAAGTATTTACCTCATCAAAAGTTAGCAATGTGGGTTTTCCGGGTAATGGTTTGCGGTAATTTGTCGACAACGTTACATGTGGACGGTGGTCGGTACCATCGGGGTCCTTGTATTGTGCTCTTAATGAGTCCATCCATGCACCGCCATGTTTCCCTTTGCGGGTGTAGAAATCGCAATAAAGCAGTGCAAGATGTTTACCATCAAAATCCAATACTTCCCATACTTTTACATCCTGATGGAATGTGGGAATATCGTTATGCAATTTAAATGTTACACCATACAGACGTGTGGCAAGGTTGAATGCTCCATATATTGCTTGCTCCAGGTTGAAATATGGGCGTACCATCTCGTCGCTCAAATTAAACTTTTTCTCTTTTAATTTTTCGGAGTAATATGCGAAATCCCATGCTTCGAATTGGAAATCCTCTCCTTCCAACTCCTTTGCTGTGGCAATTACCTCCTTTACATCCATTTGGGCGGCAGGTAGGTATGCCCATGTCAGTTTGCCTAACATTGAAAATACAGCATCGCTGTTTTGTGCCATGCGTTCAGCCAGTACGTAATCGCTGTATGTGTTATATCCTAATAAGTTGGCAAATCTTAGACGTCTGTTTACAATCTCTTTTACAATCTCTCTGTTGTCGTGTTTGTTGCCTTTTGCACCTATTGTATTATATGCCATATACATCTCTTTTCGCAAATCGCGGTTTTTGCAGAATGTCATGAATGGCATGTAACTCGGACGATGCAATGTAAATATCCACCCCTCCTTTTGTTGTTCACGAGCAGTGTTTGCTGCACTCTCTACGAGGTCGTTTGGTAATCCTTCTAAGTGTTTGGAGTCGGTTATGTGTAGAGTGAATTCGTCGGTATCTTTTACAAGATTTTCCTGGAATTTCAAGGAAAGCGTTGTTAATCTTCTGCTTAAATTCCTATACTCATCTCGTTTTTCGCCTTGCAAGTTTGCTCCCGAGCGTACAAAAAAAGTATACGTCTCTTGTAACAATCTTTTTTGTTCACCGTTTAAATAGGAGTTCTCCTGCTCATAAACAGTTTTAATTCTTGCAAAAAGAGTCTCGTTAAGGGTTATGTTATTTCTATGTTCTGTATGTAATTCCTGAATCTCCTCTTCTACCTTCAGAATTTCATCGTAACTATGCGAGTTGATAAGTGCCTCGAATGCATACAAAATATTACTTATGGTGCTACCCGCACGTTCAAAAGCCACTATGGTGTTTTCGAATGTGGGTTGCATGGGGTTGTTGCAAATCTCTTCTATCTCATGCTCTTCGCGTCTTATTCCCTCTTTTATGGCAGGAACAAAGTGAGACAATGTAATGCGGTCGTATGGAACAGCATTGAAAGGTGTTTCATACGGTATGCATAAAGGATTTTTATTTATCGATTCTTTGTTGTTTATATTGTCCATTCTATACATGTTTTCTTAAAATCTCCTCTCTTTAAGAGATATTCTTGCAAAGGTAAACAAATGTCCTCGCTTTTCCTCTTATATTTTTAAAATAATTGTGAAAATGGTACACGAAATTAACATTGACCAAAGTAATCTCTCTCTCGTTTTTACATGAAAGTGATGGCGATAAAAGCCTTTAAACTTCTACCGCCATCAGTTATGAAGAAATAATCTTAATTAATTCTTTTCTTGTAGTATTTAAATTGGTTCTTAAATATTGAATGTTCCATCTACAAGTTTACCCATTGCCCATACGCCACGTATGTTCAAGTTCTCATCGAGAATCATAAGGTCGGCATCTTTGTCTTTCTGTAACGAACCCTTACGATCGTAAACATTCATTATTTTTGCAGGGGTCTCCGATGCCATGCGTACTGCATCTTCCAAAGGTATTTCGGCTTTTTGTACAAGAGTACGTATCAAACGGTCCATTGTTGCTACACTGCCGGCAAGTGCAGAACGGTCGGCCAATTTACAAACACCATCTTCAATTATTACACGTGGGTCGAACGCAACATTACTGTCGCTTGCCGCACAAGCCAACGCATCTGTGATTACACAAGCGCGTTCAACGCCTTTTATCTTGTGTACAAGACGCAGAATAGTGGGAGGTACATGAATACCATCGGCAACAACCTCTACTGTCATGTCGTCATGCAAGTATATACTTTCTACAGTACCCTCGTATTTGTATTCGCGACGCTTATGGAATCCCGGCATAGCATTGTAGAAGTGTGTGGCATGTGTGTATCCGTTGGCATGTGCAGTGTGAATATCGTCATATTCAGCCTGTGTATGTGCTACAGATGCAAGTATTCCCTTCGATGTGATATATTTACCGAACTGCATTGCTCCGGGTAGTTCGGGAGCAGCGTCCCAACGCTTAATACAATCCCATTTTTCTACAAGAGGAATATACTCTGCAGGGTCCGGGTCTTTAATATTTTCGGGAATCTGTCCGCCTGCCATCTTCATGTTTAGGTAGTGCCCCTCTAAGTGAAGGCCTAAAATAGGGCTGTCGGGTTCGTTCATTAGTTTTGTACAAACTTCTGCGGCAGCCTCAATCATGGGAACGGTCGACGATGAAAGAGTAGGGAATATACTTGTTGTACCATGTTTCATGTGTGCGGCAACAGCAACACGGAATGCCTCTTCGTCGCCCTCCATGAAGTCGCGACCTCCACCACCGTGAACGTGTATTTCAACACCACCGGGAACAACATACATACCTTTGGCATCTACAAGTTCTGCGCCTATTACAGCAAGGTCGCAGTTGGTAACCTCTAAAATTTTGTTGTCTCTGATAATTACAGAACCATCCTTTAACCAACCTTGTGGTGTAAGGATTTTCGCATTTATAATTTGTGTCAGCATATATAAAAATGTTAGTTAGTTTTTAAGTTTCTGTATATTAAAGTGTTATCCTGCTTGTTAGTGGTGTTTGTGCAACTCTTTGTGAGTTTCTGCACACAAATTTATTTAAATTACTTATTATTTGATACTTTTTAACAAGAAATTTTATTCCATAATTTAATTTTATCGTTTTCCTTTTTTAGTATACTGTTTTTAGTATACTGTTTTTATACGTAAAACGATTTTTTGCTTAATGTTTACTGTTTTTCTGTATTTGTGGTAAAATGTAAATAAAATATCTGTATTAGGTGAAAAATTGTTAGTTTTGTAACTTGTGCTGTTTTTTTAATCTGCGGTTGTCGTTTATTGATAATGCATGGTTTTTTACCTCCTTTTTTCTGAATTTTCAGTCTGTTGTACGGAAAATTCGCCAAAAAACACCTCTTTTTTCTACTTTTCTTGTATGAATAACAATGTATGTGTATATTTGCACAATATTGAAAAATGTAAACAAAGGTGTATTTATGTCAAAACTCAGGTTCGAAGTTGTAAGTGCCGCTTTTGGTAAAAAAGCAATAGAGGTTCCAAATCCTTGTAAACGTCCTTCGGAATTGTTCGCGGTGAACGTCTTTAATAGAGAAAAAATGTTCAAATATCTCCCGGGAGATGTTTATTCCAAACTGATAGATGTTATAGATAACGATGCTCCATTGGACAGTTCCATAGCAGACAGTGTTGCCAAAGGTATGAAACATTGGGCTATAGAGAATGGTGCAACTCACTACACGCATTGGTTCCATCCGCTTACTGAGACAACGGCCGAAAAACACGATGCCTTTGTTGAGCATGACGGTAAAGGTGGGTTAATAGAAAAGTTTTCGGGTAAGTTGTTGGTTCAACAAGAACCCGATGCATCCTCTTTTCCAAACGGAGGTATACGTAGTACGTTCGAAGCGCGCGGGTATAGTGCATGGGATCCCACGTCCCCGGCATTTCTCATGGGTAACACGTTATGTATTCCCACAGTGTTTATAGCATACACAGGCGAAGCACTCGATTATAAAGCACCATTGCTAAAGGCACTGCGTGCTGTGGACAAGGCTGCTACCGATGTTTGTCGTTATTTCGATAAGAATGTGAAAAAGGTTATAACATATCTTGGTTGGGAACAGGAGTATTTCTTGGTTGACGAAGGTATGCTGTTGGCACGTCCCGACCTTTTGCTGACAGGTCGTACATTAATGGGACACGACAGTGCAAAGAACCAACAGTTGGAAGACCACTATTTTGGTTCTATTCCCGAGCGTGTTGCCGCATTTATGAAAGATTTGGAGATAGAGGCTCTTAAACTTGGTATTCCGGCAAAGACCTGCCACAATGAGGCGGCTCCAAACCAGTTCGAACTTGCACCTATCTACGAAGAGTGTAACTTGGCTGTAGACCATAATATGCTTATAATGGCAATTATGAAAGAGGTTGCCCGTCGACATGGATTCCGTGTCTTGTTGCACGAGAAACCTTTTAAAGGTGTAAACGGTTCGGGTAAACACAACAATTGGTCGCTTGGAACAGATACCGGTACCCTGCTTATGGCACCTGGCAAAACCGACAAAGATAATTTGCGATTCATTACATTTGTAGTAAACACATTGGCTGCAATATATCGTCATAATGGTTTGCTGAAAGCAAGCATAATGTCGGCTGCCAACTCGCATCGTCTTGGTGCTGCCGAGGCACCTCCGGCTATCATATCAAGTTTCTTGGGTTCGCATCTCTCATCTGTTCTCGACCACTTGGAGACCACCGATGACGTAGTAAGAATATTGAGCAAAAGAGAACTGCGTTTGAATATTCCGCAGATTCCGGAACTAATGATAGACAATACCGACCGTAACCGTACCTCGCCTTTTGCTTTTACCGGAAACCGTTTTGAGTTCCGTGCAGTTGGTTCCGAGGCAAACTGTGCATCGGCAATGATTGCTTTAAACACCGCTATGGCGGAGCAACTTGTAATATTCAAAAAAGAGGTGGATGCTCTCATAGAATCGGGAGTAGCAAAGGAAGATGCTCTTGTGAATGTAATAAGAAAATATATTAAATACAGCAAACCAATACGTTTCGATGGTAACGGCTACTCCGAGGAGTGGAGACAAGAGGCCGAAAAGCGTGGTTTGGATTGCGAGGCAAGTGCGCCTATAGTATTCGACCGATACTTGGATAAAGAGAGCATTGCAATGTTCAGTAACATGGATGTTATGACAGCAAAAGAACTTAAAGCACGTAATGAGATAAAATGGGAAATGTACACCAAAAAGGTACAAATAGAAGCACGTGTGTTAGGCGACTTGGCTTTGAATCACATTGTACCCACTGCCACAAAATATCAGAGTTCACTGCTCGATAATATAATAAAAATGGAGCAAGTGTTAGGCAGTGAAGAGGGGCGCAAGGTCTCGGCCGAGAATATTGCAACAGTTAAAGATATAGCAATGCGAGTTTCCGAGATTCGTCGTATGGTCGATGAAATGGTAGAGCGTCGCAAGGTGGCAAATCGCATACTCGAGGAGCGCGAAAAGGCTGTTGCATATCACGATACCATTGCTCCCATGCTCGAGGAGATACGTACTCACATAGATAAACTCGAAATTATGGTAGACAATGAATTGTGGACTCTTCCCAAGTACCGCGAATTGTTGTTTATTGTGTAAATAAAGAACCATGTAAAGAGGATTGGTATATATGATAAAAAAGGAAAAATCATATTCATTACTTTTACATAACACCTTCGGTATAGATGTCGAAGCAGAGCAGTTTGTAGAGTTTGAAACCGAAACCGAACTTGTCGAACTCATAAAAAATGGAATTTCCTCACCCATATTGGTAATAGGTGGTGGCAGCAATCTTCTATTTATGAAAAATTACAGTGGAACGGTTTTGCACTCCCGTATATGCGATATACAGGTTGTGGAGGAGAACGACGAGGTTGCTTATCTGCGTGTCGGCAGTGGTGTAGAGTGGGACTATTTGGTGAAGTACAGTATCGATAACGGTTTGCAAGGTCTTGAAAACCTCTCAGCCATACCGGGTGAGGTTGGAGCAAGTGCAGTGCAGAATGTTGGTGCATACGGAGTAGAGGCAGGTGAACTTATTCATTCGGTAGAAGCAATATCCCTGACCGATGCATCAAAAAGAATATTCATGCAGAACGACTGCTGTTTTGCCTATCGTTATAGCATATTTAAAAACGAGGAGAAAGGTAAGAATGTAATAACATACGTTACATATTGTTTGCGTAAGGTGCCCGAATATAAAGTTTCTTATGGAAATATGCTTTCGAAAGTTGAAGCATTAGGTGGTCTTTCTGCTCAAAATATCCGTACTGTGGTGTGCGAGACACGTGCCTCTAAATTGCCCTCTCCCTCTTGTCTGGGCAGTGCCGGCAGTTTTTTTATGAATCCGGTAGTAGATATTGCTGTTGCCGACAAATTAAAGAAACAATATCCCGAAATGCCACAATACGACACCCCCGACGGTAGAGTAAAACTGTCGGCAGGGTGGCTCATAGAGCAGTGCGGATGGAAGGGAAAACGTATAGGTAATGTCGGTTCATACCCCAAACAGGCACTTGTTATTGTTAATTACGGTGGCGCAACCGGTACCGAGGTCATGGCATTTTCCAATGCTGTATGCAACGCGGTTAAGGAATCCTTTGGTGTTGAACTGCACCCCGAGGTGAATACCATATAAAGGTTATGAGAATTAAATTATTAGGAACAGGAACATCTACCGGAGTACCGGAATTAGGTTGCTCGTGTGAGGTGTGTACATCGTCCGACCCACGCGACTCCCGTTTGCGTTGCTCGGCAATGGTTGAGGATGACAACGTGCGTCTGCTCATCGATTGCGGTCCCGATTTCCGTACTCAACTGCTGCATGAACCTTTTCGTAAAATAGATGCTGTTATTCTCACCCATAAGCATTACGACCATGTGGCAGGGCTCGACGACCTGCGTCCATTCTGTTTCTCAGGCGACATACCTGTATATGCCGAACACGAAACCGAGATGCAGGTACGTAATATATTTCCGTATTGTTTTACCGAAAAGAAATATCCCGGAGTACCCAATCTGCAACTCTGTACGGTGGACATAGATACTCCATTTAAAATTAAACATCTTGAGATAATTCCCATAAGAGTGTTTCATGGTAAGATGCCCATTGCCGGATATAGAATAGGGAAGTTGGCATATATTACCGATATGAGTTTTATTGAACCTGGAGAATTGGAGAAGTTACGTGGAGTAGAGGTGTTGGTTATGAATGCATTGAGATATTCAAAACCCCATAGAACACACCAAACAGTACTTGAAGCACTTAGAATAGTTGATAATCTTAAACCGCGTGAAACATATTTCACACATCTCATGCATCATATCGGCCTGCACGCAAAGATTGAGAAATGTCTGCCGGTGGGGGTACATCTTGGTTACGATGGCTTAGAGATAGAAATATAACAACGAACATGTTCGTTGTTATATTTCTATGTGGTAATTTCAACCTCTATTACTCAATTGTAATCTGTTTGTTTGCCTCTTTATGTTCGGCAGGCATCTTTTTGGGTATCTCAATATTAAGAACACCATCGGTAACCTTTGCTTGAATCTTGCCGGCATCTACATCGTCCGGAAGAATAAGTGTCTGTTGAAATTTTGTATATGAGAACTCGCGACGCAAATATCGTCCTTTTCTATCCTCTTCGTTCTTTTCGTTGTGTTCATTATCCGAACAATTACATTTACCATCTTTCTCAGTACAATTGCAGTTTTTCTCCATTGTGATGGTGAGGTCGTTTTCTGAATTAAGATGAATCTTGAAGTCCGATTTTGTCATACCGGGTGCGGCAACCTCTACTGTATATTTGTTTTCACACTCAATAACATTGATAGCAGGTGCAGTTGCATTGCCACGTATCATCCACTCATTGTTAAAGAAATCGTTAAAAATGCTGGGAATCCAGTGCTGCGTTGTACCGCGTTTTACAGGCATACTCATTTTTTTTGAAGTTTTAATGGTTAAACATGGTAGAACCACTCATGGTGGTTCCTATGCCTATAAAATGTATTTCTTGGTTATTTGGTTCTTCTCTTTTGCAAATTTTGAACAGATTTCTAATCTGTTAGCATAAGAACCGTTTTATGCGATACATCCTGTTCCCTCAATCTCCACCAAAAGTTCTCTACGGCAAATATCACATTTCAGGTAAATCTTCTGTGGAGCAGGGTAGTTATTATCCATAAACTCTTTTATGGCTTTAATGTCTTCATCATGTTTGACATATACTCTAAGTGTTGAGTATTTTGTCGATGTACAGTTAGTGGGTATGTTCTTTGGCGATATAAGACAATTCATAATCTCCATTGTGGCAGATGTTTGAATAACACTGTCATTAGAACAAATGCTCTCTTCGCCTTTAATGGCCGCTGTTCCCGAGATGTATATATGATCATCCACTAACCTTGCACGTTCAAACTTAGGAGTAGTCTTGCACTCGCTCATGCCTGCCAAAACATTTTGGGAGTAGTTGTGTGCGGCAATTTGCATTGGGTTGTCTATGGCTGTGTTTGTCGTATTTCCCTTCGATGCAAAAATTTCAACCATTATACCACCGCCGTTTTGTCCTATACCGGTTGCCGATGGGTAACCATTCTGCCACTCTGTTTGTGAGTAAAACGAACTGCGAGCATCGTTGAACTCCTGGTAGTTCTGTAAACCGTTTTGCTCACCTGTTATGTCGTTAATGTAATTCCATTGACGGTATATATCGTTAATGGAGAATCCCTCTTTTATAAGAATGTTATGTAAAGTATCGAAGATAATCCTCGATTGCTCTTTTACAGAGCAATCTAAATCCTTGCAAATAATTCCTGCGGTTATAAGTTCTCTATTCTCACCTTTTTTAAGAACAGTATATTGTTGTTTGCGTTCAACAACCGTATCGTCATCGTACATAACAAGTACTTCGGCAACAAGTGAAGTTCCGTAGGGCTTCTGTGCAACATAACTTATAAGTGTGTTGTTATCAAAGAAATTACCAATGCACTCTTTTATTATATCTGTGTTATACAGATACTCCGCATTATCTTTTGGTTGGTGAAAGAATGTAATCTTAATGATATTCTGACATGCAGATAATTGCTCCAATACAGAGAGGCACATCTCTTTGAAATCCCCCTCTTTTGTTGCCGAGAATATAATCTGTTCCTTGTTAAACATTCTTTGCTTGTTATCTTTTTTGTGAGTTACAGCGTTGTTTTTCCGTTATGCCGTTTCAGGTTGCGAATTTACAAAATTTTCCCGACAAATAGTCTTTGTTGTACAACTTTCTCTATAATATCAAAGCAGTTTAAAGCGAAGACGCAGTGTTCCATTCTCCCAACTATGACTTATAATTTTGAACACTCCAATCTGTGATGTGTTTTCTACGTGTGTACCAATACATGCACAAGTATCGTAATCGCCCACACGTACCAAGCGTAGAGTGTCGCTTGCATCTGCCGGCAATTTTCCCAAATCAACATCATCGGGTACATCGGCACGTGTACAATATTCTATAGTAACCTGCATGTTTTGTGATATAATCTCATTTACCTTCTCCTCTATGGCTGTAATCTGCTCTTCTGTTGGCGCAGTTGTCAATGTATAGTCGCATTTACTCTTTTTGCGTTCTATGTGCGCATTTCTACTTCTCTCGCAACCGAACATACGTACCATTGTTTGGTTCAATATATGTTCAACAGTATGCATAGGCGGGTATTCTGCCTTGTTGTGGTCGTTAAGTATGGGCGTTTCGGTAGTCATTATATTATTGGTTTTGTTGGTTAATAAGGTTTACAACAACTTTAATCATTATGTCCTTTTCTTCGGTGCTGCTCTCGGCAATCATAAGTGTGAGTGCTACAAGTGTGTTGTCGGCTATTCGCTTGCTGCCATCGGCACGGTAAAGTATTCCGTTGCGTTCCATAAACCATAGGAACAGCATTGCCGCAATACGCTTGTTGCCATCGTTGAATGAGTGGTTCTTTGTTACAAGATAGAGTAGTGTTGCAGCTTTTTCCTCAACGCTTGGATATAGTTCCTCGCCACCGAATGTCTGGTAAATCTGCCCGATTGAACTCTTGAATGAATTGTCCTTTTCGTTGGCAAACAGTTCACTCTCTCCAAATTTCTCTTTCAGGCTCATTATTGCTTCCATTGCATTCTCGTATGTTGCATGGAAACGTTCTTTGCTTGTAGTCTTGTCAATTGTCAGTTGCTGATAGTCGTAACGGTCGAGCGTGTCGAGTGCGTAAACGTAATCGGCAACAACAGAGAACAATCCTTTTGATTGGTCATCGGTAAGTTTCTCCTGTGCATTGACAGTGTTTGCCATCAAACGAACAACATCTTTCAGTTCGTTATAATGCTCAATGCGTATTTTGTCATTTATGGCATAACCTTTAACAATGTAGTCTTTAAGTACGCGGTTTGCCCAAATGCGGAATTGTGTACCTCTCTTGCTTTTAACTCTGTAACCGACAGAGGTTATCATTTCGATATTATAGTGCTCTACTTGGTATGTTTTACCATCTGTGGCAGTTGTCGCAAAATTTGCGACAACTGGTAAGCCCTCCAATTCTTCTTTTAGTGCATTGTTGATGTGTTTACCAATTGTTTTTATGTCTCTGCCAAATAAAAGAGCAATTTGTGAACGGTTGAGCCAAACTGTTTCATTTTCCAATTTGACATCAAGTGAAATTGTATTGTCTTCACTTGTGTATATTGTAATTGGTGATATCTCAGGCTCGCCGTTATGCATAGGTGGGTACTCCTGTTTGTTGTGGTCGTTAAGTATTGGTGTTTCGGTGGTCATAGGTTGTTTTGGTTTGTTAGTTATTAACAAAAAAGAGTGTCAATATTGACACTCTTTTGGGTGGATGGTGGGGCTCGAACCCACGACATTCAGAACCACAATCTGACGCTCTAACCAACTGAACTACAACCACCATGTCACTTTAATTCCCTAAAGCGTTGCAAAGGTAAGAACATTTTTGTTACTATGCAAGTGTTTTTGCTGTTTTTTTATCTGAATGCCCTCTTTTTTGCAAAAAAGAGGGTATTCAGATATATTTATAGCAGTCTCTTTACAAGTCCAAACATTTTGTATGGCATATATCTGAATGGCAGGTCGAGCCATGTAGGTGTAACCACAATCGATTTCTTGTGTGAGAATGCATCGAAACTTTCGCGTCCATGATATTGTCCTATGCCGGAATTTCCAACACCTCCAAATGGTATATTCTCGTTTGCAATATGCATAATGGTATCGTTTATGCAGGCACCGCCCGATGACAGAACTTTTGTTAGTTCATATCCATTGCGTACATTACCAAAATAGTAAAGTGCAAGTGGTTTTTCGCGTTTGCGTACAAAATTCACTACTTCTTCTCGTGTGTCAAATGTAATCATTGGCAGTACCGGTCCAAAAATCTCTTCCTGCATCACCGGTGCATCAATGGATACATTGTCGAGCAGGGTAGGTTCAATATAGCGTTCTTTTTTGTCGTTGCTTCCTCCAGATGCAATTTCTCCATTATCAATATACGAAGCAACACGTTCAAATGCTTTGTCGTTCACCATGCGCACAAAGTGTTTGCTTTCTTTTATGTTCTCGCCATGCAATTTATGCAGTGCATCACTAAACTCCTTAACGAATACCTCTTTTACAGCACTATGTATAAGCAGATAGTCGGGGGCTATACATGTTTGTCCTGCATTAAGTGTCTTGCCCCATGCTATGCGTCGTGCAGCAATCTTAATATCTGCATCCTTGTCAACAATGCATGGACTTTTTCCGCCTAACTCAAGAACTACCGGTGTTAAGTGCTTTGCCGCAGCCTCCATTACTTTGCGTCCCAAGGTGGGGCTTCCTGTAAAGAAAATTATATCGAACTTTTCGTTGAAGAGCAAACTATTTACATCTCTGTTGCCCTGAACTATGGTAATATATTTTTCGTCGAATGTCTCTTTAATCATCTGCTCCAGTACGTCCGATACATTAGGTACATAGGGCGACGGTTTAAGTACTGCGGTACATCCTGCCGAAATGGCACCAACCAACGGATTTAACAGCAGTTGAACAGGGTAGTTCCATGGTGAAACAATTAGAGCATTTCCAAGTGGTTCACTTACAGTGTAACTACGCGAAGGCATCATCTTAAGAGGTGTACAGTGTCGTTTACGACGCATCCAACTCTTTAAATGAGCAAGGTGGTTCTTTATCTCTCCTTTTACAATGCTGGTCTCGGTAACAACAGCCTCCTCTTTCGACTTGTGCAGGTCGTTCCACAAAGCATCGTATATTTTGTTCTCCCAACGCTCAAGTGCCGACAAAAGTCTCTTTAGTTGCTCTTTACGAAATGCATACTCAAGTGTTGTACCTGTGGCAAAGAAATCGCGTTGTTTCAATACGATATCTCTTATCTCTTCTGCCGACATATTCTTTCTGTTCATAACTTCTTACTACTGTTTTCTTCCGGTGAAATTATCCATTGCATGGAAAATACCTACCACTTCGCCAAAGATATAATCGAAAATCGATGTAGGCAACAATGCTTGACAGAATCGTATAAAATGGTATCCGAAAGGAATACCTTTGAAATTTCTGTTCTTCTCAATAGCCTTTAAAATCTTTTTTACGGTAGGCTCGGGTTTTAATATGGGGAATATACGTGAATATACTCCGTCGAACATACCGGTGTTTATGAAGTAGGGTGCAATGGTTGTAATACGCACCTTGCTTTTTGCCTGTTGCAGTTCAATACGTACAGAGTCGCTCCAACCTATTACAGCCCATTTGCTTGCGGCATATACCGACATCTTTGGGTTCGACAACATTCCTGCTGCCGATGCAATATTACATATATGCCCATGGTTACGTGTAATCATATCGGGCAATACCTGTGCCGCCAGTACCATAGGTGCAGTGGCATTAATATTCATAGTACGTTCTATCTCATTAATTTTCAGTTTATCGAAAGTATTGTTACTTGTAACAATACCTGCATTGTTTATGAGAATATCAATATTTCCACACTCGGCACAGGTCTTCTCGTATGTTGCTACAACCTCGTTGTTGTTCGACACATCTACCTTGTAACCCTTTATATCTCCAATACTCTTAAACTCCTCTATGGTTTCTTCAATACCCTTTTCGTTTATATCCCAAACTACAACACAACGTGCACCTTTCTCCAGTGCCATGCGTCCCATTAAGCGACCAATGCCCGATGCTCCACCGGTTATCAGTACGCAACTGCCTTTAATTTTTGTCATAACTTTAGAAGTTGTTTAAATTTCTAAAAAATTAATTCTTAATAGAAGCCGAAATATTTCACCGTTTTTTATATTCAAAAATGTCTGTTTCTCTCTTTTTTAGTCCACTATACGCTCTTAAAATTAATAAACATCCTATTCTTGTTCTATAAAAACCTGGCGATATGAATTTAAACGGTTTCTTAATGTTCAAAATACACATTGTACTTAAACGAGTGCAAAATTACACTAAAATGAACAATAAAATAGGGTGCTTTTTGTCTCTCAAATGTTTAATTATGTAAAAAACTTCTTAATATTATTTGGTTGTGCGATACGGCATTCCTTTAATTTTCTCAATGGGGTACGACGCCTCGAGTAAACCACTTATAATAGTGTCGCGTGCCGATGTACTCTGGTAGGGGTATAGTTCAAATAGCGACATAACCGACGCGAAGTGTTCCATAATCTCAGCCTGTATGCTCTCGTACTGCGACCATTCGGTTGTCGATGTAAAGCAGTAGAATTGTACCGGCATCCCGTTCGATGTGGGAGCAAGTGTACGTACCATTATAAGCATATCCTTGCGTATCAAAGGATGATGCCTCAAATACATATCGGCATACGCTCTAAACAATCCTGCATTGGTTTCAATTGTACCATTGGGAATACCTGCATCGTTTGCAGTGTTGCTTATTTTTTCGTTAATGCTTTGCTCCTGTTTAAGCGATATATATTTATCGAATTCAGGGTCAATCCCTTTCAGTTTTTCAAGGAATTCGTTGTTACAAGGTTTAATGGTGTCCAATTTTATGGTATATCCTCGTGCAATACGTCTGCCACCGCTTTCGCTCATTCCTCTCCAGTTTATAAAACTATTGTTTATGAGTGTGTAGGGTGGAATTGTGGCAATTGTGTTGTCGAAGTTACGCACCTTGACAATTGTCAGTGATATATCAATTACAGTACCGTTTATTGCACTGTCGGGAATCTCAATCCAGTCGCCCAAGCGCACCATATCGTTCTCCAAAAGTAGAAATCCACCCACAAACCCCATTATACTATCCTTTGTTATGAGCATGAGTACAGCGGCAAATGCCCCCAAACCACCTATGAGGTAAACCGGCGATTTATCGGTGAGAATAGATATTATAAGAATGGCAGTAATAATATACACCGTAATTTTTGCAACCTGAATGAACCCTTTAATAGGTCGGTCGTGAAACTTTCTGTTACGGAATGCAGTCTCGCCAACAGATGTTATTATAGCCGTTACAGCCATTGTAACAGCCACAACAAAGTATACCCATACAACATTCTCAATGTAGTGTAGCAGAGTGGGGTTGTGCCCGAATGCCAAAGGTAAAAGAGTGTTCATTATCACAGGCGGAAGAATATGCGCCTGTTTGCGCAGAGCATTATGCTCCAGCAGTTTTGCAAGAAATGTATATTCTTTGTGTTTAAGTATACGTTTGGAAAGTGCCAGAGCAATCCTATATACAATTTCGGCAATCAGAAATGCGATAATGGCTATTATTATAATGTATATAACCGGTTCTGCTTTATCCAGCAGGTGTATAGGTACACCCAACGATGCCAGGAATCTTTTAATTTCCAGCATAATATGTTCTGTAATATTGGTGGTGTTCATCTTTTTATACTATCTCTTAAAGAGTATAGTTAAGAAACAACCACACAAAGAAATTGTTTTAATTATTATTTGTATGAATATCCTCCGTTAATCTCAATTAAACTACCATTAACAAATGGGTTATCGATGCAGAACCTGTATGCATCCACAACTTCGTCGATAGTGGCAAAACGGTGAATAGCGGTTTTGTTGTAAATGTTCTGTTTAATCTCCTGTAGTTTCTCCTTTTGCCATGGTGTCTCCACAAATCCCGGTACAATAGCATTTACAGTGGTTCCGCTGCCTTCGAACTCCTTTACAAGGTTTTTGGCAAGAGCATGTACCGCTGCTTTTGTTACTCCATATCCAAGCACCATGGCATGAGGCATAAGCCCCATTTGCGAACCGGTAAACAATATTCTGGAATTCTTGGGAATTAAATTATACAGTTCTCTTATAATTATATAGTGCGAGTTAACAGCAACCTCCATCATGGCATCCCAGTCGTTGTCGGTTGTACCGGTAAATGGTTTTCTTATTGTAACTCCGGCATTGCAAACAATGCAATCGACCGTCTTGCACTCCTGTTTAATGAATTCAATGAAACCATAAACCTCTTCCCTGTTGGTTTGGTCCACTCTTTTAGCCACCATGCCCTCTGTTTGTTGAGTAAACTCCTCCCCAACATAAGTAACAAAAACATTATACCCTTTGGAAACCAACATTTTTGCCACTCCCAAACCAATACCCGACGTTCCACCGGTTACAATTGCATTTTTCATATCTCAATAACGTTTTTGCGTTCCATGAATTGTTGCATCATTCCTGCCATACATACACTCTCTCTGCGTCGCAGTCGTGTTGTAGAGAAACGGTTGTTCAATATACACGAAGTAAATTCTTGTATTTCGTATCGCAGTCCGTAGCCGTCCCATTTGTAGAAGAACTTCTTGTTTTCGTTCTGGTCCTCGTATCGCAGTTCAAAATAGTCGGTTTTCCACCATGGTGCCGGTACGTATGCATACCCTTTTGTTCCCGAAATTACAAGGTTGCCCTCGGTCTTTACACCTAATCCCAGTTTGAACGAACAAATAGCATTGGAGTATCTTATAACTCCCTTGGTATAAATATCGATGTTATTCTCTATTCGGGAATATATGTTCATGTTTTTATAGTCTACACCCATAAGTCTTACAATGGGTAACAGTGGGTAACTACCCAATTCGTAAAACGAACCTCCTGCTTGTTGTGGGTCGAACTCTCTTAGTGTCTTGTCGTCAAGTAGTTTCGACAGTGAAGCCTCTATGTCTACCACTTCGCCAATCACCCCCGATTTAATCATCACCATCAAGTGGTTGAATGCCGGGCAGTGTGCCGTTTTGTTAGCCTCCATCAGAATTACTCCGTTTGCCTCGGCAAGAGAGAAGAGTTCCTTTGCCTCCTCTCCGTTCAGAACCATAGGAGTCTCCACCAATACATGCTTTTTAGCCGTTATGGCACTTTTAATGTAATTGTAGTGAGTGAGGTGCGGAGTGGCAATATACACAGCATCTACATTGCCCAGCAACTCTTCGAAACTATTGTATGGTTCAATACCTTTGTAGGAGTTTGCAAACTCTCTGTTAATATTGTTATCTGTGTCATACGATGCCACAATCTCAATACCGTTCACCACGCTTGCTTCGTGTGGGAAACGTTTGGCAACTCTACCGCATCCAATTATTCCCACCCTTGTGTTGGTGGTTGTCTTGGTACGTATCATTGTTGAACTTATTCCCTCGGTACGTGGCAGGTACACCACTTGACACAACTCGTTCAAGTAATCGAATTGTCCCTCCCAGTCGCTTCCAATAGCAAAGATATCTACATTATATCTTTGTATATCATCAATCTTTTGCCCCACATAATCCTCAATAATAATCTTGTCGGCGAATCTGGTCTCTCTTACAGCCTCCACACGCTCCAGAACATTGTTTCGCACGTTCAGTTTTCCTCTGCCTCGGTCGAAACTATCGCTGGTAACTCCCACTATAAGATAATCGCCCAACTCTTTGGCTCTTCTGAGCAGGTTTATATGTCCTTGGTGCAAAAGGTCGTATGTACCGTATGTTATAACTGTTTTCATGTACAGAACAGATAAGTAGTAAATGTAATGGCAAAGTTATTAAAAACTATTGAATAATAAAACAAATAGAAACAGATGATATCATCTGTTTCTATTTGTTTTATTCTCTCGTTCTCTCGACATCTTTTTGAGCATGTCGCGTTGAAACATATCCTCTGCTCGTTGTACCTCCATAATCTTTCTTGCCGGTATAACCTTAAGGTATTTGCCTATGTACTCTTTTTCGAGCTCGGCAATCTTAATCTTTGCATCTGCAAACTCATTCACCAACTGTTGGCACTGTTCATCGGTGCATTGCTCACCACGTTTCATACCCACCTTTTTTCGTGCCTCTCTGTTTATGAGCCATTTGTTCTTTTGCAGTTCAAAGAACAGAGGAAAGAACCCTTCACACTCCTCGGGCGATAGGTTGGCATGCTTTGCAATGAACTCTTTTTGCTTGGATTGGAACTCCTCGTGCGAGAATTCATGCTTTCCTTTCTGTCTCTCTCCTTGTTCTTGTGCCTGTATCCCTGTCGATAGGGTAAACAGCATTAAAAGTGAAAATAGTATATGTTTCATATATGTGTAATTTTTAGAAATCGGTATCGTTGTTTGTGAGGTAGCAATAGAATGTGTAGTCATCTATCTGGTAGTTATCCATGACATCGTCTATCGAGTAGTCCATGTTACTTGCTATATCGTTATATGCAATATCCTTTTCGGTTGTATTGTATATTGCTATAGTACCTATGAACAGTACAACTATTGCCGCAGCATAACTCCATCGCTTGAACAGTGCTGTACCTATACTGCGTGTGCGATGCTTTACCTCTGCTTTTGGTGCATGAGGCAGGTTTTTCATAAGGTTGTCATGAAAATCTTGGAAATAGCCTTCGGGTGTTACAAAGGGATTTCTGTTCTTGTATTTCCTCTCTTCGATATTCATTGTTTATCTGTCTCTATTGTTTGACTCTTATATGTATAAAAGGTTTAATTCTTCTCTTCCAGATAATTCTCTATTTTCTTTACTGCTATGTGATACGATGCCTTAAGGGCTCCTACCGTTGTACCCAGTATGGTGGATATCTCTTCGTACTTCATCTCGTCGAAATATTTCATTATGAATACAAGTCGCTGCTTCTCGGGGAGTAGGTTCACCGCTTCGTGAAACAGGGCGTCGGCATAGTCGCCATTAAAGAATGTATCGCACTCCAGTTGCTCGGCAACAGCACCTTCGGGGGTGTTCAGGGATATTGTGTTCTGTTGTTTACCAAGGAATGTAAGCGTCTCGTTTATGGCTATGCGGTATAGCCATGTCGACAGTCGGGAGTTACCCTTGAAGTTATCTATGTTGTTCCACGCCTTTATAAATGTGTTCTGCAACAGGTCGTTGGTATCGTCGTGTGTAAGTACCATGCGACGTATGTGCCAGTAGAGTGGCTCGCTATATCTCTTTACCACATTAGAGAATGCTCTCTCTCGCATACTGCTGTTTTGACCTTGCAGTTGTGCGATAATCTCTCTCTCGTTATATGATTTCTCTTGTGGTGTCATCTATTATTAGACTGCAAATGTTGTCTTTGGTTTAAACAACACTATTTTATACCGAAGATTCTGCTCTCATCGGCTTTCTCTGTTGCCGGAAAAATCTCACGTGCTTCGTCAAGTAATATATTGTCGTCGTTATATCTCGACGAGAAGTGTCCTATGATTAGTTGTCCGACATGTGCGTTGCGTGCAATCTCTGCCGCTTGACGTGCTGTGGTGTGGAATGTCTCTTTGGCACGTACCTTCTCACTTTCGGCAAATGTGGCTTCGTGATAAAGAAGGTCGACACCTCTTATATATTTGATGTTTTGATGGCAGGGGAGTGTGTCGCTGCAGTAGGCGTAACTGCGCGAAGGGTCGGCTTCACGTGTAAGACGCTCATTGGGAATAACCACGCCATCGGGGGTGATAAAGTCGTTCCCATCCTTTAACCCTCTGCGTAAATACTCCGGCACTTTGTAGAACTCCATCATCTCGCCTATAATGTGTCTTTTCTTTGGCTTTTCGCGAAACAGAAAACCGCAACATGGCAAACGGTGTTCCTGCGGAATTGTCTCCACCGTTATGGCGTTGTCTTCGTATATTACGGTGTGTGATGTGGCATCGATGTCGTGGAATATCAGTTTGTATGGCAATCCTTTACAAAAGAAATCGAGTTGCGGTTTCATTATCTGCCTTAGTAATTTATCGGCATAGATGTGTAACGGGGCTGTACGTCCCAAGAGCGAAAAACTCGAAATCATGCCTATGAGTCCAAAGCAGTGGTCGCCATGCAGGTGTGAAATGAATACGGAACTTATTTGCGAAAACGATATGTGTTGTTTGCGTAGTTGTTGCTGTGTACCCTCGCCGCAATCTATCATGAACCATCGGTTGCCAACTCTTACAACTTGCGATGATGCATTGTGGCGTGTGGTGGGTAGTGCCGAGCCGCATCCCAATATCTGTATCTCAAATGGTTCCATGATACCTCTTTTTAATTGTTATCGGATGCGAAGATAACGATTTATTGTAAACTTAGAAATTACAAGGATACCATATTTTTCAATAAAAAGAATATGATAGGTACAAGAAGAGATGGTAGCAGGTTCAATGTCTTGCAATCCTTAATCTCCAGAATACTCAACCCCGATGCGGCAATAAGCACTCCACCGACAATGGAGATTTCTGTTACAAGGTTGTTGGGTATGATGTTACCGGCACACATGGTTACAAGATATATGCCTCCTTGCCATATAAACAGTACAGGTGCGGCAAGTATCATTCCTATACCGTATGTTGTGGCAAGTACAGCCGATGTTACAAGGTCGAGTGTAGCATTGGTGAACAGGTAGGTGTTGTCGTCGTATAATGCACTCATCACCGGGCCTACTATGGATAGTGTACCAATGCAGTATAATAAAATTCCGGTTGAGAGTCCTTGTGCAAGGTTCGATGCCGAGAAACGGTTTACCATTCTGTTGAATCGGGCATTTATATCTATTACAGTTCCAATGAGACCACCTATTGCAAGGCTGACAATAAACAGTACCGGGTATTCGCTCTTAGGCAGATTGTTGCTCACAGCATTGAACCCGAGTGCCATTGCCGCAAGTCCCATTGCGGTGAACATTACCTTTTGGTATCTCTTTTTTATACCTCTTTTTGCATAGTGCCCGACAATACTTCCAATGACAATTGTTACAGTATTTACTATTGTTCCTAACATCTTTCCTATCTATTCTATTTATAACAATTGGGTGCATCGTACGATGCACCCAATGTGATTTATTTACAGACTGTCGCCAAAATCTTCGCGGAATTTAGCGGCAAGTTTCTCTTGCCAATCACCTATAGGCTCTAAACGGCCAAAGAAGAATCGAAGGACATTGGGCTCCTCAACCCATTTTAATCCACCAATAAGATGGCGGTTATCGTAGAGCCATTTTACTCTGTCGGCGCAATATTTTATCTGTGAAAGTGTGAATACACGACGAGGGCAGGCAAGACGTACCAACTCCATCTCGGCAAAATGCTCTTTGCCATCGGGTTCACGCTGTTCCGACAATGTACCGCGTTCCATACCTCTTATACCACCTGCTATGTAGAGAGCCGCTGCAAGCGAACCTGCAGGGTATTGACTCTGTGGCATACCTTTGAGGAACTCCATTGCATTTATGTGTGCTCCAAGTCCTCCTGCCGGCAGAATCATAGGAATACCGTAGGAGTGAAGTTCCTTAACTAATTGTTCAATGAATATAGGACCTTGGTTTATAATATCCTCGTCCATGGTCTCCAACAAACCTACAGCCATAGCCTCCATAGAACGAACCTCCATACCTCCGTATGTGAGGAATCCTTCGTATAAAGGTATAAACTCTTTCATCTTTATAATAAGTTTCTCGTTGTTGGAAACAATTGCTCCACCACGTGCAAAACCTAATTTACGACTCGAGAAATATATGAGGTCCATTTGGTCGCATAGTGTGCGTGTTATTTCGCGGATACTCATGTTCTTGCAAGCCTCTTCTCTTGTTTTGATAAAGTAGAGGTTGTCCTGTAGCAGAGATGCATCGAGTACGGTTAGAATGCCGTTCTTTCTACATAGTTCTGCTACCTGCAACATGTTTTCGAGAGAAAGCGGTTGACCACCAATGAGGTTTGTACCCGACTCGATACGTACAAACGGAATATGTTCCGCACCAACCTCTTTTATAAGTGCTTCCAGTGCCGGTATGTCGAAATTGCCTTTGAACGGTTCATTGTTTTGTGGCTCTAAACCTATTGGACGCAATACCTCTACAACTGTTCCTCCCTTGCGTGTTATGTGTGCCTTTGTGGTGGTGAAATGGTAGTTCATGGGAACTACATCGCCAGGCTTTACAAATGCCTCGGCAAGAATGTTCTCACATGCACGTCCTTGGTGTGCAGGCAAGAAAAACTCGGTACCGAAAACCTCTTTTATAACCTTTAAAAGACGGTTGCATGTCTCGGAACCGGCATAGGAGTCGTCTGCCTGAAACATTGCTGCTACTTGATTGTCCGACATGGCGTTTACTCCCGAATCGGTGAGCATATCCATATATACATCCTTGTTCTGTAACAGGAATGTATTATTTCCCGCTTCATTTATCTTTTTTACTCGCTCTTCTACTGTTGGCAAGTACAGTTTTTGTACTACACGCACTTTGTGCATTTCCAAAGGTACCTGCTCCTCCGATTTGTAAAATTTAATAGTTGACATTGAATTTATCCTTTTTGTTCTTAATCTTTTTGTTTCGTTGCAAAAATGGTATAATTATTTTAATTTTACAATAAAAAAGCAAGTAAAAGTTTAAAAATATGTAATTTATTGTCTATATACTTGCTTCGCTAACAATTTTAGTCCTTTTATTCCTGTATTTATCTGTTGTTACGCGAACAGGAAGAGGGTGATTGTAACATACCCAAACAAGTATTGCTGTTGCCATTACACGGTCGTCGTGGTTGCCCTCCACGGCACCCATCTCTTTGCCGTTCTCCTTTATCTCGTACAGGTCGAGTTCATACGTTGTTTCCAAACAGCGCTCTATATATAATTGGTCGCGCATGGCTTTTATGAGAAAGTTTATTACCATGGGTTTTGTCGATGAGTTTGTGTGGAACCCCCAGCGACGCGGGTGTCCCTGTCTTATCTCTTGTAGCGATGTACGACTGTACAGGTTGCTGTATCGTCCAGCAATCTCATTCAGAATATATTCGAAATTGTTGCCTTCGGTTCCTTCGGTCTCCAATGTGTTCGATTCTATAACCAAAAGAGCATTGTCGTAGGCACGTGCAATCTCCACAGCCTTCCATGCAAGTTTATCGTGTTCTATGTGTCCATGCCAACAGGCTACAATTTCGGGTACTCCTCCGTCGAGCATTGCAATGCGGTCGGCAACAACAATACATGAGTAGTCGGCTTTCTCCGATAATCCACCGACATCCACCGTTACTATGTAGCGGTCGCGAATATGTTGCTCGCAATCGGGCATGAGCCATATCCATAAACTATTCTCGTTACAGTTTTCGCCGGCATGTGCCGGAACAAATCGGCATGTCGGTTCACTCTTGTCTTCATGCAATATGCTTTTGTCGTTTGCCACAATGTCGCCTTTGAATATTGGTGGAACACACGTGGTACGTATATTATGTACGTAAGATATCTTGAAGACTCTGCGACCGGTACTCTGAAATGCTTCGTTGGCTGTGGATGGAAACTCCGAAAAGAGACGCCACTCATCGGGTAGTTCGCGACGTTTATCCCTGTACCATGCTATAGCCTCTAATGTTGCACCAAGACGAAACAACTGCTGTTCGTAGTCGTTCATGCTCTCAATGAAACTGTTGTAATGGTTTTTGTCTATCTCTTTACTGTAAAGGTCGATACTGTACCAAGGTATGAACACCGGAGTGAAGTTGTTGCGTCCCTCAACTGCCTCTATCCATGTGCGGTGAAAAAAGTTTCCCACTCCTTTTGCTGTCGATTCAAGAACCTTCATTGTATATGGTCCGCTTGCAATGGAACCGAAGATGGATTGAACAAGGTCCTCGGGTTTGCGTCCTGCGGTGGACTTCCACAAACCAACTTCGGTGAGGTGTGCCATGCTTATATCTTCGCTTCTCAATGAGTCGGGCTTTTGTGATGAACCAAGTGAGTAGCGACTGTTGCTCCAACTTATTACACGTGTCTTTGTTATACCTTGATAGGGGCTGGTATAAATCTTTTTCCCCTCGGTTGCCCAACGTGGATAGTTCTTTATGACCTTTGCCAACATACCGGCTACTATGGACGACTGTTTTTCTATATCTCCACATATTACACTGTTCCAGTTGTGCCTGTGTACAAGTTGTATCCATAACATATAAAGTTGTGTGAGTGTGGAACCTCCCCATTGACGTGCTTTGCACAGAATTATATCTATTGGTCTTTGTTGCATGCGTAACTCCTCCATTGTTTGCAGATATTTACGTTGGGGACGGTTTAGTGTGAAAGGTATATCGCGTCCTCTACCTTTGTCCGATATTATTGCCATGCTTCTTGCCCAATATTCGAAATCGTGGCATATACGTGTTTTGCAAAACTGCAACCAAAGTGCAACGACATCGTGCTGAGTGGTTTTCTTACCACTCTCTTGCAGGTATTTCTCAACGCCACATTCTGCAAGTCGAATTATCTTCTCACTGTTGCACATGGTTATGGGAAGGTACATCTTCTCCAATGGAAAACCCTCTATATTAACCCATTTACGGGCGATGCTCGTTGAGCCCTCGCCCGTAATGGGGTTATAGTATGCCGAAATAGTCTTTAGACGTTCTATATTTGTACTTATAATCTCTGTTCTGTCCATGTTTTGCGGTTTTACCTCTGTTTTATATACCTGCAAGATTGGTTGAACGACGTCTCACTTTCCTTTTGTTACAGAACATGGCGAATATGTCTTTTACTTTGCTTAACCAGATGCTGTGCGTTTGATAATATTCACCGGTTGATGCTGTTTGACGCAGATGCAACCAACTGTAAATTATTTCATTTACCAAGTAGTCTTTTATCCTTTGGCGTAGTATTGCAGTAAGTTCGTCCCTCTTCTCATTTTCATTCTCATCTTCGAATACAATGCTTACATACTCGTCGTTAACATTGAACCCTACCGATGCAAAACGCATGGCAATGCTTGCCGCAAGTTCGTTTACTGCTTTTTGCAAGAATATACCGAACAACTCTTTTTCGTCGGTGGAACTTTGAACAGTGTCGGCATCTGTATCCTTGCGTTTAATGGCTTCGCCCATGTAGTATGTCTTTAAATCTACCTCTTGTTGTAGTTCTTCACGCTTTATTAAAACAATTCTTTCCATTTCTACATGTTTATGAGTTTATCGTGGGAGTTGCTTTGTTGTATCTGTGGACGTTTACGCAGTGTAAACATCTCCCTTAAGTTGAAAATAATCTGTTGTACTTCACTTGCCGCAATCGCTGCCTCGTCGGGCTTGTGTTGTAACATCCATAATTGCAGTGTACGCATTACGATGTAGTTCTCTATCATGGTTTCTAACTGTGGCACTGCTTCGTCGGGGTAGTTCTGCGGTATATCTACCAAGAATACTGTATTGTTTGTATCTTCAGTTGCATCGTTGCTTGCAGTTTCTCTACTGCATAGAGCAAAATACCTTGACAACATTCTTGAAACTTCGCCGGTAGGGGTATTGATGTGGTCGATGATTTGTGTTTTGTCGTCGCTCGAGGCTTGTATGTTTGCTGCTGCTTTTTCCGGGAATCCCACCTGCTTACGTGCCTCTCCTGTGTAGTAGCAATGTGTGTATATGCGTTGCAACACATTGTTAATGTTTAAAACTATTCTTCTCTTTTTCATTATATATATTTATATGTAATTTAAAATTCAAAAACTTCTTAAACTGTTGCTCAGACAACTGCAATCTTTCTCTCTTTAATAGATTTATAAATAAGTCCGCGGAATGTACCCTCGTCGATGTAAAAAGATGGTGCAGGCTCTTCTATTATACTACCTAAAATTGTGTAATTGTCGCATACATCTTTAATTCTTTTCCTGTAGCGTTCGTATATCTCTTTGTACATTGATATCTTATTGCTGTTTGCTATTGGCAGACGCTTTTTTCTCATTAAGAGCGATATGAAACGACGAGCATTCTCGTAACTTATGTAGAACCGGGGTGCGGTAGATTTTACAGCCTCATGTATCACTTCGCTAATTGTTGTCTTAGGGTCTGCCTTGCGCATCTTCTTAAGGGTGTCGAAGAAAATTTCTAGAACAGCCTGCTTACGCATTTCGCTAACTTTTTTCTCTTCAATCTTTGTCATAATAGGTTTTGTTTTTTCTTACAAAAATATAGCCAAAAATGGCTGAATGGTTGCGGATTTATGATAATCTTTTCAACAGTTTTTGAATTTGATGTAATAATTCTGCAACCTTAAACTTTGCTCATGCCCCCATCTTTGCCAACGAAAAAACAAAATAATCATGAATAAGAATTTTACAAACCAAGGACAAGAGGAGATGCAGACAGTGCAGACACCGTCTAGCGAATTTCCTCAACAGAGTAGTGTGGGACAGGTTCCCGTAAATCCTTATGAGGATTTCGAAACCGAATTGCAAGAGATGTTTGGTGAGGGCTTCAGACTCGATGATGAGTCTTCGCAGGAGTTGTTATTGAGACATCTTAGAATTAACAGAGAACAGAACGATAAGTTGGCAGATGCCTTGGAACGCGACCCGCGTCTTGCACAAATGTTGTCGGATGTGGTAGAGGGAAAGAGAAATGCCCATGCCTCTATGGCACGTTACTTTGGACGCACTCTTATGGATATGGATGAGGACAGCCCCGAATACGAAGAGATGATGATGGCAGACGAGGAGCGCCGCGAAGAGGTCTTTCGACTTGCCGAAAATCGTCGTGAGTATGAGGCTAATTTAGAGATAAGCAGGCCCATAATAGAAACATTCTGCCGCGACAGAGGGTATGACCCTTCCGACTTTATGGAGATGGTGTGGGAGAAGGTTGTATTCCCAATACTTTCGGGTAAATATTCCTATGAGGTGTGTACTGCACTCGACCACTCGCTAACCTATGAACAGGATGTGGAAGATGCTTTTGCTGCCGGTGATGTCAAAGGACGTAACACAAATATTCAACGAATGAAAGAGGATATCGGCGATGGATTGCCAAAAGGACTTAGCAGTGTGGCACCCGATACCGCTCCTGTAAAACGTAGAACAAACAGTCTTATAGAGGCTGCTCTGAAAGCATAACTTACAATATTTATTAATTATTTTAATCCTTTTTTTATGAAGAAATTTTTGAATTTTTTGAAAGAAAATCCGTTGTTCGTTTTTCTTTCGTTGGTATCTGTAGCACTTCTCTTGTCGGGTGGTGAAGAGGGTGGCTTAATGTTGGCAACAGTGAATGTTATTGCTCCCGGCACACCGCGTGCATCGCGTGGAATAGCAGGTTTGCCATCCCATGGCTATGGCGATGCGACAACTGTTTCAAATGCATCGGAACTTGGTAATGATTTTCTGGAACCCGATTTTGATGAGGATATTGTTAAAATTGCAAGCGACGAGAGTGTTATCGATACTATAAAAAGACGTGTCGACAGACAGGTTGCGGTTAACTCCTTTGAGGTGAACCATTACATGATTGACGAAAAACGATCCAAGGCTTACACCAATCAAACATGCTCCGGAGCAGGTTCTGCACGAGGAGAGATTCCTTTCTCTACCGTTGGTGAAAGAAAAATATTCCAGGAGTATTTTACTGCAATATGTAAAGGCGTGAATGGATACGACCCTACAGGCCAGATAGAACTTCCCGGTGTCGACCTCATGATATTCTTTGTTGGAAAAAATCCTACAACAGAGGCTCCTATCGCTATGGCTGTCAACGGACCTAAGATAAATCCTACCGATGACTATTGTGTCCTTCCTGAAATTCCTGCAGGTACCGAGGTAATATTACTCTCGTCGGCAGCCTATGAGACACAGAAATTTATTGCTCCAAGTACTGTCGTTCCGGTTCCCGAACGTGTATATCTGCAAAAACAACTTTGTAATAATATTGTCAGCGACTATTTTAAAGCACAAAGAAAGAAGGTTGAGTTTGGCGAGGCACAGATTGCCGAAGCGGTTGTACGTCAGTTCCGTTTGGAGAGTTGTCGTACAGCGTGGGTGGGACAGCCCGGTAAATTCAAAGTACAGGCTATGGATGCCTCTATGGGTTACCAGTGGGACTACTTCTCCAAAGGTTTGCGTTGGCAGTTTAAACGTCAGTACGACCTCTCTTCTACAATAACATTTGCTGATTTAATAAACCTGTCAATGGTGAAGTTTACCGGATATAATTGCAGCAAGAAGGCTGTATGGCTCTTAGGACGTCAATTGCTGAACGATATACAAAAAATAGATATCACTTTGCATAAAAACATATCTATGTCGGGTAGCAGTGTGTTTGGATTGAAATGTACCCGCATACAAACAGTGTTCGGTGAAATTAATCTTGTACACGATCCCACACTCGATGCTCTTGGCTACTCAAACTGTGGAGGTCTTATAGATGAGAACGGCTTGGTACGTTACTTTATGAAAAATGAAGATACCAAAACAGAAAATGTCGATGGCGAGGAGGCTAAGCGTCAGGTGGTAATGACTATCGACTGTTTGTGTCTTAAAGGATACAGCCATATATGGGTTAACGGCTCGGCAGAAAAGAGTGATATTCCCGGTGCATCGCATGTAACAAGTTCGGCTACATTACCCGAATCGCCAAATGCGAACGATGTGGTGGTTCTTACTGCCGATGTCAATCACTCGGTAAACGGAGTGTCGCAGTTGTGGTTCCCTGCTGGCAGTGTGGTAACATATAACGGCAATACATGGGTGGAGTATACAGGCGAAATACTTACTGTTGGTGAATAATATATAATTCGCATGGTGTGCCGTTGTCGGCACACCTGCATAAATTAAAATATCATGAAAAAAATAGTTACTTACGAAATACACGGACAGGTTGAGAGAAACAGTTATTTCCGTGTGGGAAAGGCTTTGATACGTATTGAGTTCAAGGGTGGTTCAATAAATTCGGCAGAATGTATACCGGCACGATTTATTACCGATAACCCTCTGATGCAAAAGGCAATTGAGGAAAGTGCCGCATTCCGTTGCGGCGAAATAAAGAAAGGTAAAGTGGATATTATTGAGGATGTAAACGAGTGTGCTGCTTCATCTGAAAACGCAACAGAGGTTACAGTTTTCTCCGATGTTAAGAATATGCAGCAGGCACGTGCTGTTTTAATGGCTGAACCTTTCTTGTGCCAATTGTCGGAGTTACAAACAAAAGCGGCTGTTAAGGCTATGGCCGAGGAGAAAGGTATTACATTTCCCAACTGGTTATGATAACAACAGAGAATTTAAAGGCAAAGGTGCGCTTTTTGCTAAATGAGGCGAATGATGACAGCGATGTAACGTTACTTGCAGCAGATACACGAAAAATAGACGATTACATAGAGTCGTTGCTTCCCGAAGCAGTGCTTTTTGTACAGATGAACAGTGAACGTTGCGGTGTTAATCCTAAAAGTATAACCATTGCCAAAGAGAAAATAACCACTGCCTCCGATGGCAGTGGATATTTTCCTCTGCCCGACGATTTTGTACGTCTTGTGCAGTTAAACATGACAGGATGGAAACGTCCGTGCAAAATACTCTATCCCGACAATTCGTCTATGGCATTGGCGCAAGGTAACTTTTATACAAGAGCCGGGTGGTGCAAACCTGTTGCTGTTCTGGGTTATACTGCCGATGGCATGAAAGCACTATATTTCTACTCTTTGCCTATTGGGGTATCGCCTAATGTTGATAGTTTTATATATGAAGCACTGTATGTCCCCGATAATGGTTTATGTGGCAACGATGATGTCCTGCACGAGGCTGTAGCGTACAGGTGTGCAGCACTTGTCTTTAATGTGTTTGATAAACACGATAGCGCCGCTTCAATGCTATCTATTGCGGCATCGTTGTGTAATGGTAATAGAAACAATGAAAAATAGGAATTATGGCTGTTAAGAACTTGACAATATCCAAGAATGGAATTTTCTGGGAGACAGAACCTCTGCAATGTGTAGGTGGCGATATAAGGGTTAGAGTACATAAAAACGGACTCTATCCGGTGGAGATCTTAGTGAGTATAGATGGCGAAGAGGAGTATTTGCGACACGATGACTTTGGTTTCGACGAATATAAATGCGAGATAACAATAGAAGGAGTTATGCCGGAGCAGTTCATTATGTTGCGCTCACGTAGCGAACTGACATTGGTAAAAACATTGGAAATGTAGAGCCGGTATGGACGAAGTGAAATTTTTTGTGGCATCGTTCTTTGCAAATTTTGCAAGTATACTGTTCCCGATAAAGAACGATATATTCGGGCTTATAATGCTATTTACTCTGAACTTTGTAATAGGTTTGCTTGCCGACCTTAGCAACAGACGAGAATGGAGTTTTAAAAAAGCATTTCGTCTATTCAGAGATGCGGCAATATACTTTGTATTGGTAGCCTCTATCTATCTGCTAGGACATATAAAAGGTGAAGATGCTACCGCAGTGCAGTGTGTTTCGTTCCTTATATATATTGCAATATATTTCTATGGAACCAATATACTGCGTAATGCACGCATGATAACCCAACACGGAAGTACTTTATTTCGTATTCTCGATTTTCTTTACTATCTCCTTAGTCTGCGTATTGTGGAACGGTTCAGTTATTTGAAAGGCTATGTCAATGAATATGAGAAAGAGAATAAAAGCATACTTTAGTCTGTTACTTTTTATATCTGTTGCGTCGTGTGCTGTAACACGTTCGGGTGAAAGTACGATACGTACACTGTATAATAGTTCCGACAAGCATACTCGCGACAGTATTTTTATTCGCGACAGTATAATTGTGTATACAAAATCGGATACGGTATATAAGGATCATTGGCACACTCTCTATCGCGACCGTATACAAACAGATACACTTCTCATAACCGATACGCTCTATTGTGAAAAAACTATTGAAGAACCTGTGAAATGTAATGAGGATGTTTCTGCAAAAAGTGTATTCCGCTTTGCCTTTTTGATTTTTTTGTTCATTGTTCTGTGGAAGTGTGGTCTGCTCGATGTGATTGCAAAACTGTTAAAACGTCTTGTTAATTGATTTTATTAATAATATATATTATGCAAAAGAGTTTTTCTTTTCGTGGCATTGTACGTAATACCGATAATTTGTTTGCTCGCGAGGGTGAATGTATGGAACTTGTAAATATGAGAATCTGTAATGGCTCACTGGAACCAATTGCTCCACCTTTTGAGGTGAAAAGTTTGCCATGTTCCTATTCTGCTGTATATTTCCACAGTGAAACTTCGGTATATATGTGTATAACCAAAGATAAAGGAATGGTGCATCTCTACGATATATCTTTCTCTCCATTGTCTTCGGCTGTATCTCTGTATGGTATCCCTCTGCTCTCTACCGAAGCGGTAGATGTTTGTCGTATAGAATTTTCGGGTAATATAGCCTGTTTACTTACATCCAAAAGCACTTTATATGCAATCTATGACAATGGTGTATATAAGTGGCTTGGTGCGTCCCCTAAAATGCCGACATTGACGTTTACCGTCGATTCCATTATTCATAAAGTTACTACTGACGATGAATATTATCAGGGGTTTACACGCGATAACGAAAAAGTTGCTCTCTACTGGAATAATGCATCAAAAGGTTATTTCGATGAGTGCGTGGCAAAACTTAATGAACAGGGATATTATGTCGATAGGGCACTTTTTCGTTTTGCTTTCAGGCTCTTCGATGGTAGTTATGCCTATTATTCTCCGGTTTATTATGTAGAGGACAAGAATAGCATAAACGGCTTGTCGCGCGATAAAGGTAATTTCGTATTTACAAGGGTGAATGAATCGGATACAATAGGATTATCGAAATACAATGTAATGGTGCAGGGTTTTAAACCAACATTTCATTTCTCGGACTTCAATTTAAAAGAGTGGGAGAATATAATTGTATCGGTCGACCTCTTTACTACAGGTTCCATAATGGGGCATAAGATTGTAAATAACGGTACAGAAGTATCTTCTCGTGTCGATAATGTCAACACATCTTCGTCCTATGGATTCGATTATTACGACAATAAAACAAATCTGGAAATATTTAACGACACCGCTACTGCATCATCCTTTTATAAGATTGCCGAATATAAATTAAATGGGGTGTTGGTCGATAATGAAGAGAATGTCTCATCCGAAAAACTCGTATTGTCGGACTCTTTGCCTGCCGATAGTGGAAATCTCAACGACTGTTCTGCCCAATACAGTTATATGTTCAACGGTTGTCTTCACTTGGCATCTTTACGCGAGAAACTATTTAAAGGGTACAATGGCGATTGCTTTCTCCCATCGTCACTCACTCCTAAATATATAACGGCAACTGTATATACAGAACTGAATACCACAAATGGAACATCTGTTGTAAAAAGGGAATATGATGGAGATTTTCTCATTGGAGAAACCGATGCAGGTTATTGCATATCGCCTTACATATCCTATCCCGATATGCGTGCTGTTAAGATGACATTTTCGCTATTGATAGATGGGACGTATTACAATAAAACTTTTTCACTAATACAGCATAAAATGCTGAATATGGCATACTATCTTAATACAAAAGATAGAGGGTTGACACTTACGGTAGATATAACAAATTCTTCTGTAACATCGGTGCATGTATACTACGAGGAAATTTTAAAATCCTATTTCTCATATAAAACAGGAAGTTACAATATTGTTTATTCAACCTCTACCGGATGGATGTATGGCGACAAGGTTTTTACCTTAAATACTAAGGAGGGTACGGGAGAACGCTATCCGGCTATAACGTGGAGAGGAACACCAACCGACGGTGATGTCATTGTTATATCCATAGCCCAAAGTGCCGACGACGACAAGAAAGGTACAATAGAGAATATTGCAATAGATTCAACTTGGGAAAGCAGTACATCGAAAGTCGATATCTCGGAGATGAATACGGTTGAGGTTCGTAAAAATATACTCAAGGTCTCTTCTGTCGATAATCCTTTTTTGTTTCCTGCTATACAAACCTATGCTCCCACAAATGAAGAAATAATAGGTGTGTGCAGTAATACCGTCGCTCTTTCACAAGGACAGTTTGGACAACATCCGCTCTACATCTTTTGCAGTAATGGAATATGGGCAATGTCGGTCGATACATCGGGTACACTTGCTTATAATGGTTCTTATCCAATGTCGCGCGAGGTTTGTACAAATGCCAAATCTATACGTGGTATCGATGCCGGAGTGATATTTGCAACAGCAAAAGGTGTTATGTTAATGCATGGTGGCAGCATAAAACAATTATCGGCTTCAATGGATGCCGATTTTCATCCATTGAAGTATCTATCTTCGACAAACATCTTCAGCAGAGTGGCTGCAATTGTCTCATTAAATAATTTCTCGAACAATGAGACATTTTACAGTTATTTACAACAGGCAACCATAGGTTTCAATTACCCCAAGCGTGAAATTATAGTCTCTAATTCGGGATACCCGTATAGTTATCTCTGTTCTTTGGAAAACGGAGAGTGGAGCAAAATATCATATAATTTCGATTTTGTATTGAATAGTTATCCCAACCTATGGTGCATAAAAAGTGATCTTAACAAAACTATTATACTTACTCCAAACAATTATGTTTCTAGTGAAAACTCGGTGTTGCTGATATCGCGACCTTTATTGTGGGGTGGTAAACTATATAAAAGAGTGCTGCAGATGATGCTGCATGCTACTGTTAAGCCTGCAAAAGGCGATAATACTTTCAATGGATTGGCTTGTTACCTGTTATGCAGTAACGATGGAGTGAACTTTAAACTTGTTACAGGCAATGAACGTAGAGTGGAGTTTTGCGACATGGTATTCCCTTATATACCAACTCAATCTTATCGATATTTTGCCATAGTACTTGTGGGAAATATATCTACCGAAAGTAAAATTAATGCTGTTGAGATGTATATCGATTCGGCATGGAATAATCGTTTACGTTAAAAGAATATGGAAATAACAATAAACAAACAGGATGCAATAGATAATTTGCACAGGGTAACAGGAAATTTAGGGCTTAAACTTGGTGCTCCGGAATTGGTGGCATCTACCGAAGAGGATACAGAGAGAATAACTCCGTTATGGAATGGTGCAACAACTGAATTGTTACAGTTATTACAGCCTTATGCCAATATGAACTATAACACTGTGGGTGTTACATACTCTTTACAAATGCCTGTCAATTGGAAAAACTCTCAATTAACCAATTTGTGTATGCAGTGTATTGCCTATGTAAAGCAGTCGTTGGTGGCGCGTTGGCTCGACTTTGTGAAACCCGACAGTGCAATGCTCTACAGAACGCTTAACCGGGATATAGCCGATGCAGTCTTGCATATCCTTGCTCTGAGAAAGAAACCCGATAGATAAAAAGCCGCATAAGCGGCTTTTTATCTATTCATTAACTTCAATAATTTCAGTCTCTTGTTCCTGCTTGGGTAACATCTTTCCGGTAAGGTAGAGTTTTACCATCTCTGTATTGGAATTGTTGTGTACCGTAACTCTTTTTCTTATTTTCCCGGGAGCATTACGTCGACCATCATATTTAACGGTAATTGTATCACTCTCTCCGGGTTTAATGGCATCTGTATTATGTGATGCAATGGTACATCCGCACGATGTGAATACCTGATGTATATAAAGGTCGGCATCACCGGTGTTGGTAAACTTATAATGACATGTGATAACAGCAGAATCCGCAGGGAATGTTCCCATGTTGTACACAAGTTTCTCAAACTCAATTTTTGCTTTTCCTCGGTTTTGACTATTCACAACAGGAGTCAAAACAAATAATGTAAAAAGTAGTATTATAAAATTTTTCATTATCAGTTATTTTGGACACAAAGGTAAAACTTTTTTGGGAGTTAATGTTACTTTTTCTATTTTAAACTCGTCTCACCTGTTTCACTCCCTTAATTCCTTCAATCTTTGTAATTAACTTTTTAAGTTTTGCAGTGTCATCAATCATCAATGTAAGTGTTCCCGAAAACAGTGTGTCGTGCGACTCAATATTTATTCCACGCATAACAACATCCTTCTCTTGTGTTATTAGTGATGTTATATTGTTTACAATACCTATGTCATCATGTCCTACGATGCGCAGTGTAACAGGGTAGAGTGCTTTGTTCTTTCCACTATCACTCCAGCGTGCTTCTATCACTCTGTAGGGATAACGTTCTCGTAACTGTTTGGCGTTTGTACAATCCTTTCTATGTACCGAAATACCACCGTTAATAGTTACAAATCCGAATATCTCATCACCAAAGATGGGTGCACAACATTTCGAAAGTTTATAATCGATACCCTTTAAGTTACGTTCAATTACAAGCACATCACTCGATGTTCCACTCTCCTTGTCGGGTATCAGAGTAAAATCCTGTGCGCTTTGAACTGCCTCGTTACTTTCGGGGTTGGCCAATTCATTATATCTTTTGTATATGTCGGTTATGTCTATTCCCCCTTCTGCAACACGCTGATAAAAGTCGCTTAGACGTTTGTAACCCATTTTACGTATAAGGTGGTCAATCATCGACTCGTCATACTCAATCTTGTGGTTCTTGAATTTGCGTATAAGCATCTCGCGAGCCATATCAGCCTGACGTGCAGTGATGTCTTTAAGAGCCTGACGTATCTTTGAACGGGCACGACTTGTCTGTGCAATATTTAACCATGCCTGTTTAGGTGTTTGACTGTTCGATGTTATAATCTCTACTTGGTCGCCATTGTTCAGTATATGTCTTATTGGAACATTGCGTCCGTTCACTAAAGCGCCGGTACATTTACAGCCAATTCCACTATGTATGCAAAATGCAAAATCCAGAATTGTAGCCCCTTTGGGTAGACGGAATAGGTCGCCTTTGGGTGTAAAGATAAAAATCTCATCTTTGTAAAGTTCCATTTTGAACTTGTTCTCGTTTACCTCTTCCTGTGCCAGATGTTCCAACGTGTCTCGTATAGACGCAAGCAGATTGTCGAGCCCCTTTTCGCTTTTAATACCTTTGTAACGCCAGTGTGCTGCCAAACCATGTTCGGCAATGGCATCCATTCGCTCGGTACGTATCTGTACCTCTACCCAACGTCCTTCGGGACCCATCACAGTTGTGTGTAACGACTCATAACCATTGCTTTTGGGTACCGATAACCAGTCGCGCAGACGGTGTGGGTTGGGTGTATACATATCTGCTATAATAGAGTATACTTGCCAACATTCACTCTTCTCATTTAGTATTTCACTATCCAGTATTATACGTATGGCAAACAGGTCGTAGATGTTCTCAAAAGGCAGTTTCTGACGTTTCATCTTTTGCCAAATGGAATTTATCGACTTTGTACGTCCCTTTATTCTGAACTTAAGATGTGGATGCTTGTACAGTTCCAGTTCAATAGGGTGTATGAACGATGCGATATAATCCTCACGCGATGCTGCCGTCTCTTCCAATTTTCTGCTCAGTTCAGCATATATGTCACTTTCGGTATATCGTAGAGCAAGGTCCTCCATCTCCGATTTAATCTTGTAGAATCCTAGTTTGTGTGCCAGAGGAATATACAACTTCGATGCTTCGTTTGCCACCTGTTTACGTGCTTCTGTGTCGTTGTAGTCGAACAGGCGGCGAAGCAAAACCAAACGACTTGCAATCATTATGAGAATAATACGCATGTCATTGGCAAACGATAATAGCAGGTTTCTAAAGTTTTCACTCTCTATTGTAGGACTTTTGGCATATAATGCATTTATTTGAGTAAGGTTAGCAAGAATTTTTGTTGTGTTTTCGCCACATTCTGCAGCAATCTCTTCCATGCCAATGGTACCCATCTCGACACAACGACTGAGCAGAATACTTATCATTATCTCTCGATGAAAACCAATCTCTTGTCCAATGAGTTCCGCAGTTTGCATGTCAAGTATAACAGGGTTGAATCCGAAACTGTCACGTACAATCTTTCCATCCTCTATTGCCTTGGTAACAGTCGTTTTTATGAACCTGTAATCGCTTTTATGCAGTTCGCCCGCAGTCTCATTGCGGAGTATACGGCATAAATTTAAAAGTTCTTTGCGCTCGCAATCCCTAAATATGATTTTTTCCGACATAATCAGTAGTTTTACTAGTCTTTGTACAAACTTTATGCGCGAAGTTAATTTATAAATTTTTAAATAATTGATTTTTTTACCTATTTTTAGAAAATTATCTATATTTTTGCGAAGATGGGATATGGTAATGCGCAAAATTGGAATAACTTTGTTTTTATATACCACCAAATTATTATTTTTGTTTGAACGATAATTGTAAAACCTAATTAATATTACGGCTATGATGATTAGTAAAGCAGATCAAGCATTGTTGAACAAGAAAGGAATCTCGGTAGAAAAGTTTACCGAACAGTTGAAAACATTTAAGACAGGTTTCCCCTTCCTGAAAATAGAGGCTGCGGCAACTGTCGACAACGGAGTGTTACGCCCTACATGCGACGAGGTTACTAACTATCTTACAGTGTGGGACAACTATTGTAAGGCAGGAAATTCGGTGCTTAAATTTGTACCTGCTTCGGGTGCTGCCAGCAGAATGTTTAAGGATCTGTTTTCTTTCCTTAGTGCCGAATACGATGTGCCAACATCCGATTTCGAGAAGAATTTCTTTAATAACATAGAAAAGTTTGCATTTTACAATGAGTTGAATGCAATGTGCCAAAAGAATAATTCTGCATCTATACAGGATTTGATTTCTGCAGGAAATTATAAAGCCGTAGTATTTAATCTGCTCGACTTTACAGGTATGAACTACGGTTCTTTACCCAAAGGATTACTTAAATTCCATACATACGAAAATGATGTAAGAACATCGGCAGAGGAACATTTTGTCGAGGGTGCTCTCTATGCAGCAATGGGTAGCAAAGTTCGTTTGCATTTTACAGTTTCTCCCAATCATAAAGCATTGTTCGAGGAACTTGTTGCAGAACGTAAATCGTATTACGAAAAACTATTCGGTGTAGAGTATGAGATATCATTTTCGGAACAGAAGCAGAGTACCGATACTGTTGCAGCCGATGCCGACAACGAGCCTTTCCGCGAAAATGGAGCGTTAGTCTTCCGTCCCGGAGGACACGGCGCGCTCATTGAGAACCTGAATGATATTGATGCCGACGTTATCTTTATAAAGAATATCGATAATGTTGTTCCCGACAGGCTCAAAGACGAAACTGTAACATACAAGAAACTTCTAGCCGGTATACTTGTCGATTTGCAAAATAAAGCATTTGAGTATATTCGTCTTATCGATAGCGGTAAATATACTCATGAGCAGGTTGAGGAGATGATTCGCTTCGTTCAACAGAAACTTATGTGTCGCAATATGGAGGTAAAAGAGATGGAGGATTGCGATTTGGTACTCTATTTGCGTAAGAAATTAAATCGTCCCATGCGTGTATGTGGAATGGTTAAGAATGTCGGTGAACCCGGAGGCGGACCATTCCTCGCTTATAATCCCGATGGTTCGGTGTCGTTACAGATATTGGAAAGTTCACAGATAGATATGAATAATGCCGATGCCAAGTCGATGTTCGAAAATGGAACACACTTTAATCCCGTTGATTTGGTTTGTGCTGTGAAGAATTATAAAGGAGAGAAATTCAATCTTCCTGAATATGTCGACAAGAATACAGGTTTCATTTCACACAAATCCAAAAACGGAAGAGAATTAAAAGCAATGGAATTGCCGGGTCTGTGGAATGGTGCCATGAGCGATTGGAGTACAATATTTGTTGAGGTTCCTCTTATCACCTTTAACCCTGTAAAGACAGTCAATGACCTTTTGCGCGAAGTTCATCAGTAATAAAACAGTCGTATAGAAAAGTATGAGGCTGACATCTAAAGTCGTATAGACTTTTTTGTCAGTCTCATTGTTTTGCTGCAAACTGAAACTATATGATATATTTCTATTTGAAAGAACTATATTCCTATTGTTGATAGATAAAAAATAAAGCATTATCTTCGCGTAAATTTTATTAATTTAATATGACAACAGATTATACAGAATATCTGCGCGATTTTGAAAGCCGTTTGCAAGACGACATATTACGTTTGTGTACATCGTATAAGATGCTCGACAAGGTGTTACTCTCTTCCGAAGATGTGAATGCTCGTTGGGAGTCTCTTGCACTCGATTACATTGCCGATGCTGTTGCGCAAATAAATGAATATCCTGCTGTGGCTGTTGCATGGGCAGGGTATATGGGAATGGCTATAGCGCATCGTTGGGACGAGGATTGGGAAAAATATTCAACCGAAGAGTATAAATCGTTATATGGCGAAAATGGTTTCGATGATATGGATGAGCATATAATGCGCGATATATTGGGACTTTCTCTAGATTCGGATGAGGCAAAAAATATTGAAGAGGTTCTTCGCAGATGTGCCTACTCGATACTAACTCTCATTCGTCGCGAAAATATAGAACCGCAAAGCCCTATGGCATACTATACGTTTGCTCGTGCCGCCAAAGTTATGTATAAAACAGGAGCGGCAATAGAACTTAAGCGGTTAGGGTATAAGTTTGAGAAGGTAAATATGCCAACCTGTTAAAATGTTAAAGTTAAATGTTATAATTTAATAAACTATATATAACTTTTGAGTACTTATAGTCTTTTTACACTATATTAGCGCATAAAAATATAATAACAGAAAATAATTTTATAACTATGACAAAAGATTTCAATAAAGGAACATTATGTGTACAGGGTGGGTGGCAACCAAAGAAAGGTGAATCTCGTGTACTACCCATTTATCAGAGTACTACATTTAAATATGAGACAAGCGAACAGATGGCACGTCTTTTCGATTTGGAGGATTCCGGATATTTCTATTCACGTCTGCAAAATCCTACAGTGGATGCTGTTGGCGCAAAAATTGCCGCTCTCGAAGGTGGTGTTGCAACTGTCATGACAGCATCGGGACAGGCTGCCAACTTCTATGCAATTTTCAATATCTGTCAAGCGGGTGATCATTTTGTTTCGGCAAGCACCATTTATGGTGGAACATATAATCTCTTCTCTGTTACAATGAAGAAATTGGGAATAGATGTAACTTTTGTCGATGCCGATGCTTCTGCCGAAGAGATAGAGAAGGCTTTCCGCCCCAACACAAAGGCTCTCTTTGGTGAAACTATTTCAAACCCGGGAGTAAATATTCTCGATATTGAAAAATTTGCCGAGATTGCACACAAACATGGAGTTCCACTTATTGTAGATAATACCTTTGCTACGCCTGTAAACTGTCGTCCTTTTGAATGGGGTGCCGACATTGTTACACACTCCACTACAAAATATATGGATGGTCATGCTGTTGCTGTGGGTGGTGCTGTTGTCGATAGTGGTAATTTCGATTGGGAGGCATGGCACGACAAATTTACATGTCTCACAGAACCCGACGATTCCTATCATGGGTTGGTATACACCAAGGCATTCGGTAAGGCTGCATACATAACAAAGATGGTTGCACAGGTGATGCGCGACTTGGGTTCTATGATGGCACCCGAAAATGCTTTCTTGCTGAACTTGGGTTTGGAGACATTGCATTTACGTATGCCACGCCATTGCGAAAATGCTCAAAAAGTTGCAGAATATCTTGAGCAGCATCCTAAAGTAGCATGGGTGAAACATTGTGGTTTGCCAAGCAATAAATATTACTCTCTTGCAAAGAAGTATCTTCCCAACGGTGCATGCGGTGTGTTGGCTTTCGGTGTTAAGGGTACCAAAGAGGATGCAATACGTTTTATGGATAGTTTGAAACTTATCTCTATTGTTACCCACGTGGCAGATGCTCGTTCATGTATCTTGCATCCGGCAAGCCACACGCATCGTCAGTTGTCCGATGAACAACTTATAGAGGCAGGTGTTGCTCCCGATTTGATGCGTCTTTCGGTTGGTATAGAGGATGCCGAGGATATCATTGCCGATATTGAACAAGCAATGCAGGCTTTGTAATGACCAACGAGATTTTGCAATATAATATTGGAGAAGGTGTCATAGCCTTCTCCACCACTCGTAAGGGCGGAGTAAGTACAGGAACTTATTCTGCCTTTAATATAACACATTATTGTGGCGATAATCCTAAATGTGTGAAGCAGAACCGGGAGACTCTATGCCGTTTCTTAGGCATAACTGATGAGAGTCTCTTTTTGCCACGTCAGACACATGATACAAAGGTGTTGTGTATCGATGACTCCTTTCTTTTACTATCGTCCGAGGAACGCATTATGCAACTCGATGGTATTGATGCTGTTATAACCAATATACCCAATATTTGTATAGGTGTTTCCACTGCCGATTGTGTACCTATACTACTTTTTGATAGAAAAAAGAGAGTAGTGGCGGCAGTTCATGCAGGGTGGCGCGGAACAGTAGCAAGAATATTGGAAAGAACTATTGCGCAAATGATGGATTCATATAACACTGACCCTAAGGATATATCTGCTGTGATAGCACCAAGTATTTCACTCGATAGTTTTGAGGTTGGCGACGAGGTTTACGATGTTTTTGCCACTAATGGCTTTGCCATGGATAATATTGCGAAGCGTTATGGTGAGCGTTGGCATATCGATTTATGGGAAGCAAATTGCATACAACTGCTTTTGTATGGAGTTCTTTCGTCTTCTATTACCGTTTCCGGTATATGCACTTATAAAGAGTATGACCGCTTTTTTTCGGCACGCCGCTTGGGAATAAACTCCGGCAGAATTTTCAATGGAATAATGTTGAAAAATTAATTGATAAAACAACATCCTATAATACATAAATAGGGGTTTAAGTTTAAACTTAAACCCCTATTTATGTATCTTGTATCTTACTTTTTCTTCATTTCTGCTTCGAAACGTCGTGAAGCCTCGCCACCGTCCGAGCAAGAACAGGGACCGGTGATACATCCACCGGGGCATGACATAACCTCTACCATTTTACCGGGGCATTTGCCGGTTTTTGCATAGGCACGCAAAACACCTATGTTCTTTTTGTTAAGGTCGGCAATGACAACACCCTCAATCTCTTCTCCACCGAGAATATTTTTGACAGCGGTAAATACACCTCCGGTTTTTGCAAAGCCATGTGCATCTTTTCCTGCTGTTTCATCGGGTGTAAACGGCTGGCATTTATCAATGTCAATCTCCATTCCATCGAGTACTGCATCAACTTCGCGGAATGTCCATACAAAATCCACACAATCGTGTTCGCGACATTCTGCTTTCTTTGATGCACAAGGTGAAATGAATACATTTATTGCATCGGGGTGTTTCTTGCGGGCATATTCGGCTGTATAAACCATAGGCGATGCGGTAGTAGATACATACTGCATCAGTTCGGGTATATGTTTACGAGCCAAGTTTACGTATGCAGGACAACAACTTGTTGTCATAAAAGGAGCACCTTCTTCCATTTTCTCTTTGAATTCAGCCGACTCACGACGTGTAGTCTCTTCTGCTCCGTAGGCAACCTCTATTATATCGTGGAAACCAATCTCTTTTAATGCTCCAAATACTTGCTCTATCGGTTTACCGAACTGTGCAAGTACCGACGGCGCAACCATGGCAACAACCTTTTTACCCTCTTTAATACGTTTCAGTACATCGAATACGGTACATTGGTCGAATATAGCACCAAATGGACAGGCATTGAGACATTTTCCACAGTAGATACATTTCTCGGGGTCGATATGCTCAACTCCATATTCATCTTTTGATATTGCTTTAACGGGACATGCCTCTTCGCAAGGTACAGGCATATATACGATTGCATGATAGGGACATGCTTGGTGGCACTTTCCACAACTTATGCATTTTTCGTGGTCTATATGTGCTTTTCCTTCTCTGTCGTACGAGATGGCATCCTTGGGACAATTTGTGTAGCATGGACGAGCAACACAACCACGACACAAGTCGGTAATTTCGTAATTGATTTTTACGCACGACGAACAAGCCTCGTCCATAACATTAAGGATTCCGCGTTTATCATCGGGCATTTCGCGTTCCATCATGCGTCTTACATAACTGCTCAATCTGTCCAGTTCGTCATGCTCATCCTCCATGCTGAATCCAAGCATAGCCATGGTTTTATACTTCATAACTCCGCGCTCCTTGTAAATACAGCAGCGACCTTTGGGGTTGCGTTTGCGTGGGTAGCGGTTTATAAGCATGCGATCGATATTCTCTTCGAGAACATTCTCTTTCCACATCTTAACCATCTCAGCAAGCAGATTGTATCTGATGAACATAACATTGTTATTATATGCCATAGTAGTTCTTTTTGAAGTTACGTTTAAATTTTGCGGTAAAAATAGTAAAAAAGAGTCAATTTTTGTAATTTTGCAATAATCTTTCTTCATGTGGTATGAAAAATTATTTCGGAAGTGAAAATTTAACTCTGATAGATGCTTTGTACGAGCAAAAAAAGATAGAACGGAACAACTGGGTTGCTCTGTTGACAATGCTTACTCCCGAAGAGAAAGATTATTTACACAAGAGAGCCGTTGAGGTCTCAATATCCAATTTTGGTAAAGGTATATATATAAGGGCACTTACGGAAATCAGTTCATATTGCAAAAACAATTGTTACTATTGTGGAATTCGTTGTTCCAATACATTGGCACAGCGTTACAGATTATCGAAAGAGGAAATTCTCGATTGTTGTCGTGATGGCGATGCAATGGGATTCAATACATTCGTATTGCAAGGTGGTGAGGACCCTCGGCAGAACGATGCTTGGATAGTAGATTTGGTGCGGTCCATTCGTGAGGAGTTTCCCGAAAAGGCTATAACATTATCGCTGGGTGAAAGAAGCCACGAGGCATATAAGGCTTTTCGTGATGCCGGTGCCAATCGCTATCTGTTACGACACGAAACCCGTTGCGACAAACACTATTCACTGTTGCATCCGCCAGCGATGAGTGGCGAAAATCGTCGAAATTGTTTACGAATACTAAAGGAACTGGGTTACCAAACCGGTAGCGGAATGATGATAGGTTCACCGTACCAGACTGTTGAACATATTGTCGAAGATATAATGTTTCTCGAGGAACTGAACCCCGAAATGATAGGTGTAGGTCCTTTCATTCCGGCAAAAGGAACGCCATTTTCGGAATATGCCATAGGAAGTGTTGAAAATACTCTTCTTTTAGTATCTTTGTTGCGTTTGCGTTTCCAAAAAGCACTTATACCGGCAACTACAGCACTTTCTACATTGTGCGAAAATGGTTTGGAGCGTGGTATTTTGGCAGGAGCAAATGTCGTAATGCCGAATATATCTCCTGTGGAAGCACGAAAAAAATATACTATTTATAATAATAAAAAGAGTTACGGAACCGAGTCGGCACAACAGTTAAAACTGCTCGATGAACGTTTGAGTATGATAGGATATCATATCGACTACGGTCGTGGCGATTACAAATAAAAATGAATATATGTATAATGTAAAATCACATATAGCCGAAGAGTTTATAAACGATGCCGAGATACGTGGTACAATAGAGTATGCTCGTGATAATTGTAACAATCATGAACTTTTGCAGCAAATATTGCAGAAAGCACGTGAGTATAAAGGCATAACACATCGTGAGGCTGCGTTGTTGCTTGAGTGTAACGACCCCCATATTATTAACGAGATATTTACTATTGCGAACGAGATTAAACATCGTTTCTACGGAAACAGAATTGTTATGTTTGCACCGTTATATCTTTCCAATTATTGTGTAAATGGCTGTGTATATTGTCCCTATCATGCAAAAAACAAGAATATAAGACGCAAGAAACTGACACAGGACGAGATTCGTGACGAGGTAATAGCATTGCAGGATATGGGACACAAACGCCTTGCATTGGAGGCTGGCGAACATCCTCTCTACAACCCATTGGAATATATCTTGGAAAGCATAAAAACAATTTACAGTATTAAACACAAGAATGGTGCAATACGACGTGTTAATGTGAATATTGCCGCTACATCGGTAGAGAATTATCGACGTTTGAAAGATGCAGGTATTGGAACATATATACTTTTCCAAGAGACATATAACAAAGAGAATTACGAGGCACTACATCCCACAGGTCCCAAAAGTAATTACGCCTATCATACCGAGGCTATGGACCGAGCCATGCAAGGTGGAATAGATGATGTAGGTATTGGAGTGCTCTTTGGTTTGGAAACCTATCGTTACGATTTTGTAGGTTTGCTTATGCATGCCGAACATCTTGAGGCTGCTTATGGAGTAGGTCCTCATACAATAAGTGTTCCTCGTCTCTGTATGGCCGATGATATTGATACTGCCGATTTTAAAAATGCTGTCCCCGACGATATATTCTATCGTATTGTGGCAATTATACGTATTGCCGTACCATACACAGGAATGATTATATCCACAAGAGAGAGCGAAAAGAGTCGTGCTCGATTGTTGGAGTTGGGAATATCCCAGATAAGCGGTGGCTCTCGTACAAGCGTCGGTGGTTACGTCTCGCCCGAGAGCGAAGAGGAGAATTCCGCACAGTTCGATGTCGCCGACCATCGTACACTCGACGAGGTTGTAGGATGGTTACTCGACCTGAAGCATATTCCCAGTTTCTGTACTGCCTGCTATAGAGAAGGACGTACCGGCGATCGTTTTATGACTCTCCTGAAGAACGGACAGATAGCCAATTGTTGTCTTCCCAATGCTCTGATAACATTAAAAGAGTATATGAACGACTATGCATCGCCCGAGGTACGCAAAAAAGGCGAAGCAATGATTAAACGATTGCTTACCACCGTACCCAATGAAAAGGCGCGTGCCACAGCAGCAAGATACCTTGATGCAATAGACGAAGGTAAAAGAGATTTTAGATTTTAAGCCACTGTAACCACATATTTTATGAGTAATATCGCACGTTCCAATCGTTATCATATCGGTATATTCGGTCGACGTAATGTTGGAAAATCAACCCTGTTGAATCTGCTTACCGGTCAAGACGTATCCATTGTTTCCGATGTTCCCGGTACAACAACCGATACAGTCTGGAAAAATATAGAATTGCCGGGAATTGGTGCCGCTGTTATAGGAGATACAGCGGGTTTTGACGATGAAGGCGAATTGGGTTCAATGCGTACAGAACGTACACAGCGTGTTGTACAACAAGTAGACATGGCACTGCTGCTTCTAACCGGTTCACCACAAGATGCAAAACTCGAAAAAGAGTGGCATACGATGTTTCTTAATGCCGAAATACCCGTAATACTGTTACTTGCAAAATGTGATGCAATGCCTTCGGACGAAATCCTTTCGACATGGAGCGACGAGATGAAAGAGACTGTATTCCCAGTATCGGCGAAAGAGGGTAAAGGAGTAGGGCAACTGCTGGAGCAGATGGCTGCAATATATAAAAAGGATGATAATCTCGATGATATTACATACACACTTGTCAAAGCGGGTGATACCGTACTTCTGGTTATGCCGCAAGATGCACAAGCACCCAAAGGACGTTTAATACAACCACAGGTACAAACACTTCGCAACCTGCTTGATAAACACTGTTTGGTTCTCTGTTGCGCTCCCGAAGAGATGCCGGCAATGCTTGCCACATTGAATCGTCCTCCGCAACTTGTGATAACCGACTCGCAAGTCTTTGCACAGGTACAGGCTATAACACCAAGTGAGAGTAAATTAACATCCTTTTCTGTGCTTATGGCGCGTCATAAAGGTGATATAGAAACATTCAAAACAGGTGCCGATGCACTTGTGAACCTTCCTTGTAATGGCAGAATACTTATAGCCGAAGCATGTTCTCATATACCGCAGAACGAGGATATAGGTCGTGTGAAGTTACCTCGTCTGTTACGTAAAAAGTTCGGAGAAGAAATTCATATAGATATCGTGTCGGGTAACGATTTCCCCGAAGACCTTACCCCCTACAACGTTATTATACATTGCGGTGCATGTATGTTTACACGTAGGCATGTCCTGTCGCGTATCAGACATGCCAAAGCACAGAATATACCTATAACCAACTACGGTATTGCCATAGCGGCTCTTACCGGTATATTAAATAAAGTAACCATATAGTAGCATTATGCTTAAAGAAGGATTAACACATAAAAGCAGTACTGTTGTAAGTAGCGAAAACTGCGCCTTTACAATGGGTTCCGGTAATTTACCTGTTTTTGCAACCCCTGCCATGGTTGCTTTGATGGAAAATGCAGCAATGCTTGCAGTTGCCGAAGTGTTGCCCATTGGTTCTACCACAGTTGGTGGTGAAATAAATGTGAGACATATAAAACCCTCGCCTGTAGGTGCCGAAGTAACAGCAACCGCATCACTCATGGCTGTAGAAGGACGAAAACTCCTGTTCAATGTATCGGCATACGACACTGAAGGAGAAATAGGCTCCGGAACACATGTACGTTTTGTAGTCGATAGCGAACGTTTTATGAATAAATTAAAGTAAGTACATCACTTGTTAATACCAAAATAAAAAACCGTATTCAAGGGGAGTGAATACGGTTTTGCCGAGCAAACGCTTTTACTCGTTCGGTCATCGACTTTTCACAAGCAGATGTTGCCGTAGAATCTATTACTATGAAAAACACACTAATATAACGCTTATTATTGCTAAAAGTTTTATAATTAATAAGTATTTAACTATATTTTAACGCAATTTTAACCCGATTTTACAATCAACAAGAATTATTCTTGGTTTTGATATCTATGTGTTGATATTGGTTCTTGCTTTTATCTCCCGCATAGATTCTTAAAGTCGCACCATTCACAACGTTTAATATCGTCAGTTGGTTTGAATGGTTTGTCAATATCGAATATATCACATAGTACATTCTTTAGCAGTTCCATGAACTCATGGCTTTGCGTCGTAATGTCCTCTATTGGTATATTCCCTATTTTCACTATACACTCTTTTCTACTGTTCGACGATTTTTTGTGTATATAAATGAGTGTTGGTGATGCTTTCCGGCACATTTGGTTTTCTATTGCGGCAATGGAATATAACATGGTTTGCAGAATATATCCGCTTCCATTTTTCTTGTTCTCGAATACCTCATTAAGATTTCCAATCTTATCTATTTTTCCTCCTGTTTTGTAATCGATAATACTCCACACTCCATCTTTCTCGTCTATACGGTCTATTCGTCCACCTATATGTAATTCAATATTCTCCTCGCTATTTGGCAGTTGCAGTGTGATGGGAAAATTTATCTCTTGTTCACTGCCAATATAGGTAAACGGTGTATGTGTGGCATCGCATTTTATCAATCTTAGCAGAAAACGGTGAATCACCTCGCGATTCATATATTGCTCTCCATCGTATGTAAATTTCTCACTCTTAAAAAAGTGCTTTCCAAAAGAGTCATCAATAAATTTGTAGAGTAGTGCATCTTTCTCAATATATGGTATAAGGTCGCTTTTCTCTACTTTCAGTTGCCCATTCTCCGTTATTTTCTTATAGAACTCCTCTGCTGCTGCATGAAAAATGTTACCAACATCTGTCGGTTGCAGTTCACCGGTTATCTCTTGTGTTTTTTTGAGATACATTACATATTTATAGAAGAAACTTAGAGGACATTTTATGTATTGGTTTATTGCAGTGGGGGATAGCACTTGTGCTTTGTTACCATGTGCAAAACTGAATCGTTTTATCAGTTGGTTTATTATCTCTTTCTCTTTTTTTATAGTAATGGGCTCAGTTGTTGTGCTTTGTTGCTTTGCCTGTAACGAAATATTCTCTATTTTATAGTTTTTGCATGCTTGCAACTGCAATATGTAACGCGAACACTCGCCACGTGTGGCACTTTCCGTCGAACTGTTATATAGGAATGTTACATTTTCGGCGCGTTGCATTAGTCGGTAGAAGTTGTATGCATATATAGAATCGCGATGTTCACTTAGTGTAAGTCCGAATGCTCTGC
>CAZEKX010000002.1:0-67766 GCA_964512955.1 uncultured Bacteroidaceae bacterium
ATATCCCGGATATTCGCGTGTGAGAGTAACTTCGCGTACCATTGGTGTTGAAACCTCTATCGGCAGTGCTGTTTGCATACCGTTGCTTTTGTCTCTTTTTTCACAGGCAATAACAGTGAATAGTATTGCCGTAAAGTATATTATCTGTTTCATGATATATGAATTTTAGATACTATCTTTTTTTACCAACCACCGCCTAGTGCTTTGTATAACTGTACCAGAGTTATGAGCGACCTGCCCTCTGCCTGAACAAGATTATCCTGATAATTGAGCAGAGTACGTTGTGCATCAAGTACATTTTGGAACTGGGTCAACCCCTGCTTGTACAACTCCACCGATAGGCGTAAGGTCTCTTCGTTCTGGTTCACAGTCTCGCGTAGGGCTACTATTGTTGCTATTGAACTTTTATATGCTTGCATGGCATTCTCAACCTCCTGCATAGCTGTAAGCACTGTGCTGTTGAAGCGTGCTATGCTCTGTTCCAGTTGAGCGCGTGCCTGAACAGTTGTGGCGCTTGTCTTGCCTCCATCGAACAGGTTCCATGTAATTGTGGGTGATATCTCCCAGTTCATACTGCGAGAACGGGGCAGGTATTTTAACTCGGTAGAGGCATATCCTATTGAACCGTTAAGGTAGAACGACGGCAACCAATCGCGTTTCGATGCGCCTAAGAGTGATGCATATGCCTCTACCTCTCTTTCGGCACTGCGAATATCGGGACGCCTACGCAATAGGTTTGCTGGTACACCTACAGCAATGGGGTCGATATATTTAGGCAGGTCGCTGCTATTCCCAAGGTAACTGTCTATTTCTCCGGGGTATATGGACAATAAAGTGGCAAGTGTATTACGGTATTGTTGTATGTTGCTCTCCATCGTTGGAATAGATGCCAATGTACTATAATAGACGGAACGTGCTTGTGCAGCATCCAGTTTCGATGCTAAACCGGTGTTAAAACGAACCTCCACAATATCCATTATCTCTTTTTGTGATGCAACATTGCTTTTTAATACTGCAATTTCGGCAAGGCTCTGACGCAGGGAGAAATAGGCTGTGGCAACATTTGCACATAGTGAAACTAATACAGCACGATACTCCTCTTCACTTGCATGAAACAACTCCTTTTGAGCCTTAGCACGTTTGTATATGGTTCCAAAGATATCCATTTGCCAACTCATGGATATTGCGGCATCGAAGTAACCGCCAAAGGTTTCAATATCTCCTGTCGATGATATATTTCCACTTGTCTTGCTACGTTGCCATCCTGCTCCAAAATCCAAAGAGGGGAACAAATCGGCTTTTGCAATGCGCCACGATGCTTTCGCATTACTAATGTTTGCAATGGCCTCTAAAACCGATAGGTTACGTTTACAGGCAATGGTAATAAGTGAATCGAGAATAGGGTCGTCGAATCGTAACCACCATTTCTCTTCGGAAGGCAGTTGTTGTTCGAAGAGTTCATTGTCGCTCCATTTGAGTGGCAGTGATTCTTGCAAATAGTTCTTTTCTTGTGCTGAAATACTGAATATAACAGATATACCGGCAAATACTAGAGTTAATTTTTTCATAAGCAGACAGTCTCTTTTTCCCACTCTTTTGGGAACAGATTATAAACATCCAAAGAGTATAATATGTTTGCGACAATCTCCAAGTATTATTGTGAATATCTGAAAACCGATTAATTATATTTGATTATGTAGTGTTAAAAAATCATTCTTTTTTGCTATTGCTCTACCATTATGCATAAGATACTTTTGCATCGACAAAAATAATTTAAACAAAAAATCCAAAAAATCATTAATTATGAGAGCAACAAAATTCCTATTCTGGGCAATGGCACTGATTGCTGTAGCATGCAGTGACGATAGCAATGGAAATCAACAGACACCTGCTCAAGAGATTGCAAACTTGTATTCAGGTTATGAAAGTGAAACGTTTTTCAATAATGTAACTATAACCGATAATAAGAATCTTACAGTAACGGCAAATGAGGATGGAACAGTTAATGTAGATTACTCATCGAACAGTTTCGGTACTTTTTCGGTTACCGGTGCCGAGGTCGTGAAATCGGGAGATTCCTATTCGGTTAATGGAGATGGAGTTATCTCTTTGGGTATGAACGGTGCAAATGAAAATGAGTATAATTTCACTCTTAGTGCAATACTCGATGGTAATGAAAAAGCCTTTACTTTTAATCTTGGTATAATGGGTGGTGTAGAGATTGTATTTATTGTCGGTGAGTATACAGAATCGGTTGTAGAGCCGGTATCGCAGCGAATGACGGTTGACGCTTCGGACTATAGTAAATGGGTCTATATAAATTTGGAGACAGGTGAAACCGAGTCGGTACGCGATTTTAGTGCATGGAACTATTTGAATGAGAATGACGAAGTGGTGGAAACAACATCTGCTATGGGTGGTGAAGAGGATATAACCATAGATTGGCACATAGCAATACACCGCGAGGATATACGTACGAATGGTGCTACAGTTGTTGCTACCGGTGTAACATCGTTCGATGCTCTTACAGAAATTCCTGCCGACGGATACATGCCCGATGAAACAGTAGAGAACAGTGTTATAACCGATATGTCGTATATGATGAGTGGCAAGGTTGCTTATGCCGAAACATCATTGATTAATAAAACTCTTTGTGGTTGGATAGAGAAGGTTCCTACAGGTTCTATGCCTCCTTACACATATAACTACCCCAAATTGGTGTATGTAGCCAAGTTTGCCGACGGCAGTTATGCAAAACTTCAGTTTACAGACCGTTCTAACGACATGGGCGTTTCGGGACACATCACATTTGCAAGTGAATATTATAAATAACAATTTCTTGTAAAAAATTAAATGAGACTCAAAGTATTAAATATATTGATTCTTCTCTTTGCAGTGGCAATTGCCACTGCAAATGCCGATAATACAGATGCCGAACCAAGAAAAAGCAACAGAGTGATAACTGGTGTTGTTATCGACGAAACCGGAGAACCTTTACCGGGTGTTGCAATAAGTATTGATGGTACAACTGTAGGAGCGGCTACCGATGCACATGGAGAGTTTAAGATAAAACTTTATGGGAAAAAGGGTGTTGCAAAACTGAATGCTCGTTTTATGGGATATGAACCCTATGAGGTGGAAATAAATGACATACCGGTATTGTCGCTGAATATCACCATGTCTCCATCGCAAAATCAACTAAACGAGATAATAGTAACAGGCTCTCGCTCAGAACGCGAATTGAAAGATGCACCGGTTGTAACCCGTATAATTTCCCAGAAAGATATACAGCAAATTAACCCTGTCGACCTCTCCACTCTGTTGCAATATAAGTTACCGGGTTTACAAATAACTTATAACAGCATGAGCCAAGAACCGCAGATAACATATCAGGGCATGGGTGGAGAATATGTCGTCTTTCTTATCGACGGGGAGCGTATGTCGGGTGAGGGAGCCGACCATAATATCGATTTCAATCGTTTGAATATATCTGATATTGAACGTATTGAGGTTGTACGTGGGGCGGCATCTACGCTTTACGACTCTAATGCTTTGGGTGGTGTTATAAATATTATAACAAAATCGGCAAAACGTCCTTTAAGTGGGGATATAAATGTGCGATATGCCGGCTCCAACGGAGAAAATTATTCATTTTCCGTAGGTGCCAAGGTTAACCGTTTCTCTTCATACTCAACAGTCGGGTATCGACACCGTAGTACATACTCCATAAAAGATGACAATCCGCAAATAGAGACTACTGTAACTCCCGATGGTGAGGTGGTAAAAAATGAAAATATCGATTATGGTACAACAATATACGGTTATCGTATTTGGGATGTATCTCAAAAATTCGGCTACTCTTTTACCGATAAATTGAGTGCCGATCTAAAAGGCTCATTCTATCGTAATCGTCGCGATGCAAAGGTAGGCAATAAGTATTACGATTTATATAAGGATTATACAGTGTCGGGTAAGGTGAAGTATGTCTTCAATGAGAATCATACTCTTGATGTAACATATATTTATGACTGGTACGATAAAGATAAGGAGTTCTTTTCGTTGCCTGCGCGAAACGATTATAGAAACCGTAACCAAACGGCTCGTATAAACTATACCGGACAAATAGGTAACCACTCGCTCAGCATAGGTGCTGAATGGAAACAGGAGTATCTGAAACACTATATGCTTGCCGACAGTGGCAGTGTCAGTCGCGATAGTTATTCCTTATATTTGCAAGAGGAGTGGAATATTACTCCCTCTATAAATATAGTGGCAGGCATACGTGGCGACTATGAGCAGTTATACGATTTTAATCTGACGCCGAAGTTATCGGTTATGTATAAACCGGTTTCTCTGTTGACTATTCGTGCCGGATATTCACAAGGCTATCGTTCTCCATCGCTGAAAGAACTATATATGGAGTATGATATGGGTGGTTTGGGCTGGTTTACTATTAAAGGTAACTCTAACCTTAAACCGGAAAAAAGCCGACAATATACGTTGTCGGCAGAGACAAACTTTTCGGGGTTAAACATCTCTTTATCGGCATATCACAATCGTTTCAAGGATAAAATAGCATATAATAACGATTATATGTATATAAATGCCGAAAATGCAAAAACAACCGGCATCGAGGCTATATTGCGATGGAATATGCCTTTCGGGCTTTCGCTATCGGGCTCGTATGCCTATGTCGACGATTATGAAGAGGTAAACGGAAAGAATATATCCATAGTGCGTCCTCATAGTATGACATTCTCGGCAATGTATAATCGTAAAATAGGCAAAATAGAGGGCAATCTCTCTCTAAATGGATTGTGGGCCTCCTCCATAGATACGTACACATTCGATTCCGATGGCACATTCTCGTATGTAAACTATAAGGCAAGAACTATTTGTTCACTAAATATAGGTGCAAAAATTCCGCGTGGTATACGTTTGGGGTTTATGATAGATAATATTTTCAATTTTAAAGATAAATCGTCCGATCGTTCGGCGCAACTGCCGCAAAAGGGCATAAGTTGTGTGGGAACTCTTTCAATAGATTTGGCAGAAATGTTTAAGTTGTAAAAACAGGAATGATATGAAAAAGAAAACAGTATTCTACTCTATAATTATTTTGTTGCTTCTTGCAATCACCATAATGTTATGGAATGGTTTTTGTTCTGTAACCAGAATAGGTTTTATAAATTATCAGGTGGTAAGTCTGGGGCAGATAGCAAAGGCAAATGATAACTCATTTATAGATATTGAAGAGATTGCAATTGATAAAATAGATGATGTAGACAACTACGACATGGTGTTTATGAACGGTATGGGATTACGTATTACCGAGGAACAACGTAAGGTGATAGAAGATGCTGTGAATAGCGGATTGGCAATACTTACCACTTCGGCAACCAATCCTGCAAACAATATAACATCGCTCGATTCTGTTTCATCTGATACATTAGTGAAATATTTGAATGGCGGTGGACGTCGTAATTATCGCAGTATGCTCAACTATGTTAGAAACAGCATCGATAAGAAATATTTTTTTACCAAAGAGTCATACCCGCTTATACCTCGTTCCAACGACCTGATATTTCATGCTAATATAGAAAATCCCGATGAAGAAGAGGTTGGGTTCAATTCTGTGGCAGATTATGTGAATTTCTTGCGCGAGAATGGACTTTACGATAAAAATGCACCGCAGGTTATTGTAACAGGACAAATGGGAGAACCTGCCAACCTGGTACATGCTCTCGAAGAGAGTGGTAATGTGGTATTTCCGATAAGGAATCTCTCTTCCTTTATTAAGGATGGACATATTGACAGTATAGCACCGTCTGCTGTAATAAATATGGCTCATGGACGAATAGGAGATTATTTTGTGGATTACCTTGCTAAACAGAATATACCCCTCTTTTCTCCACTAAACACAAATAAATTGGTGGCAGATTGGGAGAGCGATAAGATGGGTATGAGTGGAGGCTTTCTTTCGCAAAGTATAGTTACTCCTGAGATTGACGGAGCATTGCGTCCTTTTGCTCTCTTTGGACATTTCATTAACGAGGAGGGCTTGCATGAAACGTATGCCATTCCCGAAAGGTTGGAAACGTTTGTGGAAACTATAAATAACTACATATCCTTACAACGTAAAAATAATAGTGAAAAGAGAGTTGCAATATACTACTACAAAGGGCCGGGACAAAATGTGATGACTGCAGGTGGTATGGAGGTCTCCTCATCTCTATTCAATCTGTTGAAGCGAATGAAAAAAGAGGGATACAGAGTAGATAATCTGCCGGAATCACATAGTGAACTGACAAAGATGATTCAAGAACAAGGCTCAGTTTTTGGAACTTATGCTCAGGGTGCCTATACCAATTTTATAAAAAATGGAAATCCCGAACTCATCAATAAGAAACAGTACGAAGAGTGGGTTACGAAAAGTCTCCGTCCTGAATTGTATGACGATGTGATTGCCACCAATGGTGAGTTCCCCGGCGATTTTATGACAACAGATGATGGTCGTCTTGCTATTGCACGTGTGCAATTAGGTAATGTTGTATTGATACCTCAAGTAGCAGCAGGAAGGGGTAGTAACTCGTTCCAGGTAGTACATGGTACAGACATGGCACCTCCGCATGCTTATATTGCATCGTACCTCTGGGCCAGACACTCTTTTGGTGCCGATGCCATGATTCACTTTGGAACACATGGCAGTCTTGAGTTTACTCCACGTAAACAAGTTGCATTATGCAGTAACGATTGGCCCGACAGGTTAGTTGGCAGTATGCCCCATTTCTATATATATTCAATAAACAATGTGGGTGAGGGGGTAATTGCCAAACGTCGTTCATATGCAGGGTTGCAGTCCTATCTTACACCTCCTTTTATGGAAAGCAATGTGCGCGGAATGTATCGTGAATTGTCCGATGCCATAAAGAAATATAATAATCTGTTGGCAGAGGGTAAAGAAAAAGAACTTGAGAAGGCATCGTTGGCTGTTAAGAATATGGTTCTTAAATTGGGTCTGCATCGCGACTTGGAACTCGACAGTATAGTAGAGCAACCCTACACCGAGACTGAAATTTCTAAAATAGAGAATTTTGCCGAAGAACTTGCAAGTGAAAAAATTACAGGGCAACTCTATACAATGGGTGTTCCGTATGAAGAGGCACGTATAAATAGTAGTGTATATGCTATGGCAGTTGACCCGATAGCATATAGTTTGTTGGCAATTGACAAGCAACGTAATAAGGTTCAGGAGGGATTCGAAAAACAGCGTGTGCAATTCTCTGCCCGATATCTTGAACCGGCACGTAATATTGTAACACGTCTTTTGTCGAACCCGGCATTGGCTACCGATGACTTTATTTGTGAGGTGTCCGGTATAACCTTAGCAGAACTGAATAGGGCACGCGAAATAGAAAAGGAACGTAATGCTCCTAAAGGTATGATGGCTATGATGAGGTCAAAAGGTGTAAAAAAGGAGTTCTCCAAAGAAGAGAAGAATAGTGCTATGGCTATAGTGGAGGTTGAACGTTGTATAAAAAATGTGAATAACTATAGAAAGGCTCTACTCGAAAGCCCCGAGGATGAGTTGGCGTCGATGATGAATGCACTTAACGGAGGTTATACGAAACCCTCTCCCGGCGGAGATCCTATAACCAACCCGAATACATTACCTACAGGTAGAAACCTGTATAGTATCAATGCTGAGGCTACACCCGGTGAAGTTGCATGGGAAAAGGGTAAACGTTTGGCTGAAAACACCATAGAGATGTATCGTAAACGACATAACGATAGTTTACCACGAAAAGTTAGTTATACATTGTGGAGCGGAGAGTTTATTGAAACAGAAGGAGCAACTATCGCACAGGTCCTTTATATGCTTGGAGTTGAACCTATAAGGGATGCATTCGGCAGAGTTACCGATTTACGACTTATACCTTCTGCCGAACTGGGACGTTCTCGAATTGATGTCGTTGTGCAGACAAGTGGTCAGTTACGCGATATTGCAGCATCGCGCTTACATCTTATTAATCGTGCCGTAGAGATGGCTGCAAATGCTACAGACGACGTATATGAGAATATGGTTAATAAAGGTGTTGTTGAATCGGAACGCACCTTGGTACAGAAAGGATTATCACCCAAAGAGGCTCGTGAGATATCCACTTTCCGCGTGTTCGGTGGAGTGAACGGCGGTTATGGTACCGGTATTCAAGGTATGGTGCAGGCAGGCGACCGTTGGGAGAATGAACAGGAGATTTCCAACGTGTATCTGAATAATATGGGGGCTTTTTATGGTGATGAAAAGAACTGGGAAAAGGTTTATCAATATGCTTTTGAGGCTGCATTAACCAGAACCGATGCTGTAATTCAACCAAGACAGAGTAATACTTGGGGAGCATTAAGTCTCGACCATGTGTATGAATTTATGGGAGGTATGAACCTTGCTGTACGAAATGTAACAGGAAAAGACCCCGATGCTTACTTCAGCGATTATCGTAATCGTAACAATATGCGTATGCAAGAGGTAAAAGAGGCTATGGGCGTGGAGAGTCGCACAACAATATTCAATCCTTCATACATTAAAGAGAAAATGAAAGGCGATGCTTCGTCTGCGGCATCATTTGCCGAAATAATACAGAATACCTATGGTTGGAATGTGATGAAACCAAAAGCTGTGGACGATGCAATGTGGAATGAAATATACAATGTGTATGTTAAAGATAAGTTCGATTTGGGTGTTCAAAACTTTTTCGAGAATAAGAATCCTGCGGCTTTGCAGGAGATAACATCGGTGATGGTTGAAACTGCACGTAAGGGTATGTGGAATGCTTCGGATGAACAATTATCTACATTGGTAAAAATGCATACCGACCTCATTAAGAAATATCGTCCCTCTTGCTCGGGCTTTGTGTGCGATAATATGAAACTGCAGCAGTTTATAGCCTCTAAAAGTGATAAGGAAACAGCAGATGTATATCGTAAAAATATAACGAGTATACGTGAGAAGGTTGTCAGTGGAGACGATACAAAGAGCATGGTTATGAAGAAAGAGGAGGTGAGTGTAGAAAACGATACTCTTACAACAGTAATCAGCAATTCTGCCGTACTGATAGTTTCGGTTGCAGTTATCATGCTCCTTATTCTTGTATTACGTCGTCGTAGAAAAAATATGCAGGAATAATTATATGGAGACACTTGTTTTTGTTTTAATGATATTGGTGTGCTTCAATTTTATATTGAAACAGACTTTCAGTAAAAAATGGGTTTTGGTGTTGCAGGCTCTTGTATGTGCTTTATTCGTCGGTTTTATGTATCCGTATGCAATAGGGCAATCTAAAGCGCAAATAACTCTTTGGCTCGAAAATATATCTTTGATGCAGGATACCGCAGTTGTGTTGTGTGTCGAGGTTGTGTTGCAACTGTCCTATTGTATGTTGGCTGCACATTTGCAGACAACCGATAAGGTTAAACCAAGAATAATTTTGGGGTATAAAATTTTGCGATGGTTTCCCGGATTACTCATTTTCCCCGTTTTGTTCAGTCTTTTGGTAACGGTAATATTTGCTTTTCCCGGTGTCTCGTTTGCTGCAATATCGTGGAGTTTGGCATTTTTGGTGTTTGTCGCAATAATTATGATATCTATATTATTGCGTCTGCTGTTACCCGAAAAGGAACTACGTTTGGAGTTACTGTTTTTGTCAAACTCATTAATTGCAATATTGGGTATTGTTGCTACGGTGAATGGCAGAACTGCAACCTCGGGGGTCGATGAAGTCGATTGGGCTTCGTGTATAGGAGTGTTACTGATTACTCTGTTAGGAACATTATCGGGGATGGTTGTGAGAACTATCGTGTTAAAAAGAAAATCATTAAAAAAATAGTTATAGATATGAATTACATTTCAGACATTCTTTATTGGATTTCGACCGGATTATTGGTACCGGTTGTCGTATTACTCATTTTGTTGTTTGGACGTTCCTTGTTGTTGATAGGCAGTTTCTTTGGGCAATATTTGTCTATACGTAAAACTGAGGCTCTATTGCGTAAGGAGTTTGACGGATTAACAGTGGATGGTATTGCTGCATTTGAATCTCATTTGCCATCGGGTAGGTCTTCGTTAGTGATAAATTATATACATCGTATATTGGCGGTACGCGGCAGTTCTGCTCATGTACAACGCCTGTTGTCCGATTTTGAAATTGTGGCAGACAAAGACCTTGCAACATCAAAAACTCTTACAAAAATGGGACCGATGTTGGGACTCATGGGTACACTGATTCCTATGGGACCGGCTCTGGTGGGACTTTCTACAGGTGATATATCGTCAATGGCTTATAATATGCAGGTTGCTTTTGCAACAACGGTGGTAGGTCTGTTTGCTAGTGGAATAGGTTTTATTACCGGTCAGGTGAAACAACGTTGGTATTTACAGGATATGACCAACCTTGAGTTTCTTGCATCGCTATCAAATGAGGGTAAAGGAGGAAAATAAAATGAGACACAAATTGCTGAGGCGTGATGAAGATGACGACCCAATGAGCGTTGTAAGTAATCTGTTTGATGTGGCGATGGTTTTTGCGGTGGCACTTATGGTCGCTCTTGTATCTCGTTATAATATGACGGAAATGTTCAGTCAGGAAGATTTTACAATGGTAAAGAATCCCGGGAAAGAGAATATGGAGATAATAACCAAAGAGGGGAATAAAATAAACAAATATACTCCTTCGGAGGATCAGAGTAACAAGAGTGGAAATAGAGGAAAAAGGGTTGGCATTGCATATGAACTTGAAAACGGTGAAATAATATATGTTCCCGAGTAATTAGAATCAATTAAATAGAGCAAAACCGGTAATCCCAGTGAGTTGGATTGTAATAATTGCCAATCATTATATGAATGATGAATAGGTCCTCTGTATAAAAATTTCGATACAAATTTGGAAAGTTATTTAAATTTATTTAACTTGCACCGGTTTTTAGAATGTTGGTTGAGTACTTTAGTATGTGCAAAGTACCTTGACCAACAATCTTATATGTAATGTATAATCGCATATTTATATTGTTTAATAATTCTCAATTATGAAAAAAGGAGTTTAATATTCAGTATTATTGCTTATCGTTTTGCTTTTGGTTTTAGCGATAATTTTACGGCCAAATTCTACCTCGGTAGTGCAGAGTGAGAGTTTTGTTTCCTTGTCGGGTAATGCGTATGTAACATCATTACCTGATAAAAGCAGAGTAACAAATGGCACAAAAGACGAAAAGATACCTATTGCGGTTATTGATGAACAGAACAGTACCATACGCGATTGGCGGGATACAGAAACTGTCATAAGTTTCTATTTCGGAACAGCGAAGAGCGGTAAAATGAATATTGCACTTCAGGCAAAAGGACACTCTCATATAGAGGTTTCTCTTTTGGGAAAGAAGAATGTTGTGAAACTTGATAGCGATACTTTGGCGCGTGTAGAGGTGGGAACATTTAAGATAAAGAATCCCGGATATATAAAAATGGAATTCGTGGTGTGAAAATAGACAAAGGAGATGATTTTGGCAATGTAGCAGCCGTTCTTGTGGATGACAATGTTGGTCCTATAGTTTATGTCGATTCCACTTTCAGTACTCATTTTGGGCGACGTGGTCCGTCGGTACACATGGGTTATACACTTCCCGGTGAAAATATTGAATGGTTCTACAACGAAGTTGTAGTTCCTGAGGAGGGTGACATACCCTGTAGTTATTATATGGCTTGTGGCTTTGGCGAAGGTTATTTTGGTATGCAGAATAATACTCCGCAACAGAGAAGGGTGTTGTTCTCGGTGTGGAGTCCTTACGAAACAGACAATGCTGCCGAAATTCCCGATTCATTACGTGTAACACTCATTAAAAAGGGTGCCGATGTGAAAGTACAGGATTTTGGTAATGAGGGTGCCGGTGGACAAAGTTACATGCACTACGACTGGAAAGCCGGTGAACGTTGCCGTTTCCTTATGGGGGTTAAGCCCGATGGCAAAGGTAATACCGTATATACTGCCTATTTCTTCGACAATACAAAGGAGCAGTGGGGGCTTGTGGCGTCTTTCCGTCGCCCGAAGACTTCCTCTTGGTATACCAATGCGCATTCGTTCTTGGAAAACTTTAATCCGGTGATGGGTTATATAAACAGAAAAGCATATTATGGCAATCAGTGGGCGCGTACTGTCGATGGCAAGTGGTTGCCGGTAACACAGGGACGATTTACCTGCGATGCAACAGGACATCAAAAACAACGCCTCGACTATAACGGTGGTGTAGAAGGTGAAGGTTTCTTCCTTACTATGGGCGGTTTCTTTGACGGCTATATGACATCGGGTACCAATTTTGAACGTATTGGCAATACTACAGTGGCTCCGGATATTGATTTTTCAACACTTGAATAGTGTGTATACAGGCTCTGTTGGAAACTTTTCCCCTAAAATAATTGTGAAGTAATGTTATTTTATATATGTTTGCAACTGTATTTTACACTGTATAGTGCATAACATGTGCCGGTGCTTTGCGATACTATGAATATTAAATTATAAACAATACCTATTTTAAAACACATTGTAATATGATTTTCAAAAAAAATTTTGGTTTAATCCTGGCTGTTGCTATGGCAGTGTTTGCCAATACAGCACAGGCTCAGTCCCTTTCTCCTTCAACAAAGTGGCATTGGGACAAAGGAACTATTGTTGTTGAAAGCCCGGAACGTCCTGCAGGACAGGAGCATGTTCTTAACCTTGCAGTTGCTCCAATAAAGACTGTACGTGTGGCTTTCGTTGGTCTTGGTATGCGTGGCGACGGTGCTGTAATCCGTTTCTGCCGTATCCCCGGTGTTGAAATCGTTGCTCTTTGCGATTATGAGTACGCTCGTGCCGAAGAGTGTAACAAATTCTTGCGTGAGCAGGGTCTTATGCCCGCCGATATCTATTGTGGTGAAAAGGGTTATGAGGAACTTTGCAAACGTCCCGACATCGACCTCGTTTATATCGCTGCCGACTGGAATCATCACTATCCTATAGCAAAATTTGCTATGGAGAACGGTAAACACACCGCTATCGAGGTTCCTTCTGCAATGAACCTCGAGCAGTGCTGGAGTCTTATCAACCTTTCAGAGCAAACACGTCTCCACTGTTTCATCCTTGAAAATTGCTGCTACGACGACTATGAGATGAATGCTCTTGCAATGGCACAAGACGGTATCTTCGGTGAAATTATACGTGCCGAGGGTGCTTATATCCACAGCCTCGAGTGGTTCTGGGATGCATACTGGAAAGACCCTGCCGACAATGATGTTGACAACCTTCACTGGCGTCTGAAGTACAACAAGGAGAACCGTGGCGACCTCTATGCTACTCACGGCCTTGGTCCCGTTGCACAGTGCTTGGATATTCACCGTGGCGACCGCTTCACTACACTCGTTGCAATGGATACCGATCCTTTCTTCGGTAAGGAACTTGTAAAAGAAAAGACCGGTAAAGAGTGTAAAGAGTTCCGTAATGGCGACCACACAACAACTCTTATGCGTACAGCAAAAGGTAAGGTTGTAGAGATTCAACATAACGTTATGACTCCTCAGCCCTACAACCGTTTGTTCAAACTCACAGGTACAAAAGGTTATGCTACTAAATATCCTACACCTGAGTTCGCACTTTCGGGTGAGGCACTCAAGAATACCGGTGCTCCTCAGGTTGATAATCTGAATGCTCATGGATTCATGAATGCAGAGCAAAAACAGGCTCTTACAGCGAAGTACTACCATCCAATCCTCAAAAAGTATGTTGAAAAGGGTCGCGATCTTGGTCATGGTGGTATGGACTTTGTAATGGATTCACGTCTTGTATACTGCTTGCAAAACGGTTTGCCTCTCGATATGGATGTATATGATATGGCTGAATGGTGCTGTTTGGCAGAACTTGGTACCATATCAATGGACAACAACTGTGCAGCAGTAACATTCCCCGACTTTACACGCGGACATTGGAACGACCAGAAGGGTTACAAGCATGCTTTTGCTACTCCCGAGGATGAGGCTGCCACAGAGGCTTATGCCGAGGCTTATAGTGCTGCTCAGAAAGAGGTTACAGCAAAGAAAAACCTTTGGGCTCTTTACGATGCAGTGAAGGCTGCTAAAGAGGTAGGTGATGCTAAAGCGGTTGCCAAAGCAGAGAAGAAACTTGCTCAGGCAAAGGCTTCTGCCAAGAAGGCAATAGCAAAGGCTATGAAGAAATAAGTATTTCTATATATAATATAGAGATATTCTAAAATTAAATGAGGCTGACTAAAAAGTCTATACGACTTTTTAGTCAGCCTCATTTAATTTTAAAGATCGTGTAATATTTATCATCAGTCAAATCAATATTCTTTCCAAAATTGTAAACATTCCATAAAAAGTATATAAAACGCATAAAATATTTGTTTAATAAGCGTTGTTTAAATAGTTTTACAAAAATTTTTAAACAATGAAAAAAACTAAGACTATATCTATTATTGTAACTGCAATAATACTGTTTTCTGTTACTTATATTTTGAAAAAAAAATCGCAAGCCACTCATATTGATGTTATTTGTCATTATACCCACATCGATAAAGATACTTTGAAACTAAAAGCAGCAAAGTTTCTTCTAGAAAATATTCCTTACCACTATTCCGAAAACAATAAAACAATTTCTAATACCAAATGGGAGCATTGGCGATCCGAAACAGATATAATACTAAAAAAACTGCAGGCTGAATATGGATATGACGCTATTCCTCATAAAATTATAGACTCTATTCGTATTGAACGTGACTCAATGCCATTTCATGAAACACTTATAAACTCAAGAATTGCAAACAACATATTGTGCGATAGCAGTCTGATCACAGACAAATATCTTATAGAACATATAGATAATGCCTTTGAAGTATGGCAGACAAATAAGTTTGCAAAGAAGTTGTCTTTCGACAACTTTAAAGAATATATATTGCCATATAGTTCTTTACAATACTACAACATACTGAATAACGGCAAAGAACTTCATGATATTTTTATATCTATGCTCTGTCCCGACTCAACTGGTACTCTCACGGAATGTATTAAAAGATATAATCAAACAATTGGAGACCTCAGAGGATTGAACGGAAGTGTCAAACGAAAAGAAAGAACCGGAATATACGATATGTATGTACGTGGAATACACGACTGTACAGATATTGCGGTATGGGCATGCAATATATTACGTGCATGTGGAATTCCAATAGTTGTTGAGAATGTAATAGGTTATCGAGATTTTGTAGGAAGACATTTCCATTGTAGCGTTTTCGATTGCGACAGCACTACATGGAGTCCGTTTAATGCAGAATCCTCTTTACCTGGAAATTTCAGTTTCGACCAACCTAAGTGTTTAAATGTTCATAGACATCTCTTTGCAACGCAAAGAGATTCACCCTATTTTCTTAAAGGTGATAATGAGAATGTACCTATAGAATTAAACAATCCATGCATAAAAGATGTTACGTCCTTATATCGCAATGTTTATAAAATATCTTTACCATGCGATATAAGTTCTAAAAACAAACTTGCATATCTTGCAACGTTTGATGCTGCAAGTGGTATTAAACCTGTTACTTGGGGTGTTATTGACACTATATCAAAAAGTGTAACATTTGAAAATACCCTACCAGAAATACTCTATTTCCCAGTATATTACAATGAAGACTACCAAAGTTTTAGCACCCCATTCTATCTTGTAGTATACGATGGTAAAGTTGATATAAAAGAGATACAGGGTATAAGTGATGACACATTGACCTCAACATTATATCTTACACGCAAATATCCTCGTAAAGAGAATATGAAACGTGTCGCCGAGGGATTGATAGGTGGTCAATTCTTAGGTTCAAACACCCCCGATTTTAAAGATGCAGATTTTTTATTTACCATAAAATCGGCTCCAAATCCAATGTTAAGCGAATATAAATTTAAAAAAATAGGGAAATACAAATATTATCGTTTTCAGGCTCACAAAAACAATCCACACGCAAATATATCACACTTGGAGTGGGTCACAAACAAAAGTTATGGCTATGAGAACACTGAAGACGTGTCGAGACTACACATATTATCGCCCAAAGAGAAAAGTATAACAAAAGGCGACAACAAATTAGTTAAACTTCTTGATAGAAACAGAAATCGAATGACATGGGCAAAAGAGTACGACGGCAATATGCAAACAGCACCGGGAGCATATCCAAATATAACCCTGTCGCTTGACGAGCCCCAAATTGTAACATCCGTTCGTTTTTCTCCATTGAACGCCGACAACGGTATAAAAAATGGAAATACATACGAACTGTTCTATTGGGATGGAGGTTGGATTTCCTGTGGCATAAAGGTTGCCGAATACGAATACATACAGTTTGACAGTGTACCCAAGAACAAACTATATTGGTTAGATAATATCACGGAAGGAAAGGAAGAGATGCCATTCATCATTGTAAATGGAAAACAAAAATTTGTATATGATGAAATTATAACTAACTAGTGAGATGATACAAGCAATAATTGTTTTTACAGCATTATTTCTATCCATATTCTACAGTTACGATGAGGAAACTATGAATACAATATGGTGGGAGTCTCATATCCCATCCATTACAATTATGGTTTTGTTGCTATTGACGTTGCTTATACCAAAAAGAATAAGAATATGTAAAGAATATACATTTAGCCTGATTATGTGTGTAATCTCATTGATTGGGATTATATCAATATTTTTTTGTGATATACACAACTCATCCATTTACTCAATGGGCGTTACACTGACAGTTCCATCTATAATGTATTTTTTAGATACTAAGAATAAAACTTTAAACTATATTATATATATTGTACTAACTCTATATGTTATAGTCGTAATATATTCATCATCACGTACTGGAATAATTGTAACATTACTTTCCTTTATATATTTTCTATGGAATAGATTCAAATCAAAATGTAAGTTAATATTATTCTCATTCATTTCATTATCAGTAGTATTTATTGTTTTAGTATTTTTTGTAAAAGAAAATTCATCTAATGGTAGAGCATTTATCTTAAAGAATACGGCAAAGATGATATTGGAGAAACCTTTTGGATGGGGCACCAATGGTTTCGAAACCAATTATATGGTAAAACAAGCAGAATATTTCTGTAATAATAATGACGAAGAAATGGAGATGCTGGCTGATGACATAAAACATCCTTTAAATGAATTCATGTATATAGCGATAAACCATGGAATACACGTATTAGCCATATTTGTAACATTTGTTTTTTTACTTATATATCTTTTATATAAAAGAGGAGATAGAGAAAGTAAATGTTTTTTGCATTTTATTATATTACTGTTTGCTTGGTGCTGTTTCTCATATCCATTATCAGTTTCATTTGTAATAGTCATCTTATCAGCATACATTATATCATATCCTATGACCGAGTATTTACTATTAAAACGAAACCACATAAGATATACAATAATACTACCATTGCTATTGTGTGGCTGTAAAAGATTGCAAGCATTCAACGATGAAAGAATATGGAATAATGCAATAGAAACATACAATATAGGTAGAAAAGAAGATGCATTGATGGTATTCGACAATGCCCATAACTTCTCAATAGATAAAGGACGAAAACTTTTTTCTTTAGCAACAATAGAATACAATAATAAAGATTACAAAAGATGTATTGAGGTTTGCAATGAATGTAAACAATTCATACAAAGTTACGACCTAGAGTTAATGCATGCTAACTGCTACATGTTCATAGGCAATCAATATATGGCTCTAAAACATTTCCAAATTGCACATAATATGTGTCCGGTACGTTTTATCCCACTTTATAAGCAGTTTAAAATATATAAGGAAATAGGCGATACGTTAAAAATGATTAAAATTGGAAAAGAGATTTTATCCAAAAAAGTTAAGGTATATTCTTATAAAACTAATATTATCATAAATAATGTACAATACGAACTTAAGAATATATAAAGAAGTAATATCACAAATTCTTATTTTTTAATTTATAATTTAAACAACATGAAAAAAAAATTATTATTCACATTTGTAAGTATTGTCATATGCATGGCAGGTTTTGTATCTTGTAGTAATAACGATTTTGAAGAGTGCATATCTGATACAAAAAGATCAAAGAGTTTAACTACGAGAAGCATAAATGACATAACAATGGAAGAAGTCAAGGCCAGAGTTAATGAATTGAATGAAAAATACAATAGCGATGTTGTTATTAATGAAGAACTTTCTGCAGAGAAATTCGATGAAACATTCTTTTTTATACTAGAAAACTCTTTAAGAAAAGATCGCGGATTAAAACCCCTTGAGATTATAGAAAGCCAAGTTTTAACTAATAACAGAATTGATGATAGTTCTATTGACAAAGTTAGTATTGCATCTACTGGAAGAAGTATAGAAAACGTAGATAATAATAACCGCGTGTATGAAGAAGAATTTGAAAAAGAAGAAAACTTTTCAGCAAAAAGGTTTACAAATTTCAGTTCATTTTTTAACAGATATCACTATTGTATTTCTTATATCGTCCAATATGGAAGAAATTCTGCTATAAAATTTAATGGATTCGAAAATCAGACTATATATTCTGCATATAATACGGATGATTTTTCATTACCACAAAGTGTAGTAGATGAATTTGCTAAAGAGCATGATGTAACATATTGTGATGGAACACTAAATTTAACATCTCCTGTAAGATACAATCATAATGATCCATATAACCGTGATGAAATAAACTTTTATTATACTTATGAATATAAGATTAACGGTACAACCTTTGAAATTACAGCGAGTCATCCTGCGGGTGTATTAAGCAGACATACAGTAACAAAATAAATACAGACTTGTTTTTGTTATCTCAATATGAAAATGATTGAGATAACAAAAAAATAATTATCTTTTAGAGGTAATAATACATAAAACTAGGATAAAATGCTTAACAGATTATTAATTGTAATATTGCTATCGTTTTGCCTAACTCAATGCAATAATAAGAGTTATACAAATAATGTGCAGGTTTGCAATAAACAGTTGCTTTTTGATATTTATAACCCATTAGAAAAACATACTTATATCAATTCTATTGGAGATACAATTATATTAAGAGGTGCTATAAAGAGAAGGACGTATCAGCATAGTATAATTTATCACGACATACAAAGAAAATACTGTCCTAAGACAAATTTTGAAAAAATCAGCCTTGTCACTTCACTACAATTTATCACGAACTATTATTTGATGAATATAACCCCATTTGATAGTTGTTTCTCTTTAGGATATGGTAGCATTCATCTTGAGCATATTTTCGTAGATGATTTTAAGGATGTGAATTTTGAAGAATATGATAGAGAACAAATAAAAAAGTGGTCGCAGGACACACTGTGTATGAGAATAAAACGTGGAGATTTCTGGAACAGAGTATTTGAACTTAACAAAGAGTATTCAAACCCCGAAAGTTTTGCTATGATTGAAACTGCAATAAAGGAAGCATACAAAATATGGAAATTAGACATGAATGATACTATTTATATGCAGAAAAATGCATTTGATATACTCCGTTCTACATATGACGATATCTTTACAAATATGAAGGATGAAATAAATCCTATATATTTGAAATAAAACTAAAGATTTAAAACAATGAGGCTGTCTAAAAGTCTATACGACTTTTTAGTCAGCCTCATGATTATTTATTCAACTCTGTTTAAAACCATTTTGAAGGCGTGGCACTCATCTCAAATGTAAGTGTGCTGCCGGCCTTTAAATCGCTGTGGTTAATGTAGGGCAGTGTGTAATCATTTCCGTTCAACTTAATACTTTTTATGTATTTGTTTTCGCAGCTGTTGTTAATTGTTTCAATAGTGAATATACCATCCTTTACTGTAACCTCTGCACGGTCTATCATAGGTGAACCAAACCAATATCTGCCACTTCCGGGCTCAACCTCGTATATACCAAGTGATGATAATATATACCATGCCGACATCTGACCTACATCCTCATTGCCCGAAAGACCGTCGTATGTGTCATTGTATTGTGTGGTAAGTACCTCGCGAATATATTCAGCTGCTTTATGTGGCTCTCCCAACATTGTGTAAAGATACAAAATGTGGTGCGAAGGTTCGTTGCCATGTGCAAACTGACCAATAAGGCCGGAAATGTCGGGTGATGGGTCGCCCTCCACCTTTGATGGAGCTTTGAATAGTGAGTCGAGTTTTGCTAACATTTTATCTGTTCCACCGAAACATTCTGCCAGGCCGGGTACATCGTGTGGTACAAGCCATGTGTATTGCCAAGCGTTCCCTTCGCAGTAATCGTCTTCGCGATGTGTGGAGTAGAATGGGTTAAACGGTGTGTTGAATTCGCCTGTTGTCTTCTTTCCTCTTACAAAACCTGTTGCGGGGTCAAAGAAGTGGCGATATGAATAACTGTTCTTTTTATGTTGTTCAGCCTCTGCCTCATAACCCAATGCTTTTGCCGCATGTGCCGCCGCTCCATCGGCAAGTGCATACTCCATGTCGTATGCCACCGACTCAGTGAATGAATCGCAAGGTATGTAATCGTATTTCTTACGTAGTCCGCGACCACGACCATCCTGTGCAAGTGTCTTCTTTATTGCTTCGTATGCTTTCTCGCGGTCGAATCCTTCAATTCCTTTAACAATGGCATCGGCTACTACCGGAATACCGGGGTCTCCAACCATACAGTCGGTTTCGTTACCCCATAAGTGCCATACGGGCAGACGTCCCTGTTTGTCGCATATATCTATCATTGTTGCTACAAATTCTCCCATTCGTTCGTTCTGTATTATAGTCATCAAGGGCATTTTTGCACGATATGTGTCCCACAATGAGAATATGCTGTATGTGTTATGTGTAGCATTGTATATATTGCCATCGGCACCGCGATAGTCTCCATTTACATCGTTAAAGGTTATGGGGGCTGTCATAACATGATACATCGCTGTGTAGAATGTGCGTTTTTGTGCTTCGTCGTTACAGTCGATACGTATTCTCGACAGTTCACTCTCCCAAGCCTCGTCGGCTGCCTGTGCAATCTTGTCGAAATCCCAGTGGGGAACTTCTGCCAACATTGCCGCTTTTGCTCCTTCTATGCTTACAGGCGATATGGCAACCTTTAACTGTATTACCTCGCCATCTGTTGTGCTGAATGAGGCACGTCCGTACATGTTACCAATACCGTTCAATTCGAACTTGTCGAATGGTTTTGAGAATTCGGCATAGAAATATACCTTTTGGTTCTTTGCCCATCCGGTAGAGAAACGCCATCCGCTTATGCTGTAATTGCTCTCTGCCTGTACCGATGCTTCGGTGGTCTTGTCCCAACATCCACCGTTCTCCAGGTCAAAGACAATGGCTGCATCGTTCGATGCCGGGTAAGTATAACGGTGCATACCCACACGAGTGGTTGCTGTCATTTCGGCTTTTATACCATAGCGAGTGAGTGGTACTGAATAGTAACCTGCTCTGCTCACCTCTTGAGTACGGTCGGCAGGAGACCATAAACCCGATGTGGCGTCGTCCAATGTTCCACGTGCATATTTTACCTTTCCTGTTACGGGCATAACGGTTACGTCGAACAGGTCGCCGATACCGGTTCCGCTAAGGTGTGTGTGCGAGAATCCTATTACAGAGTTCTCGTCCTGATGATAACCGGAACACCAATCCCAAGTGGTGGTTATACTTGTAGGTCCTAACTGTACCATTCCGTAGGGGACATGCGCTCCAACAAAAACATGCCCATGTCCACCGGAACCTATGAGCGGGTTTACATAGTTTGTTAATTTCTCTGCAGGCTCTTGGGTGCAGGCTGTAAGTACCAAAGTACTCGCAAGCAGTAATCGTATCAATTTCATTTTGCTTGTGGTTTTAGTTTGAATGTGATATTTTTCTTATTCAAAAGTTCGCTATGTGTTATTCGGTATTTTTTCAGTGGTTTATTGCCAAGTGTCATGCTTTCAATATAATGGCAATCGGCATTCGGACGTTCTGTCTTTATGGTAATTGTTCCGTGTGGGGTATCAATCTCAATATTGTCGAATGTAGGTGTAGTAAGTGTGTAATATGGTTCCGAAGGGGTATCGGGGTATAGACCCAGCATTGAGAATACAGCCCATGCCGACATTGTTCCTGTGTCGTCGTTGCCGGGAATACCATCGGGTGTGGCTTTGAAGTGTGTGTCGAGCAGGTGTTTTACTTCGTGCTGTGTACGCCACTCCTCACCTTTGAAACGGCTGAACAAGTAAGGGTATACAATGTCGGGTTCGTTTGCCGGGTCGTAATGCTCCTCATCGAAAACTGCCTGTAAACTATTTATATATGCCTTTTTCCCTCCCATGAGTCGGGTTAAACCATCTACATCATGTGGAACAGCAAAGGTGTAACTCCATGCCGAACCTTCGTGGAAACCCGGTACATTCTCGAAATTCTTACCGGTTTCAGCATCAAAGTCTTCAAGGAACTTACCCTCTTTTGTTATGGGACGTAAGGTTCCATACTCCTTGCAAAAATAGTTTCTGTAACTTATTGCACGTCTTTTGTACTCTTTTACCAACTCTTTCTTTCCCAGTGAATCGGCCATTTGTGCTATGGCGTAGTCGGCAAGACAATATTCAAGGGCATGAGAAACGGAGTTGTCTCCCGATAGGTCGTTGGCAAAGTATCCCAATGGAATATATCCTTTCTCTATGTAAGGGTCGATGTCGGGACGTATTGGGTTTTTCGCGCCCTCTGTTGTTGCCGATTTTATCATACCTTCGAATGCTGTCTCGTAATCGAAATCACGTAGTCCCTTTATATAACTGTCGGCAATTACAATGGCTGCCGGGTCGCCGTCCATGGTAAAGGTTTCTCGTCCAAACAATTCCCAGCGTGGTAACCATCCCCACTCTTTATATATGTCAACCATAGAACGAAGCATGTCTGTTTGACGCTCGGGGTAGACTAATGTCAATAACTGATGCAGGTTACGGTATGTGTCCCACAAAGAGAATACTGTGTAGCGTGGATGGTTGGAACGAACTGTTACACCGCTCTCCATTTTGGGATATTCACCATTCACATCGCTCATTATACTGGGGTGTATAAGAGCATGATAAAGTGCGGTATAGAATATTCTCTGTTTCTCCTTGGTGCCACCCGATACTCGTATTCGCCCAAGGTCCTTATTCCATTCGTTGCGTGCCGCCATGCGTATCTCTTCGAATCCCATTTCTTGCTGCTCTTTGTCAAGGTTCTCGCGTGCATTTTCTGTGGATACAAACGATACACCCATGCGCACTGTAATCTGTTCACCCTCTTTCAGGTCGTCGTAACTGAACCAGAATCCGACATCGTCTCCCGATAATTCGCGGTTATAGTTGGTGTATATCTTGTATTCTCCGTCATCGACGGTCCATTCAGCCTCTACCCCCTGCAATAATGGTTGTTTTTTCCAGTATCCGCTCTTCGTCGGTTCTTTGTCTACACGCATTACAAAATAGATGGGAAATACTGCTCCTGGGTTGTAACAGAATGTTCCCAATAGTTTATATCCTTCAACCTCGGTACTGCTTACACGACGTACTGTTGCACCGCACTCATTGGTAAGTCCTTGACCTAAATTGAGAAGAATGTTTCCTTTTCCGGCAGGGAATGTATAACGTTCGCACGAACTGCGTGTTGTGGCTGTTACTTCGCTCCTTATACCATACTTTGTAAGTATATTGGAGAAATATCCCGGTGAAGCCGTTTCGTTACTATACTCCGAACCGTAGTTGTGGTAATCTACATCCAACTCTCCACAGGTGGGCATTACAAGTAATGATGATGCTTCGGGGCAACCTACGCCACTAAGCGCAACGTGTGCATATCCTGTGAAATATTTATTTGTGAATTCGTAAGGTGTAGACCACCAACGTCCATCTTTGTCGAACTGGTTAAGGTCGGACCCCATTACATTGAATGGGGTTACCGACATCATTCCGTTGGGACAGACTGCTCCGGGGTTTGTGGTTCCGAAATTCGTTGTTCCAATAAACGGGTCTACAAAATCGGCAGGTTCTTGAGCATTTATGCTCAAACAAAAAAGCAGTGTTGCTATTATTGATATGTGTTTCATGTTGCTTTTTATTTATCGAGTTCGCTCAATGCAAATGAGTATGCTCCCATACTTATGGCTTGACTGGCACCCATGCGCGAAATAGCAATTCCTATCCTTTTTTGAGTATCATATTCCACAGTGCGCTCCGAACCATAAACTTTAATGGTACGCACTTCGCCTTTTGCAAATTGTACAAACTCTTCGGGATTGTCGAGGTCATAAACTTTCATCTGTACAAGGTTCACTTCATCACCGTTCAGTGTACGCAATTTGGAGCGCATCTCTTCTAACAGTGCAGGCATAATCCAACGGCTTGCAGCAGTTACTCCTCCGCCAAGAACCACAAGACCATCGATTATGGTTGCTGCTGTGGCTATTGCTGCTCCTGCTGTTCGTCCCATAGTGGCAAAAGCCTCTTTTGCTGCCTCCATATTGCCTTCGCGAACGCCATCGGCAATCTCACAAATATCGCGTGGTGTGAGTCCATGTTCCATGTTGCCCGACTTCTCGCCATATACACGGCAAACGGCACGAATGGAAACTCCCTCTTCGACAATTACATCGGGCATCTCTTTATGTCGTAAACAGAAAGTCTCGACACACGAGTTGTCTCCTCTGTTGAGCCTGTTTTCTACTACTACTCCAATACCGAATCCTGTTCCAAAGGTGTATCCTATGAGATTTTTGTATTGTTTGGGTGAACCTAACTCCTTCAAACGGTTGTTTATCTCGGGCAAGACTCCGCCTAATGCTTCACCGTAGGCAAAGAGGTCGCCGTCGTTGTTTATGAATACGGGAATACCAAACTTGTCTTGCAGGAATGCTCCCAGTGCCACGCCATCGCGAAACGATGGAAAATTAGGCAGATAACCACCGATTATTCCACGTGGATAGTCTGCGGGGCCGGGGAATGCAAAACTTATTGCAACCGGTTTTTCTTCCAGTTTGTCTATAACTTGTTGGAATCCCGAAACCATTGTTGCCAAACATTTATCCAAATCTTGTGCATTAGAGGGCATTGAAATAGGTTCTACAATGAATTTGCCTGCTTGCATTGCACCAAATACGAGGTTAGTACCTCCTGCATCGAGTGTTATGACGATGCGTTTGTCGTTACTGTACATATTATCTTTATTTTATATATTGTTTTAACTGTTTGGTTTTCTCCAAAATGAGTTTTGTAGTTGTGCTGTCGCAATCAAATACAGAATACCAACCTTGTGGCTCGTGAGGCGGGTCGCACAATAGGTCATCACCTGCTCTCCACACAAGGTCTCTTGGACGTCCCATACCACCCCAACCCCAGAAATTGCATCCGGCAATTACTCCTTGTTGCGAGGCACTTTCTAATACACAGTCGAATATGTATGCGTAAAATTTATCTCTGCTCTCAACATCAACCTCCAGAGTGCAAAGGTTGTTGCGTCGGGAATATCCGAACTCTTCAATGACTAACGGCTTGTTGATACGTTTGCTCATAGCCACATGAAGGTCTATATACTCTTTTGCTTTTTTGCATGCGGCATCTATTCCCTCGTCGGGGGCATTACGCGACGCCCAACCCCAGTTTAATGGCCATATGTGTATTGTAAGGTAATCTATATTTTTGTTGTTATGAATCTCTTCGCATAATTGTTCATCGACTTCACAACCGTAAAGTCCTTCGCTTCCGGTCGATACAAGGTGGTTGTTGTCAATACTCTTTATAATCTGTGCTGTTGTAGCAATCCACTCGGCAAACAGTTTCTTGTTATCTCTGTCGAACGGTCGGGGTTCATTGCATATTTGCCACGACATTATTGCCGGCTCGTCCTTGTAAAGTCTGCCTGTAATGCTATTCTTGCGCGATACAATGTTGCGTACATGGTTGTAGTACATCTCTTTTGCCTGCTCGTCACGAACAAAATCGGCAGAATATTCAACATAGTCGTTGTAACCGTCTCCCGAGGCATTTGGTGAATCGCCGTAACCGCACTCACGTAAATAAAAACCAAATCCACCACTCCAATCCCATGAATTTGTAAGGTATAGGACTGCTGTCATATTGCGTTTTTCTAATTCAGCCAAGGTGTAGTCCAAGCCTATGAGCAGTGTGTCGTTCAGTACACCCGGGGTTGGTTGCAAGTATGGATATACAGAATTTGCATTTTTGCTACCGGCATCTGCGCCAACAAGAATACGTAGATTCTCAATACCCAGTGCTTTAAGATTGTCGAGTTCTTTGTGCAGACGTTCTCTGTTGCCTCCGCATCCTGTAGATGCTAAAATAGGTGCCCCCCAAAAGTTTGTACCTATGTAGTATTGTATTTTGTTGTTTTGTACTATTTTACCATTCTCGACGGTAACAAAAATATTCTTTTTGTCGGGGGTTTTGTTGCAATTTATGGTCATGAATATTCCTGTAATTGCTATTACGCTTATAAACAATGTGTTAAATATACGCATCTTTGCTATGTTTTTTGTATTAAGAATAACTTCTGCGAATATAAGAAACAGTTTCGAGGTTTAAAAATAATTGTAAGTCAAAATTCTTATGTAATAATGTACCGTTTGTTTAGTAATAATGTGAAATTGTTCATAAAATGCGGTGTAAATATGCTAAATTGAAAAAAATATTTGTGAAAAAATGTTCATTCTGCCTTAATTATTTTAATAAATCAAAAGGGTTTCTTACATTTGCAATCTAAAGATTGCGAAAATAGGTTGCACTCGTTGGTAAACTACAAATTAATTTGTGTTTAACTCGTTTGCACTATCATTGCAATCTAAAGAATGCGAAAATATGAAAAGGTTTTTTATTTTGGATAAAATATAAAATTAATTATATGAAGTTGAATATTATTGTTTTGGCAAAACAGGTGCCCGATACTCGTAATGTGGGTGAACAGGCAATGAATGCCGATGGAACGATAAATCGTTCTGCTCTTCCTGCTATTTTTAACCCCGAGGATTTGAATGCGTTGGAACAGGCGTTGATAATAAAAGATGCTAATCCTGAATCGCATATTACGGTCCTTACAATGGGTCCTTATCGTGCTGCCGATGTTTTACGCGAGGCACTTTATCGTGGAGCAGACGAGGGTGTGCTTCTTACCGACCGTGCTTTTGCCGGTGCCGATACTCTTGCGACATCGTATGCCATTGCTACCGCAATTAAAAAAATTGGTAAGTATGATATTGTACTATGTGGACGTCAGGCTATTGATGGCGATACTGCACAGGTGGGTCCGCAAGTGGCACAACAATTGGGCTTGCCTCAGGTTACATATACACGTCGCATAATATCCCTCGAAGAGAATAAGATAACAGTGGAACGTTCCATTGAGAACGGTGTCGAAGTGGTTGAGGCTCCTCTGCCTTTGTTACTTACGGTTGATGGCGCGGCTGCTCCATGTCGCCCTCGTAACGCTTATCGTTATTTGAAATATCATCGTGCCGCAATACCTACAGAGATTGTAACCGATACTTATAGATATAATGAACAGGTGAAAAATGATAACTCTCTTTTATTGAAGGAGTGGTCTCTTGCCGATGTCGATGGCGATGCTTCGCGTTGTGGCTTGAGTGGTTCACCTACAAAGGTGCGTAAAGTGGAGAATGTAGTATTCCAAGCAAAAGAGAGCAAACGCTTGACTGCCAACGATGACGAACTGAAAGGGCTTGTTGCCGAATTATTGGCAAATCACACTATTGGATAATCTCTTTTGGAAAATTTAAAGAAAATAATTATGAATAACATATTTGTATATTGTGAATTTGATGGCAACCGTGTAGCAGAGGTCAGCCTTGAATTGTTGAGCAAGGGACGACAGTTGGCCGATACACTGGGTGTCTCGCTCGAAGCGGTAGCATTGGGAGTCAATCTCTCTTCGGTTCCGGCACAGGTCTATCCTTATGGAGTCGATGTGTTGCATCTGTTCGAAGATGAACGTTTGTTACACTATACGACTTTACCACAAACTTCGGCTTTGTGTAAATTAATAGAAGAGGAGAAACCCCAAATATTTCTACTTGGTGCAACTGTTATTGGTCGCGACCTTGCTCCTCGTATATCATCTACTCTGGAGAGTGGCTTGACTGCCGATTGTACAGCCTTGGAATTGGGTGATTTCGAAGATAAAAAGAGTGGAGAAAAGTTGGAAAATCTATTGTATTCTGTACGTCCTGCTTTTGGTGGAAATATTGTTGCTACAATTGTTAATCCGTATCATCGTCCTCAAATGGCAACTGTACGTGAGGGTGTGATGTTCTTGAATAAGGTACGTCCCGAATCATACGAGGGCAATACTGTGCACCACGACGTCTCTAAATATGTGAGTGATACCGATTTTATCGTCCGAATCTTGGAACGTCATGTAAAACCTCAAGAAAACAATCTTAAGAATGCTCCTATTGTGGTGGCAGGTGGCTATGGAATGGGTAGCAAAGAGAATTTCGATATGTTGCACTCATTGGCCCATCTGTTACATGGTGAGGTGGGAGCGACACGTGCGGCAATAGATGCAGGTTTCTCTACACACGATCGTCAGATAGGTCAGACAGGTCTAACAGTTCGCCCAAAGGTGTATATCGCTTGCGGAATTTCGGGACAGGTACAACATATCTCCGGAATGCAACAGAGTGGTATAATAATATCAATAAATAGCGACCCCGATGCTCCAATTAATGCTATAGCCGATTATGTGATAACAGGCAGAGTAGAAGAGGTCGTTCCTAAACTAATAACTTTTTATCAGCAGAAATCATGAACTATTATACCGATAATAAAATATTAAAGCACTATTTAGAGCATCCTTTGATGCGTCGTATAGTGGAGATGAAAGAGCATGGCTACACCCAAGCAACCGAGTACGATTATGCTCCTATAGATTTTGAAGAGGCTATAGAGGGGTACGAGGGTATACTGAACCTGGTTGGTGAATTGTGTGCCGAATTTGTTGCTCCTAATGCCATGGAGATAGAGACTGCCGGTCCTACACTCGAAAACGGCAGAGTTAAATATGCTCCTGCTACAGAGCAGAACCTCGACCTGTTCCGTAAAGCAGGTCTCATGGGTATATCTCTGCCTCGTTGCTATGGCGGACTCAACTTCCCCATGACTATTTTTACTCTTATAGTGGATGTTATGAGTCGTGCCGATGCTGCTTTTGGTAACCTTTGGTCTTTGCAGGATTGTGCCGAAACAATAAATAACTTTGGAAGTGAGGAACAACGGCAGAAATATCTGCCACGTGTTTGTGCCGGTGAAACCATGTCTATGGACCTTACGGAACCCGATGCCGGTAGCGACCTGCAGAGTGTTTGTCTGAAAGCAACATTCAGTGAAGAGGATAATTGTTGGTATCTCGACGGTGTTAAACGTTTTATCACTAATGGCGACAGTGATATTCACCTTGTTCTGGCACGTAGCGAAGAGGGTAGCGTTGACGGTCGTGGTCTCTCACTCTTCTTGGTTAATAAAAGTTGTGGAAAGGTACATACACGTCGCATAGAAGATAAAATGGGTATTCATGGTTCTCCCACATGCGAAATTGTATTTAATCATGCTCCTGCCGAGTTGTGCGGTAGCCGTCGTATGGGTCTCATAAAATACGTGATGTCGCTTATGAACGGTGCTCGTTTGAGTATTGCTACTCAAAGTGTAGGCTTGGCACAGGCAACATATAACGAGGCTGTGGAGTATGCCAATAGCAGAAAACAGTTTGGTAAGGAGATAGTAAACTTTCCTGCCGTATACGATATGTTGGGAACAATGAAAGCCCGCCTCGATGCAGCCCGAAGCCTGCTTTATGAAACATCGCGCAGTGTCGATATGACTTCACTTTTCAATGACATGGCTCGTGAGCGTTCGCTCACTCCCGAAGAGCGTACTGAATCGAAACTGTTTGCAAAGAAGGCCGATGCTCTGACTCCAATAGTTAAGGGTATAGGTAGTGAAATCGCAAACCAAAATGCATACGATTGTGTACAGGTTCATGGCGGTTCGGGATATATGCGTGACTATGTTTGTGAACGTCTATATCGCGATGCACGTATTACATCGATATACGAGGGTACAACGCAATTACAGGTTGTTGCAGCCATTCGTTATGCTACAGGCGGATACTACTCACAGTTGTTGGATGAGTATCTTTCGGTAAATATACCCGAAACTCTTAAGCCTTTGCATGCACGTATAGCGGCATTAGTAGAGATGTACAAAGTGTCTTTGACTTCTGTACAGGCACTTGGCGATCAAGAAAGCCTCGACTTTCTTGCACGTCGTATATATGAGATGGCTTCGTATTGTATTATGGCATCACTGTTGCTGCTCGATGCTTCGGCAAACGAGGAACTCTTTACCTCGTCTCTCAACCGTTTTGTGGCAATGTCAGAGGCTATAGTAACAGGACATGCTACATATATACGTAATTTCAACCCCCAAATATTGGAATACTATAAAAACAGATAATAATGGATAATATTACAAACATGTATATGCGTGTAGCATATACATTGGTATCGCACAAAAACGGAGAGAGTGAAGAGGTAGAAAAGACAACACGCGAACAACCCTTCAGTTTTCTTACCGGTGTAGGTTATACTCTCGACGCTTTCGAAGATAATCTGAAAGATTTAAAGAAAGGTGATGAGTTCGATTTTACAATACCTTTTGCCGATGCTTACGGAGAATACGACCCCGATCATGTACAGGATTTCAATCGGGACGTGTTTACTATCGATGGTAAGTTCGACTCTGCACATATCTTTGAAGGTAATGTTGTTGAGATGATGCGTGCCGACGGTTCTCCTATTTTAGGTACAGTTAAAGAGGTAACTCCTTTTAAGGTTACAATGGATTTTAATCATCCTCTTGCCGGTTGCGATTTACAGTTCATGGGAATAATCGTAGAGTCCCGCCCTGCAAAAGAGTCGGAAATGAAAAAATTCTATGACTCCTTGAAGGCATCTCAACAAGGTTGTGGTGGATGTAGCGGCTGTAACGGCGGTGGTTGTGGCGATGGTGGTTGTAACGACGGTTGTGGCTGTCATTGATTTTGTAGATTACAAAGATAGAATCTGACATATTATGAATAGTTTCGGTAGAATATTGCGACTCACCACCTTCGGAGAGTCGCATGGAGTTGCCATCGGGGGAGTTCTCGATGGCTATCCTTCGGGTATAGAGATAGACGAGGAGTTTGTTCGCAGCGAGATGCAACGTCGTCGTCCCGGTCAGAGTGCCGTTACCACCTCGCGAAATGAAGCCGACGAGGTGGAGTTTCTTTCCGGCATTTTCGAAGGTAAGTCTACCGGTACTCCCATTGCTTTTGTTATTCGTAATACAAACAATCGTAGTAACGACTATGGTAATTTGCGAGACGCATATCGTCCTTCACATGCCGATTATGTCTATGATGTAAAATATGGCATACGCGACTATCGTGGAGGCGGTCGCTCTTCGGCACGCGAAACAGCAGTACGTGTTTGTGCCGGTGCTTTGGCAAAATTGGCCCTCGATAAAATTGGAATATCTGTTGTTGCCTACACATCGCAAGTCGGTGATGTGGCTCTTGAACATAACTATGAAGGTTATGACCTTTCGTTGGTCGAGAGTAATCCTGTGCGTTGTCCCGACATGGCAAAGGCTGCTGAAATGGAACAACTGATTCTCGATGTCAAACGTTGTGGCGATACGGTTGGCGGTGTGGTCTCTTGTGTGGTTAAGGGTGTCCAGGCTGGGCTTGGCGAACCGCTTTATGATAAATTGTCGGCACGTTTGGCACACTCAATGCTATCAATAAATGCGGCTAAAGGCTTTGAGTATGGCAATGGCTTTGCTTCGGTGTGTGGTCGTGGCTCTTGTCAGAACGACATATTCTTGAAAGGAGAAAACGGTATAACCACTTCCACCAATAATAGTGGTGGAATTCAGGGTGGCATATCTAATGGACAAGATATCTATTTTCGTGTGGCATTCAAGCCTGTGGCTACAGTGCTTATGGAACAAGAGACTGTAACACGTTCAGGTGAAGAGACTACTGTTACTGCACGCGGACGACATGACCCTTGTGTGGTGCCTCGTGCCGTTCCGGTGGTAGAGGCAATGACCGCACTCGCTATTCTCGATTTCTATCTTATAGATAGAACCACAAGGTTGTAAATCTTAGGTATACAGGATAAATAAACCTGTAAATCTTACTGCTTTTTCGGAATTATTAGATAACTTCGCGCAATTAAGCGAGAATAACTATGAATAAAACATCTGTAAATAGCACAGTTGCTAAATCTAAATCTCCGAAGAAGACACACAATTGGCAATTGCAATTTGTTGTTGCCTATTTTGTTGTGTTGTGGGTTTTGTTGTCGTTCTACGAGCAGTCTCAAATGGTTCGTATCGAGGCACAATCTCTCTTTCTGTTCGACGAGATTTTTTTTGATAATATGATGAAATCGCCGGCAGGCTTGTTGGCGTATGCCGGTTGTTTCTTAACACAATTTTTGTATTATCCGGTATTGGGAGCGGCTATATTTGTTATGCTGCTTCTTCTGCTATTCTTCTTGGTTAAAAGAGTCTTTTCGATACCAAAAAAGTTCCTGTTATTGGCTCTTGTGCCATCGGTATTTATAGTTGCGTCGAATACCCAGTTCGGTTATCTTATTTACCACATCAAACATCCCGGTTGGTACTTTGTGACTGTAATAGGTGCCATTGTGGCACTACTGGCAATATGGCTCTATCGTAAATTGTCATGGAAACTCTCTATTCCTTTTCTTTTGCTTTGGGTTTGTTTGGGTTTCCCGCTTTTTGGTGTCTTTGCACTATTCTCTGCTTTATGTATGGGTGCAATAAGCATTTCAGAATCTGTAAAGAAGGGGACAGGAATATCTTTTGCAAGTGTGTTGCCGTTTATTGTTGCTCTGTTGCTGGCTGTGGCAGTTCCTCTTTTCTATTACTATCAATATTCAACTGTTGCCATTGAAAATATTCATTTGTCGGGTCTGCCGGTATATCATCTGGCTGTTGGTTCCGAATCGTTCACACATAGCCTTATACCATATTGGATTCCTTTTGTATTGTTATTCTTTTATATATTTTTCTTAGCAATATATTCAAATCGTATAAAGGTCGGTACAAGAAAGAAAAATGCCTTTTGTCTGTTGCTTGTGGCTGTTTTTATATTAGGTTTTCAGTATATGTACTGGTATAATAATACAAACTTTCGTATCGAAAATCAGCAGGACTGTGCCATGTGGAATGGCGAGTGGCGTTCTGTGGCAGATTATGCCCGTAACACCGAACTGCCTTCACGACAAATAGTCTTGAACAGAAATATTGCTTTACTTTATCTTGGTACTGCCGGTTCCGAAATGTTTACCTATCCCGATGGCAGTTCCGAAATAGATGCTCCCATGAATGTGCATCTTACTCATACAGGGGGAATGATGTCCTATTATTGCTATGGAAGGTTTAACTTCTGCTATAGATGGTGTGTCGAGAATGCGGTTGAATATGGGTGGAAGGTTGAGTATCTTAAACACTCTGTTCGCAGTATGCTTTTGTCCGGTGAGTATACCGTCGCGGAACGTTACATAAATATATTAAAGCATACCCTGTTCCATAAATCGTGGGCAGAGCATTATGAGAAATTTCTGAATAAAAAAGAGATAATAGAGAAGGTTCCTGAATTCGCTATGCCATTGCAAATGGCGCATTTCCCCGATATGCTCGACGTAGATGACTCGTTTGTCGAGGTCTATCTGTTGAAAAATATCCCCTCTTATCTTTATACCGATACTCCACCGTTGTATGCCGAGGCTGCACTGATGTCTGTACTGACACGAAAAGACCGTAAACTCTTTTGGAATACACTTGTGGCTTATCTGTCGGGGCGTAATCAGGTACGTTTGCCCATTCACTATCAAGAGGCAATTGTGTTGTTCTCAAATCTGGATAGAAATGTAGATGCATCGCAAATACCAATAGACGAAGGAGTGCGTATGCGTTTCTCATCGTTCATGAAGAGAGCGAAGAGTTACAAGGGAATGAAAGAGAAAGAGATTGCACACCATTTTAAAGATGATTTCGGTGATACATATTGGTATTTCTATTTCTTTGTACGTGATATAAAAAGTAATTAATATAGACAACGCATATCATACTGTTTTATGAAAAAATCAATTAATTATCTGTTCGTGGTATCTGTATTGTGCATGGTAGCATGTACACCATCGTTGCCCGAAAAGTATACAACTATAGATAAGTTGCCTTCGGTTTACCCCGACTATACCAATGTAACAATACCTTGTAACATAGCCCCGCTTACCTTTAAAATAGATAATACAGCCGATAAGTTTGTTACACGTTTATCGTGTAACGACGTTCAGGTGGTTCTTGCCGGTGCCAATGTCCGTCCGTCGCAAAAAGAGTGGGAAAAGTTGCTTTCGGTTGCAACTGGTAAAGAGATAAATGTAGAGGTATATGCATGTGAAGGAGATAAATGGAACGCATATAAATCATTTTCATATTATGTCTCTCCCGACACAATAGACCAATATATTTCGTACCGTCTAATTCAGCCCTCGTATGTGTGTTACGAAATGCTCTCCATAAATCAGCGTAATTTGTCGAATTACGACGAAGATGTTATATATACCAATATCCTTGCGTCATCCGAGGATAAAGGGCAATGCATTAATTGTCATGCCTATAAAAATTATAGAACCGACAATATGCAGTTTCACATGAGACAGCAAAACGGTGGAACACTATTTGTGCATAACGGTAATGCATTTAAACTGAATATGAATACCGACTCTACACTCTCGGCAGGTGTATATCCTGCATTTAATCCTGTGTACGATGTTGTTGCATATTCGGTAAACAAAACAGGTCAGATATTCCACACTAAGCATCCCAATAAGGTTGAAGTTCAAGACCTTTATAGCGATATAATACTTTATAACCCTGTGGCAAATGTTGTTACAAATGTGGTGAATGACAACGAAGATTTGGAGGTGTTCCCATGGTGGTCGCCCGATGGTCGTACACTCTATTATGGCTCCGCACATTTCGAAGTGTTGGATACTGCCAACGAACGAATGAAAGAGGAGGTGCTTCGCTATCGCGAAATAAAATACGATATATTACGTCGTTCATGGAATCCCGAAACATTCGTATTCGGTGAGGCCGATACAGTGTTTGCCGCAACAAAATTGGGTAAGAGCGCAACATTTCCACGTGTCTCTCCCGACGGTCGTTATCTGCTCTTTGCACTTGGTGAATATGGTTGCTTTCATGTTTGGCATCACGATGCAGACCTCTATCTGCAGGACCTGCAAACAGGTAAATATTGGCCATTGACCGAGGCGAATTCTCCACATGCCGAAAGTTATCATTCGTGGAGCAGTAATTCTCGTTGGATACTCTTCTCTAGCCGTCGCGATGATACCAATTATACCCGTTTGTATATTGCTCATATATCTCCCGATGGCAAACCTTCAAAGGCATTTGTCTTGCCTCAGAAATCACCAAATTTCTATCCTCTTTTCGATAGGTCGTATAATGTTCCGGAATTTATGGTGGAGCCTGTGAGGTTTACTCCCCACTGTTTTGCGGAGATTGCTCGTGGCGAAGAGACCTCTGTTAAATATTCTGTTGACGGTATGTGAAAATTATCATTTATATGTTAATTAGTTGTAAATATGTATTTAAATGGCTTTTCTGCATTTTTTGCGAAAAGCCATTTCTTTTTTAAGCCTTTTTTCGAAAAAAAAGTGTATATATCGATAAAATAATTCGTTTTTATTTGAACATTTCCCGAAAAGCCTTATTTTTGCACATTACATGGTCTCTATTTTAGAGGTTGTGTGTTGTTTTGTGTTGTAGAAAATTCTAAATTAATTATAAAATTTGTATTTATGTTAAAACACCGTTTAAGTAAATTTTGCAGTACAACGTTTGTAGCGTTGTCTTTGCTTTTTACCGGTAGTTTCATTATGTCGTGTCAGGATGCTTTTGATGAGTATTCATACGACGATGAGGAACCCGGTTGGTTAGGTTCAAGCATTTATGCTTTCCTGCAAGACGAGACAGATAAGGGTGGGGAACATACTTATCGAAATTTCATGGCGATCATTGATCGTCTCGATATGAAAGATGTTCTCTCACGAACCGGTAGTAAAACCCTGTTTGTGGCAGATGATGCGGCTTTTGAGCGTTTCTATGCCAAGAATCGTTGGGGAGTAACATGTTTCGAAGATCTCACTGAGGTGCAAATGAAGTTGTTGCTCCGTAGTTCAATGCTCGACAATGCATATCTTCTCGATATGTTGTCGAACTCTTCAAACTTGACACCGGATGGTACTCCTGCCGAGGGAGCATGTCTGCGTCGTGAAACCTCAAGTACAATTGTCGATTCTGTTCCATTGTTTAAACCTGCCGATCTTCCTCAATACAACAAGTATTGGGACCGTTTCCGTACCCGTGAAGATGGCGTGCGTGTGGCGTTAGATGGAACAAAACCAATGATGGTTCATTTCTTGAATGACTATTTGAGGAATTATCAAATAACAAATGAAGATATGCAGATAATCTTCAATGGTCGTACACGTAAAGATGATGAAGCATTCATTTATCAGGATAAAGTACTTGCCAGTGGAATTGTATACGAGGGTTATTCCGACGATACAATGACTGTAATATGTAAAAACGGTTATGTATATCGTTTGGAGGATGTACTTGTAGCACCTTCCAATATGGCAGAGGAGTTGCGTAGTAATTCCGAAACCAAAATTTTCAGTCGCATTTTGGACCGTTTCTCAATACCTGTACACGACGGAAGAACTGAGGGCGGTGTAGACGAAATGTACAATAGAATCTACAACTATGGTAATGAACCCGATAGTGTTTTCATGCTTCGTTATCTTAATGAGTCTACTGCTCATACATTAGTAGGTGTTGATAATAGAAACTTGCCCATAACTACAATGGATGCGAGCAAGACATATAATTTCTTGCCATTCGATCCGGGATGGAATCAATTCCACGAGTCCGGAGCTGCTGCCGAGGTAGATATGGCTGCAATGTTTGTCCCGAAGGACGAATATATGTATAAATTCTTTGCTCCGGGTGGTTCCGGATATTCGCTTGTGGAGAGATTCGCTCCCGATGTAGAGATAACAGACGATATTTACTCTATAATGCCTGCGTTGGATAGTATTCCAAACGATATTATCGTTGCATTTGTTGAGAACCTCATGAATAACTCTTTTGTAGCCAGTGTGCCCTCTAAGTTCGACTTGATACAGAATGACAGCCATGAGGATTTAGGTGTAAAACCAAGTGATGTGGATTCATGCATTGTTGCAAATAACGGTGTAATATATATATTAAATAATGTGTTTGGTCCTGCAAAATATCGCTCGGTGTCGGCACCGCCTCTCATTCTTGACAATATGTCTGTAATGCAGCACCTCATAAGTCAGGAAAAGTACGACTCCTATCTCTTGGCTATGGATGCAGAGTATAGTTTTATTGTGCCCGATAACGATTATTTTGTTTATTACGATCCTGCTACATTAAAAACGGACGATCCCACAATGTATACTTATCACTACGATAAGAAATATAAAGGTGCAACAGCAAGTTCCGATGCGAAGATGTGGTACAAAAAATCTAAATTTAAGGTAGAAAATAATAATTATGTAATAGAAGAGGATTCTGTTGGTGAAGGCACCGGTATAAGTTCTTCCATAGCACGTGAGTTATTGGACAACCTTATTATAATAGGTGCAATTGAGGACTCTGTAACAAAGAACCAGTACCATAGAACAAAAGGTTACTCTACAATTAAATGTGTAAAAGAGAATGGTTCAATAACATTCTATGGTGGAGAACAATTGGAACTGGGACGTAGAGTCGACACAAAAGAGTCTTACGGACAAGATAATGGTGTAACATATTGTACATACTCATTGGATGGAACAAATCCGTCAGGTATCCCTACACCTGCGACAAAATCGGTATATGCAAGAATGAAAGATGTTGCAAATTATTCCGAATTCTATAAATTATGTTCAGGTCCTGCCGGTGGTTGGTCTTCATTTATAGGAAAGGTTTATCCCGATGTTACTGAAGAAGATGCACAACTCGATTCAATAAGAGCATACTCTATATTTGCATCGGCAGAAAGCAGTGCAGAGGTACCTCTCGATTTTGCAGTGCCTTTCTTTAGTACATATCACTATTCTGTATATGTTCCTACAAATGATGCAATTAAAGAATTGCATAAGAAAGGTTTGCCTACATGGAACGATGCTTTGGCAGAGGCTAACGCAGGTAACATTGCAAGAGCGGCAACTATGATGCGTCAGATAAACAATTATGTTCGATATCACTTCCAGGATAATTCAATATTTGTCGATAAAGAATCTTTCTCCTTCGAGAATGCCGGTGTGAAATCTTCCTATGCTAACTTCGAAACCGCATCTATCAATTTCAATACAGGTCGTTTCTTGGAATTGCGTGTAGAGAGTGCTACAAATCCGCAAACCGGTCTTGAAACAATCTCATTGCGCGACGATGCAGGAAACACTGTTTATGTCATGAATGAGGCTGGTAAAGAGGGTATTACATGGAATGTGATGGCACGTGATTTGCTATTGAGCAGTAGTAGTGAGCAACCTCAAAATGCAACTGCTATCTCCACATCTTCATTTGCTGCAATACATCAAATAGATAAGGCATTGTTGTCAAATTCTTATATGGGATATGACGGCAACTTCTTACGTTATGCTGCTGATGGAGAACTTGTAGATACTATGACTGTTGCAAATGCTCCCGTAAATGCAGGTAATGTAACTGTCGACGAAGTAAACAAATATCTTGTTGCTGCTTGTGGCGAGATAGTTCAAACAGATGCTACCGGTAAAGAGGTAAGTAAACGTATCGGTTATCTGATGCGTCCTGTTGCCGGTTCTACCACAACCTATTCAAAAGAGGAGTATGTATTGGATGCGAATGACCAGAAGATGTTGATAACCGAGGATGGTTACCTCATTAAACAACTTCTCGATGAGTCCGATGAACCATATTATGGTTTTGTGGACAAAGATGGTAACGAAGGCAATCCTGTCAGAGTCGATAACAACGGAAACGAAATCGATTAATTAACAGATGGCGAAACATATAATCATATAGAATAAAGAATATAGCCATGATAAAGATAAAACATTTATTATTACTTGTACTTTGTTGCAGTTTGGGTACGACATCCCTGTTTGCTCAAAAAAGTGCGAGAATTTCCGGAAATGTGTATAGCGATTCCGAAGGTCCGCTTATGATGGTAAACGTTACTGAGCGTGACAAGAACGACCGTATTATTGAGGCTGCCATAACCGATATGGAGGGTAACTTCAGTATGGTTGTCAAGAACACAAGTAACCGTCTCGAAATTTCGTATATCGGTTACAAAACACAAAAAATAGAGATTGGTTCTAGAACCGTATTTAATGTAAAGATGGTTGAAGACAATGTCCTCGAAGATGTTGTGGTTGTTGCCAAACAGGTAAGCCGTAACGGTGCTCTCGATATTCTGGACCGTGAGGTTACACAGGCAACGCAGAAATTCTCCATGAGTGATATGGAGGGCCTCTCTTTTACAACAGTCGATGAGGCTTTGCAGGGACAAATCGCCGGTCTCGATGTTGTGTTCAGTAGTGGTAACCTCGGTTCCGGTACACAGATGCGTTTGCGTGGTACTGCCAGCCTTGATATGACCAATGCCGACCCGTTGATCGTTGTTAACGACGTTGAATTTTCTATTCCTGCAGGTGAAACCCTCGATAAGGATAACCTTAACGAAGAACAGTTCTCTTCACTTCTTTCGGTGAACCCCGAGGATATTGAATCAATCGAAGTTCTTAAAGATGCAGCATCTTGTGCTGCGTGGGGTGCCAAGGGTGCGAACGGTGTCATTAAGATTAAGACAAAGCGTGGTAAACGCGGTCCTACACGTGTCAATTTCAGATATACTTTTAAGGATAGTTGGATGGCCGAGGGCTTGAACTTGTTGAATGGAGACGATTACACAATGTTATTAAAGGAGTCTCACTTCAATCCTACACAAAATCCGGCAAGTGCAGATATTCCCGAGTTGAACTATAATGCAGATGAATTGTACGATTGGCAGAATTTCAACGAGAACACCGATTGGGTTGACAAGGTAACACAACATGGTTATCGTAACGATTTCAGCCTTAATCTTTCCGGTGGTGGTGAAAAGGCTACATTCCGTATATCGGGAACATATGCTAATCAAACCGGTACAAGTATCAAGCAGCAACTGGACCAGTATACATCACGTCTGTCTTTGGATTACTACGTTTCAGACCGTATTAAAGTGATGGCTGAATTCTCATTCTCATATTCAGACAACCAGCAGAACTATAGTTCATACGGTGACCTATTGGGTATTGCTCAGAATATTATGCCTAATATGAGTGTTTATCATCAGGGGCAGGACGGTATAAATACTTCCGACTACTATAAGATGTCGAGTAGTGCCAGTGAAGAACTTAGCGACCAGAAAAATATGAGAAACCCGGTGGCATTGGCTCATCTTGCGAAGAAGAACGAGGAGCATTACAGTATCAACCCTCAAATTATGTTGGAGTATAACCTTTTGGGTCTCGAAGATAACGAAACTCAGTTGAAGTATCGTGGTTTGGTCAACATGAATGCATCGACTCTTTCCAATGCGGCATATTTACCGGCAACACTCTCATTACCTTCAGAAAGTTGGTCATCTAAGAATGTGAATGTTTCAGAACTTTATGATAATAAGTCTTTGCAATTTACCACGCGTCATAATCTTATCTTCACTCCCTATTTAGGAAACAAAGATCACTACTTGACAATGAGTGGACAGTTTGAAATGTATACTTACAATAGTACTTCTCAATCACAGAAGACATACGGCTTACCTAATGGAATAAACAGTACTGTGGCAGGTTCTGAACTTACTGTTGCTTCAACAGGTAAAGGACAATCCCGTAATGTAAGTTTCGGATTCCAGGCACACTACTCATATAAATCGAAATATACCCTTGGACTTTCGGTTCGTGGTGATGGTTGTACCAAGTTTGGTAAAGATAAGAAATGGCTTATATTCCCTTCTATTTCGGGACGTTGGAATATATCCGACGAATCTTGGATGAATTGGGCGAAACCGGTACTCTCCATGTTGTCAATACGTCCCAGTTATGGTTGGTCGGGTAATGCTCCCAGTGAGGATTACCTCATGTATACAAACTATTCAATGGGTAACGGTTCGTACCTGGGTATGACTGCATTTGTACCCGAGGCAATTCGTTTGAGTAATCTTACCGCAACTGATAAACGCGAGTTGAATATCGGTTCCGACTTTGGTTTCTTCAACGACTTTATTACCGGTTCATTCAACTATTATAAGAGTACTACATCTAAACAGTTACAATCGGGTTATCCTATACCTGCATCCAGTGGTTACGAAACATTGAAGTACAAAAATACCGGTTCACTCGAAAATACCGGTTGGGAATTGAATATAAGTACCACAAGAATAAAGGTGTACAAAGATTTCTCTGTTTCGGCATATTTCAATATCGGTCAAAACTTCAATGAGATAACATCAATGGAGAAGGCTGTTCTTGACCAACGTAATCCTGAATATACATCTCCCAATGATGGATACTATTTAGGTCGTATTCAGGTAGGTAACCCCATCGGTTCTATCTATGGCTTCCGTTATAAAGGTGTTTACCGTTACAGTTATAAAAATTGGGAGAAGGCTTTGAGTGAGGCAGAGGCAGGACGTAACGGAACATGTCCTATCGTTTATGATGCAGCCGGCAAAGTCGTTTACAATGCCGACGGTACACCAAAGCGTATGGTATTGTTCTATAATAATGAAGACGGAACATCGACGTACAAATTCAATGGTGGTGATGCAATTTACGAGGACATTAATCACGATGGACAAATTAACCAGTTAGACTTGGTATACCTTGGAAACTCTAACCCTAAAGCGCAAGGTGGTTTTGGTTTTACATTTAATTATAAGAGATTCACTCTTAAAACCAACTTTGCATTCCGTTGGGATGTCGACGTTGTCAACATGGCACGTTTGGGTGTAGAGAGTATGCGTTCAAACAACAACCAAAGTTTTGCAGTGAACTGGCGTTGGCGTAAAGATGGTGATATCACATGGATACCTCGTGCTCTTTACAATGCAGGATACAATACTTTGGGTAGCGACAGATATGTTGAGGACGCTTCATACCTGCGTTTCTCCTATTTGCAGGCTTCATATAGTTTCGAACCTAAATGGTTGGAGAAGACACTCGGTCTGAAGACTCTTGCACTCTCTGTTTCTGCCGATAACCTTGCACACTGGTCGAAGTATACCGGTATCGACCCCGATATCTCAATTAACTCTAGTGAGGGTGTTGCGTATGACAATGCAAGAACACCGCGTTCACGTTCATACACAATATCTCTTAATGTCGGTTTCTAAATAGTATAAAGGAGTTTTATTATGAAAAAGATAAATAATATATTAAAGTCGTTCTTCTTGACAGTACTGGGTTTTGGTACTCTTTTTACTTCGTGTACCGACTATTTGACTGTTTATCCGACAAATGCCGTTATTCATGAGAGATATTGGCAGACTGCAGATGACGTTAATGGCATGGTTGCCGCAACATATCTGGAATTACTTTCCGATGATGCAATTTCAAGATATATTGTTTGGGGCGAACTACGTGCCGATAACTTGAATATTACCTCTACAACAGCACAAAAACTCAAATACATTGTAGAGGCTAACCTTATGTCCGACAACGAATATTGTAGTTGGAGTACATTCTATAGGGCCATAAACTATGCAAACTATGTATTGGAATTTGCTCCGTTGGTGCCCGATAGAGACCCTAACTTTACAGAAGGTGATTTGGATATAATTTTAGGTGAGATGTATGCAATTCGTGCATTGTCGCATTTCTATCTTGTGCGTACATTCCGCGATATACCTTTGTCGTACAAAGCAAGTTTCAATGATAGCGAGTTGCCCGATTATCCTCAGGTACATCCTTTGGTTGCTCTCGACAGTATAATGAACGACCTTAAAAGATCCGAAAAATTGGTTATGCGCTCAGGTGGTTATCCCGATTCAAAATATACCAGTAACTATGGTCGTATAACTCGTAATGCGGTACGTGCTATGAAAGCCGATGTTGCTCTTTGGCAGGCTGCTTTTGCAACCTATTGCGAAGGTGAAGAACTGCCCGAAGGTGTAGTACCCGGTAACAAGGATGATTATTATCGTATATGTATCGAGAATTGCGACTCTGTTATAGATGCAATGAACAGATACGTGGTTACGGAATATGAGGAGTCAAACAGAAGTACAGAACTTGCCGAGATGGGTCCCGGTACAGAAAACCCCTACTATCTTGAGGTTAATGATGAGGAACCCGATGTTAATAAGACTAGAGCAAGTCGTGCATACAACTCAATTTTTGGTTATGGTAACTCTATGTTGGAATCAATCTTTGAGTTGCAGTTCGATGAGGATAAGAATGTAAACGGACAACTCATGTATTTCTTTGGTCGTCCCGATGCTGCCGGACAGTTGTGTGTTACCCGTGCATTTGTAAGTGAAGGGTCATCGAAATATGGTACAAAACAAGACGACCTGCGCGTATGCTCATATACCACAGCCGCAAAAATTACGGCAGGCGGTACCACTGCAGGCTCTGACAAAAAAGAGGAGATACGTGTTGCAAAATATGTTGCAGAATCATCACCTGCCGCTACCGAAAGAGACGGTGTGATTAAAGGCTCTTTCCGTGAGAGTTCTAAATGTGATGCCAATTGGATATTCTATCGTAAAACCGATGTAATGTTAATGAAAGCCGAGGCGTTGACTTTGCTCTCTTCTGCTTCAGAGACAGATTTGCAAGCATCCTTTGAACTTGTAAAGGCGGTGAACGACCGTTCTATAATAAAGAAGAAAGAGGCGTTGAAACAAGGTAATGCTTATAAAACACCCGAAGGTATGCATGGTTTGGTACTCGATGAGCGTTTGCGCGAATTGTCGTTCGAAGGAAAACGTTGGTACGACTTGGTTCGTAAGGCTCTAAGAGAGAAAACTACAGCAAACATCCTTTTTGTTGCCGATAAATTGACATCTAACACAGGTGCCGTAAAGAACAAGTTGTCGTCGATAGATGCTCTTTTCTTCCCTATATCAGAAAGAGAAATAGACATAAATCCGTTGCTTAAACAGAATCCGGCATTTGAAAGGTCAGAATCTATTCAACAGCAGTAATAGAAGATATTTATAAGTAAGAGTGTAAAAACAGATACTTAGAGATCATTGCTTTTGTAATGGTTATAAAAGTAAAATAAAACATATTTGAATATGAATAAGAAGTTTAAACTTAGAATTCTGACAGGAGTGGCATTGGTTGGTGCAATGTTCTTCGCCACATCGTGTAATGATGATTGGGATGAACATTACGACGATAAAGGATTATTGAATCCTACTATGACACTCTTAGACGCAATAAAGGCAGAAGATAGTAATCTGCACGATTTCTACGAAGTAGTTGAGGCTTGTGGTTGTGCCGATTCTCTCTTGAATCAAACACGTGTATATACATTGTGGGCTCCCGTCGATGGAACTTTCAATAAGGATTCATTGCTTGCTGAAATAGAGAACGATCGTCGCGATTATGTACTCGAGCGTTTTGTAAAAGCACACATGAGTAACTATTTGCATCCTGCAAATGGAACTTTACCCGAAAATAACAATATCCTTTTGTTGAACAAAAAAGTTATTAATTTCTCAGGTAATAGTGCAAATTATACATTCGACAATGTTCCTTTGTCTACAAACGAGTATAACATTCGTTTTAGTAACGGTATTTTGCATAAACTCGAAAAAGCACTTGTATATAAAGTGAATATTTGGGAGTATCTTGCTCAAGATGAACGTATAAGTCATATGGCAGAATTCCTATATTCTCATAATGTTCGAGAATTTGAACCGGGTTCGGCTATCGTTGGTCCTACTATAAACGGTGAGGTTACCTATCTCGATTCTGCAAGTGCTTTCGTAAACTCCAATTTCTGGTTCAGTGATAATACTTACGATAAAAGAACCAATGGTTTTGGACAAATTGACGTAGAGGACTCTACATTCACAATGTTTGCCATTACAAACGAGGTATGGGACGAAATGGTTGAAAAAACTACCGGATATTACAACTTCAGACTTCCTGCCAACATAACTGAAGCGGAGCAAGAGTACTACGACTCATTGCAATATTTATATGCACGCAAGATGTTGTGTAATAATCTTGTATTTAATAATAATGAGCAGATTTCCAAGAAGGTGCATGCCGATTCGCTTATGTCTACCTTTAAATATTACGGTAATGCTTATAAAGTTGTACGTCGTAAATTTGCAAAGAACGAACTTATGGATGGTGTCATCGATAGCAAGGAGTTGTCGAATGGTACTATACATATTAAAGAAAACTATAATTTCTGCAGTTACGATATCTGGCATGATACAATAAAGGTTGAGGCCGAAAATGCCAATGGTTATACATATCAAAAACTTAACACCATTCCAACCAACAGATATGTCAGCAAACTCGCAAAGAATGAGAATATAGAGGGTACAATCTCCGGTGAAACATATTTACAGGTATCTCCTACTTCGGAATATGAGTCACCCGAGGTTATATTTACAATTCCCAATACTTTGTCTGCAACATATAATGTACGTCTTGTATTTGTTCCCGCAAATATAACAGATAAAAAGATGAACCCCGAGGAAATTAAGTCTACACGTATTTTGGCATCATTGTCCGAGGGAAACAGTGTAACTCCGTTCTATCAGACCGAAAAGATACATGGATTGGTTATAGACCCTACACGTATTGACAGTGTATATCTCTTCGATGTAAACAAAGATAAGGAGAACGGTTATAACCCCTCTTTGCGTGAACCGGCAAAAATCAAATTCAACTTCAGTGAGTTTGGTTATACCGACGAAGAGACAACAGTTAAGTTAAGACTGAAGTTTGATGCAGATGAAGATTATGAAATGTGGTGGGGACCCGACCCCAACTTGGATCGTACATTCCGTTTGGACTGTATCATTCTTGAACCTGTTGCCGATGATGAGTTAGAATGATTTTTGTTATGAAGAAAAATAAAATAACTATGTATATGCGACAATTTATGCAATCGATGGTAACATTTGCAATGTTGATGTTACCGGCAATTTCAACTACGGCAACCACGTTATGCGGTTATACCTCAAGCGATACTGTTGCAGTTGAAAAAGAGAAAGCAACAGCGGAGACACGTACCATTACCGGTACTGTTTACGATGCTGCCACAAACACACCCCTGCCGGGTGTACGTGTGCAAGGAACCGGACATTTACGTGTTACAACAATGACCGATGCCGACGGTAACTATAAACTGAACGTACCCAAGTATGTTACACTTCTATCGTTCTCTACTCCCGAGTATGGAATGGTGCAACGTGCTGTTGCCGGTAAGGATGTTATTAATGTGCGTCTTTACACCGAAAACTTTACATCTACATATAACGATGATATAAAGGTCATCGCAAGTAATGGTTTCGATGTAGAGGTATCTCCCTCGCTTACAATAGACTCCGATATCCAGAACAAACTTGGTGCCGATATACGTACAATCATGCGTTCGGGAACTCCGGGTATAGGTGCGGCTATGTTTATCCGTGGTATAAACTCTTTGAATGCCAATACACAACCCCTGGTTGTCGTTGATGGCTTGATACTCGATACACAGGAGAATTCTTCGGCATTGCATCTTGGTGCATATAACAATATCTTGTCGGCAATAGATATGCAGGATATTGAAAGTGTCGAGGTAATGAAGAACGGTACTGCTATATACGGAACTCGTGCTGCTAATGGTGTAATACTTATCAATACCAAACGAGGAAAAAGTATGGCTACACGTATTACAGCCAATATCTACGGTTCTGTAACATTGCAACCGACTCTTCCCGATGTAATGAATGCCGAGCAGTATCGTACATACGCCAACGAACTTATAGGTACAATAAAGAATGGTAATAATAGTCAAACGACACAATATCCTTTCTTACAAAGCAATAAGGATTACTATTACTATAATCTGTATCATAACAATACCGATTGGGCAAGTTACATATATCGCGAGGCTATAGGACAGAATTATAAAGTTAATGTTGAGGGTGGTGATGATGTTGCCATGTATAACTTCTCATTAGGTTATAGTGATGCAGAGAGTACTCTCGAGAAGAACTCATTCAACCGTTTGAATATACGATTTAACTCGGATATTGTTTTCTCCGATAATCTTAAGACACGTTTCGACATTTCGTATAGTCGTGTTGCACGTGAACTGCTCGATGATGGAATAGGAGCCGATTTTACATCGTACCCGGTCTCTGCACCCGGTTTCATCGCTATGGTGAAATCACCATTCCTAAGCCCATACAAGTTCGATATGTATGGTAATCCTACCAGTACATACGATACTTCGGATACATATGCTCTTGATGTATATACCGGTTCATCATACAACAACAATTCGTTGTATAACCCCATGACTATTCTGTCTGTCGGTGCCGGTGATAATAAGAATGAACAAGAGTATACACATTTCGGTATTACAGTTGCACCTGAACTCACTTTGGGTAAATTCAAAATAACCGAGGTATTTAACTATTCATTGCACAGAATGAATGAGAAGTATTATTTGCCTTATGCAACTCCTAATACTTATCAGCAATTCTATGCCGAAAACCTTGGACGTATCGGTAACTGGATATCTTCGTCGTTTGGTAAAGAGGCACAAGTTACCAGTGATACACAAGTACGTTGGAACAAGGTTATGGGTGCTCATAGTCTGAATGTCCTACTTGGTTTCCGTTATACCAATTTCAGTTTCGACAATAACTTCCTCGAGGCTGCCAATTCCGGTAACGACAAGGCAGTGAACATTAGTGCCGACTACGACTATGTAACAAATACCGGTGATGATAATGTGTGGGCAAACCTTGCATGGTATGGACATTTGGCATATAACTACAAAACACGTTACTTCATTGAAGCCTCTGCTTCCATGGAGACATCATCGCGCTTTGGTAAGAATGCCGACGGCGGTATTAAACTAGGTGGTGTAAAATGGGGTATATTCCCATCTGTGCAGGCTGCTTGGTTACTTTCATCGGAGTCTTGGTTTAATGTTAAACCTATCAACTCTCTTAAATTACGTGCCGGATACGATGTAACAGGTAATGATGCTATAGATTTCTATGCCGCTCGCAGTTATCTTGAAACAGTGAAATATCAGGGTGATAAAATGGGTATTCAAATAGGTAATGTAGAAAACGACGGTGTTAAGTGGGAGTCAACATCACGCTTTAATGTAGGTTTGGATGCTGTTCTCTTTAACGACCGTATAGGTTTCTCTTTCGACTGGTACAAATCGAAGACAACCGATATGCTCGTTCCTAAAGCATACGATTTTGTTGCCGGTATGAATACTTATTGGAGTAACAGTGGCGAAATGGAGAACACCGGTTTCGAAGTTGCTTTGACTGCAAAAGTTATTAATACAGCAAACTTCCAATGGGAATTGGGTGCATCTGTAGGACACTATGAAAACGAGATAACATCTCTTGATGAACAGATAGAGCCCACAAAGGTTTATGGTGCAGAGGTGCTTACACAGGTAGGTTCACCCGTAGGTGTATTCTATGGTTATAAGACGCAGGGTGTAATTACCTCTTCGGAACAGGCTGCTGAATTGCAGTTGTATCAAAAGGATGCAACAGGTGCAAAAGAGTACTTCCAGGCAGGTGATATCCGTTTTGTAGATATCGATCAGACCGACGGTGTTGGTTGTATCAGTGATGCAGACAAAACCATAATCGGTGATCCCAATCCCGACTTCTATGGTAATATCTTTACGAAGTTTACATATAAGAACTGGCAGTTGAATGTAGGTCTTAACTACTCTGTGGGCAACGATGTATATAACTACTACCGTCAGCAACTCGAGAGTGGAAGTAACTTCTTCAACCAAACTACTGCAATGTTGAACCGTTGGTCTTTAGACGGAATGCAAACCTCTACTCCACGTGCCGTTTATGGCGACCCCATGGGTAATGCTCGTTTCTCGGACCGTTGGATTGAAGATGGTTCATATTTGAAACTGAAGAACGTTCAGTTGTCATACAAGGTTCCTGTGTCTACCAGTTGGTTGCAAGGTATAACCGTTTGGTGTGCTGCTGAAAACCTTCTTACATTGACAAAGTATTTGGGTAACGATCCCGAGACTTCTATAAGTAATAATGTGTTGTATCAGGGTGTTGATGCAGGCTGGCTCCCCCAGAGTCGCAGTTTCCATCTTGGCGTAAAGGTTAATCTCTAATGAACAAAACCCGAATAGTTCGGGATGAAAAATAAGTTTCGAACTATTCGGAAAAAATATTATAAATATGAAAAAGTCAATTATTTATACCTTGTGTATCTTGCTGAGTGGAGCCTTGACTCTTAACTCATGCGAGGATATGCTCAATGTCGATTCTGAACGCGTTATTTATGAGTACGGCGACCTTACCCTCGGCGACTCAGTATATTCGGTGTTGGGTATATTAAAGAGTGTTCAAAATGTAGCCGATCGTCAGGTTTTGCTTGGTGAGTTACGTGGAGATCTTGTATCTGTAAACCCAACAAAGGCTGTCTTCGATATTCAAGAGTTGTCGAACTTTACATACGATTCCGATAATAAGTATATTGCAGTTAAGGATTACTATACCATTATCAATAACTGTAACCTATTCTTGGACCGTGCCGATACAACTCTTATACGTGAAAATGAGAAGTTGGTATTGCGTGAATATGTCGCAGTACAGAGTATTCGTGCATGGACATATATGCAACTTGCAATGAACTATGGCAGAGTTCCTTATTTCACAGAACCTATACGAACTCATTCTGCAGCGAAAGCGATTTTAGCAGATGAAAGCAAGTATTATGATATAACAGAAGTTGCTCAGGAACTTATAAAGGAACTTACTCCGTTTGAGAATCCAAGAGTTTATCCTATGCCCTACTGGAGTGGTATACAGAGTGGAGATGGAAAGGCTATCCAAACCAGTAAATTGTTCCCACCCATTCGTCTTCTGTTGGGTGAATTGAACCTGTGGATGGGTGATTATGCAAAGGCTGCAGAGTATTACTATAAGATGATTTATGATAATCACTTTATAGATAAAGAGTTTGGTCTTTCTTATACAAGTGATGAGGGTAATATCTCAGATGGTTTCTCTGCAAATTTCAACGCAGAGGCTGTAACAAAGTCGAACAGTCTGTTCCTTGTTCCCATGAGTCAGTCTGTATGGGAAGGTACAGTTTCAGAGTTGCCTACAATCTTTGCTCCTGTAAATTCTATCGGTGGTCATCAGGTTGTCTCTTCTCCCGGAATTGCTGCCATAAGTAGCAGACAGACAACATTGTATCGTCAGAAAGATGCAACTACAAGCGATTATAATCTTTACTATAATCCTAATGTCGATTTTGCAGGTGATTTGCGTATTTTGGCTACAACATCGATTGAAACAGATAATACTACAAACTCTGTTTATACCGGTATTATAAATAAGCATAATCTCTCATCGCACTCTATAAATAATGATGAACTTACAGGACATTCCGGTCGTAATGAGTTTACAAATTATGTGAGATTATATCGTGCAGAACATCTTTACATGCGTTTGGCTGAGGCTGCTCTTGGAATGGCGCGCAGTGGTGCACATGGTGCTCTTGAGATGGCTATGAGTACATTGAAAGAGGGATTGTACGACGATAACACCGATAACGATTGGAATACATACAAGTATACAATCATAAATAACCCTGTATATAGCACAGAACCTGTACTTGGCGAAGATGGTGAGCCTAAGGTTGATGAAGCAGGAGAAGTTATTTATGTTACCAAGGTGTATGGCGACTCTATTATATTCGATTTTACCGATCCTGCATTTGAAGTAAACGAAGGAATGCACTCTCGTGGTTCAGGTCCTTCGGAGTACAATGAATATTATGCGCTTACCGATACATGTATTGCACGTTACTATGGTTTCTTGAAAGAAGAGGGCGAAAATGTAACATTCAATCGCGAGGTAACACGTCAAGACTCATTGAACTATATTACCGACCTCATTGTTGATGAGTTGGCTATGGAGTTTGCATTTGAGGGATATCGTTTCACCGACCTTATACGTATAGCAAAGGCTACCGGTGATAAGGATGCTCTTGCCAAACGAGTTGCAGCACGTGAGTATAGCAATACTGTTCCTTATCGTTCGGAGTCTACAGAGAGCGTCTTTGAGTATGATGATAATCTCTACGGAATCTTATCCGATGAAGCGAATTGGTATTTGCCATTGCCGGTAGATATTGAGATTCCTCTCCCCGGTGTTCCGGATAATGGCAACAATGATGGTGAAGATACAGAGAACGGTAGTGGTGACACAACAACAGATGAAGGAGTTGTAACACCTGGGGAAGACGATGAAGTTGATGTTCCTGCCGAAACTCCCGATGCATCTGGTGACGCCTCCGGTTCTAAAGAGTGATAACTACATATCGGGGGAATTTCCCCCGATATTTTTATAATAGCGATATGATTAAAAAGAGGATAGCAATTCTAACCGGTGCCGGCATGAGTGTTGAAAGTGGTTTAGGCACATTCCGAGGTGGCGGTGGTCTGTGGGATAAATATCCTGTAGAGCAGGTTGCCACTCCCGAAGGGTTCATTGCCAACCCCTCTTTGGTCCTTGAGTTTTATAATATACGTCGTAGTGAATTGGCAACAGTAAAGCCCAATGAGGGACATATTCTTGTTGCCGCTCTGGAAAAAGATTATGACGTGTGTGTTATAACGCAAAATGTCGATAACCTGCATGAACGTGCCGGTTCCACCAATGTGATACATTTGCATGGTGAACTTACAAAGGTCTGTTCCTCGCGTAATTCGCAGGACATGCGATATGTGCGTGAATTATTGCCCGAGGAGCCATACATAAAGTTAGGAGATATGTGTGCCGATGGTTCACAATTGCGTCCGTTTATTGTTTGGTTCGGTGAAGCAGTACCACGTATCGAGGATGCAGTGCAGGCTGTAAATAACATCGATATGTTTATTATTATAGGTACGTCGTTAAATGTATATCCGGCAGCAGGATTGCTTAATTATGTACCACGTACAGTGCCGGTGTATCTCATAGACCCAAACGATGTGCCAGTGAATACCAATCGTAATGTAGTGGCAATTAAAGCCGGAGCATCAGAGGGTATGCGTATTATAATGGAACGTTATCTGCCATGAAAGAGATAAACTAATATAATTAAGATAGAACAAACAACAGCGAAACTGTGTTATATTTATAAATTTTAAAAAACTTGAGACTATGAAGAAATATGTTTGTACAGTGTGCCAGTGGGTTTATGACCCCGAAATTGGCGACCCGGAGTCGGGAATAGAACCCGGTACCGCATTTGAAAATATTCCCGAGGATTGGGTATGTCCTATGTGCGGTGTAACAAAAGAGGATTTTGAACCCGTTGAAGAGTAGAAGTTCTCCATATAAAAATATAAACAGCCAATTGGCTGTTTATATTTTTATATCATAGGTTTAACTTCTTCAGTAGGTCGTTACGTCCCATCTTTCTTAGAATGTTACGGATGCTTCTTTGTTCTTCGGGCTTGTACCAAAAAAAGAACATTCTTTGCGCCTCTTTATCCCGCATTGTACGTGCGCAATATACACTCTCCTTCGTTTCTGGGTTAATACCGGTGTAATACATCTCTGTTGCCATTGTCATGGGTGTCGGGGTGAAATCCTGTACCTGTTCCAAATGAAAGTTCATCTGTTTGGTCTCGGCCGCCAATTCTGCCATGCTCTCCACTGTGCTGCCGGGATGGCTGCTTATGAAATAGGGGATAATCTGTTGCTTTAAGTGGTATTTACTGTTAATACGGTCGAATATGCGCTTGAACTCATGGAATTGCTTGAACGATGGTTTGCGCATTAACTTCAGTACAGCGTCGTTTGTATGTTCCGGAGCAACTTTCAAACGTCCACTCACATGGTTTCTTATCAGTTCTTCGGTATATTGCTCTGTTGCATTATCAATATCTTTGTTACCACTCTTGTGTAGGAGCATGTCGTATCTTACTCCACTACCAATAAAACTCTTTTTTATCTGTGGAATAGCGTCTACCTTTTTGTACAGGTTTAACAATGCTGTGTGGTCTGTATTAAGGTTTGGACATATCTTTGGCTGTATGCACGACGAGCGTGAGCACTTTGCACATATTTCACCGTTTCTTCCGTGCATCATGTACATGTTTGCCGATGGTCCACCCAAATCGGAAAGGTAACCCTTGAAATCGGGCATTTTACATATCTCCTTAACCTCGTTCAAAATACTGCGCTCACTGCGGTTGGCAATGAATTTTCCTTGATGCGCCGAAATGGTACAGAATGCACAACCACCGAAACAGCCTCTGTGTATATTCACCGAGAATTTTATCATGTCGTAGGCAGGAATTCTTTTTCCATTGTATTTTGGGTGTGGCAGGCGTGTATATGGCAGGTCGAAACTACGGTCGAGTTGCTCGGTGGTCATTGTAGGGTAGGGTGGGTTGACTACAACATACCTTGTGTCATACTCCTGTATTAGTCGTTTTGCATTTACTCTGTTCGACTCTTTTTCAATAGAAAGAAAGTTTGCTGCCTGCATCTCCTTGTTCTTAAGACACTCGGAGTGTGAATGTAGTAATTTGTCATTCTCTTGGTCGAGTGTTATCTCTTCCTTATTAATGATATATCCGGTTTGTCTTATATCGGTAACCAGTTCTCTTGCTCTGTTTACCGACATATATTCTGCTTTACTTTGCTCTAAATCCTTTTGTAAAGCATTTGCTATTGCCAATATTGGTTGTTCACCCATACCATACACAAGTATATCGGCATTGCTCTCTACAAGTATACTCTTTTTAAGTGTGTCTTGCCAGTAGTCGTAATGGGTAAAACGACGCATGGATGCCTCAATGCCACCTATTACAACCACTGAATCGGGGAATAATTCTTTGAGTATTGTTGAATATACCGTAGTGGCATATTCGGGACGCATACTATGTTTGCCATTTGGTGAGTATGCATCCTCGGAACGGAATCGTTTGGCAGCAGTGTATTTGTTGACCATGGAATCCATGCATCCTGCCGAGATACCAAAGAACAGACGTGGGCGTCCCAACTTCTTGAAGTCACGTAGGTCGTCCTGCCAATTTGGTTGTGGAACAATTGCTACGCGCAACCCATCTGCCTCTAGCAATCGTCCTATCACTGCCGCACCGAACGATGGGTGGTCTACATAGGCATCACCACTTATTATTATCGCATCCAACTCTCCCCAACCACGCATTTGGGCCTCCTTGCGTGTTGTAGGTAACCAATTTGTTGCTTTGTAGTTACTCATTGGAAACCTCTTCTGCAGGTTTGTCTTCAGTGGGTTGCTCTGCCAACCAATTGTTATATGCTTCAATAAGGTTGTTAAGTCCCAATGCTTTCATGTTGTCGTTGTATAATACTAAAGCAAGTTCCAACAATGCTTTAGAATCCTCTTCTTGCGACGCAATCAGTGAACGTACCGTACAACGTAGTTTCTCCAGAACATCTTCGTCAATAACTCCAATGCTGTTGGCTATTCTTTCAAACAAAGAATATTTTTTTACTGTCAGGAACAACTGTTCGCTAATCTCTATGGTTCTTGTCCCCGATGCATTTGCGTTAATCTTCATAGTAAACTATTTTTCTGAAACAATCTTCACTTTGCGTTCTCCTGTATCACCCTCTTCAATGTATACTTTTACAGTCTCTTGGGGTAGTAACTCCTCTATCAGTTCAGGCCACTCAATAAAACAGTAGGCATTGCTGTAGAGATACTCTTCGTATCCCATGTTATACACCTCGCTAATGCTCTTTATCCTGTAGAAGTCGAAATGATATATGGTATTGCCGTCAGCATCCTCATATTCATTCACAATGGCGAATGTAGGGGAGTTTATGGTGTCTTGCACACCTAACTCTTCACATATACTTTTTATAAAGGTTGTCTTACCGGTTCCCATTCTGCCATAGAATGCAAAGATATGGTTATCTTGCATGTTATCTATGAATTGTTTTGCCGCAGTGGGGTAGTCGGCAAGAGTTGCTATTTCAATAATTTTTTCTTTCATGGTCATTTACCTCTTGGACGCATTGTTATTATCGGTATAAGCATCTCCTCCAAAGAGATACCTCCGTGTTGGAACGTATCCTTATAGTATGAAACATAGTGGTTATAGTTGTTTGGGTAAGCAAAGAAGTTCTCTCCTGTTGCAAATATATAACTTGTGCTTATATTGGGAGCAGGTAGAAATGCTTTTGACGGTTCTTTTACTTCGAATACCTCTTTTGGATTGTAACTGAGTGTCTTGCCGAGTTTGTATCTGAGGTTTGTGTTGGTGTTCTTGTCGCCTACAACTTTTGTAGGACTGTTTACTTGAACACTACCGTGGTCTGTAGTTATAATTGTTGTGTAGTTACTTTCGGCAAGATACTTAAATAAACGTGTTATTGCCGAATGTCTTATCCATGAGTGGGTTATTGAACGGTATGCAGCCTCGTTCGATGCAAGTTCCCTAACCATCATAGATTCTGTTCGTGCATGCGATAGCATGTCTATAAAGTTCATTACCAGAACATTCAAGTTATTGCCCGAAAGGTTATTTATGGAGTCCAAATATTTATCTGCCGCCGAAGAATTCAATACTTTGTTGTACGAGAAACTGTCTTTACGACGGTAACGTGCAATCTGTGTCTCTATCATAGCCTCTTCGTTAAGGTTCTTACCTTCGTCCTCTTCTTCGTCTACCCATAGATGTGGGAACATGCTTTTGATTTGTGATGGCATCAATCCCGAAAATATTGCATTTCGCGCATATTGTGTCGCTGTAGGCAGAATGCTGGTGTATAACTCCTCCTCTATTGTGAACATTCCGCCAATCTCATTTGCAAGAACCTTCCATTGGTCGTAACGGAAATTGTCTATGACAATAAGAAAAACTTTTTCACCACGGTCTATTAGCGGAAATATATATTCGCGGAATATATCGTTGCTCATTAATGGGCGTTTGTCCCTGTCGCTACTCATCCAATTAAGATAATTCTTCTTAATGAATCGTGCAAACATTGAATTTGCTTCACTCTTCTGCGCTTGTAGCATCTCGTGCATACTATTATCGGCATTCTCAAGTTCAAATTCCCAATAGACAATCTTTTTGTAGACATCAATCCAATCTTCAATATTCAATGATTCAGATATCTGCATGCCGAGTTTTCCAAAATTTTGCTGATATGCATTGTTGGTCTTCTCGGTAACAATCTCTTTTTTGTGAATGTTCTTCTTAAGAGACAATAGTATTTGGCTTGGATTTACCGGCTTTATCAAGTAGTCGGCTATCTTTGAACCTATAGCCTCTTCCATAATATCCTCCTCTTCGCTTTTGGTAACCATTACTATTGGTGTTGCAGGCAGAATCTCTTTAATCTGTATGAGTGTCTCCAAACCACTTAAACCCGGCATGTTTTCGTCGAGCAGAACCAGGTCGAACGTGTCGTTCTTACATGCTTCTACTGCATCTAAGCCGTTAGTTACAGTTGTAACCTCATAGCCTTTTGATTGTAAAAAAATTATATGACCGTTCAGCAGTTCTATCTCATCATCGGCCCAAAGCAGTTTGTATGTCATACGTTCTGTTTTACTATTCTTCGGTAAGTTCATAATCGGGTTCCTCGAGAGTATATCCATCAATTTCCGGTTCCGGAATATTTTGTAGATTCTCCTCGTAGAATTTTCTGTAATCATCGAAACTATAATAGTTCAATAATAAATCGAGGTTCGATTTTGATATTATGAAGGCATTTATTCCTTCGAGCAGTTTTGCCATCTCGCCATTTGAATATAGTTGTTTTCTGTAAACAAATGCCTCGTCAAAGTTAAGGAACTCTTTTATCTCCAACATGGTGATTGCAGTTTGTTTGTTGAACTCCATCTTAAAATTGCGTACCATGTAGCGCGAGAAATTGTAACGTGCCATTTCAAATAGCAGGCGTTTCTCATCTAACGAGTCGTTGGGATATGCCAAAATAAAATAGTAGGGTTCGTTACGTTCACTGCTGAAAGCAGGTACACTGTCCATGTCTCCTTTAATTGTTCCATCGCTTCGACGTTCCCAAATTGAGAGTGATATTCCACTGTTTAGCAGACGTCCCTCTTTTACTCCTGTGGAAACCTCCTGTGCCATTGCTGTTATCTCCTCATCGGAGAACTCCTTTACAAGGCTCTCAATCGCTGTCAGAGCCTCTTCATCTTGCCCATTGTAGAGTTTTGACATAGCATCTATAAACATAAAACGGGCACGATGTTTGCCTTTAGGATATTTCTTTTCGGCATAACTGCTGTTTTCAATTACCTGTGTGTATAGTTGCTTTTTGAACAGTTCGTAACTTTCTGCATAAATAGAATCCTCTTTATGCTCCTTAACAGCAATACTCTCAAAGAAGTCGGGGTCCTGAATCTTAATTGATACAGTACTGTCGGGGTAGGTGGTAAGTAGCAGGTTACGATACAACTCTGCTTTTTCCGGTTCGTCCCAGCGCGAGCAAGACAGATACAGATGATAGTAAACATCCGACATGTTTTTATATTCGGGATATTCGTTTACAAGACGCTCCCAATAGGATAAAGCAAGGTTCTTGTCTCCAAGTTTCTCCTCAAAAATCAGAGCCGAACTGAAAAGTGCATCACTGAGTGCCGTATGCATTTCCGCTTTAGCCTCGTCGGTTTGCGGAATTCTTTGCAAGTAGTATTCGCGTGTTGTCGGGTCGGTAGACAAGGTGTCCTCTGCTATCTCTTCCATCCCTAATGAGTCGGATAATGCTATTCCTAATGAATCACTGCCAATTGCTATGTCTGTACTATCGTTTTGCGTGCTGTCCTGTATGGCAAAAGATATATTTTCTTTGCTTAATCGCCAAAAATCTTTCAATGTTCGGTTGCCCCAAGTGTCGGTAAAACTTTTTATCCCTTTTGCTACCAACTGAGGGTTGTAAAAGTACCACAGTTGTTGCTCATTCTTGTCGGCAATGGTCATACTTGCGGTTGTGCCGGCAGCAGATAGGTCCCCCGATGCCGCACCTGAAGCCTCTTTTTTCTCTTTCTTTTCTGTTTTTTTGCGTAATTCCTCTTCCCATTTGGCAAACTCAATCTTTTTGTCGATGAGTGGCAATAGAGCCTCCTCGCTTAGCGATGCCCAATAGAGCAATTCACTATTCTCTTCTATAATGTCGGTATGCGGTACAAGACCGGGAAGAACGTCGGAACGATGTTTGTGTAGTTCATAATCATCGTTTTCCTTGTCAATCATGTTTATAGCCTTTTTGTAGTTGGCATCTGATTTTGAGAAACGCTCTTGCTCCCAATATATTTTTGCAAGTGACAGATGCAACATTGCAGTACCGTAACCACTGCTTGCACCTTCGGCAACACCTGTTTCGTACGACTTAATGGCCTCTATTGTATCTTTTGAACTCATGTGTAGGTTGCCTATGGCATAGTGTAGTTGCGAAATGTACTCTTTATTCTTAGGCGACCGTAACATTCGTTCTAACGAACGAATTATCTTCTTTTTATCTTCGTTGGTTACCGTTTCGGTCTGTCTTATTCTTGCATTGAACTCTAATTCGTATGGTGGATTCTTGGAAATTGTTTTACCGAAACTCTTGAATGCAGCAACATTATCTCCTGTTTCACGATACAATTGCCCCATAAGATAATATTCACGTGCTTTTTCGAGTGCAGTCGATTTCCTCTTTATAGCCTTCTCTAACAAGGGAAGTGCTTCGTCATATCTCTCTTGCTTTATCAAAAGGTTTGCTTGTGCACGTGCAAGTTCACGTTCTTGTGCCTCGGGTACACTGTCGCGGCGTATTCTCGATATGAGGTCCTCGGCTTCGTATAACCAGTCCATCTCGGTGTAGCACTTTGCAAGTCCAATACGTGCCATTGCCATCACTTTTGGATTATTCTCGTAAAGGCGGGTTATGTAAATATATGTACTTGCCGCTTCGGTAAATTCCCCCTTCTCAAAGTAGGAATTTGCCATCATCATCCATGCTTTCCACAAAAACGGGTTAAACTCTTTTTGCGCAAAGAACCTCTTTTTCTTTGCTGTAAGTTTTTCTCCTGCTTTTCGACGTGGTTTTCTTTTAATGGAGTGGTTCTTTATAGCCTTTTGTGCTTTTTCTATTGCACGGTCATACTCCGACGATCCTATAGAGCGGGTCTTCTTATCGCTTACAATCAGCAATGGCAACTGCTCCAAATAGTTGTCCTTGTGTTGTTTAATTTGATTATCTTTTGCTTTCTTATACGCTACATTACCGTTGTAATATGTGTTGTATCTTGCGAAAAAGGCATGATACATTCGTGTCTGTGCTGTATTCTTTTTGCGACTTGCACACCCACACAATATGGATAGTAACACCGAAATAAGCAGTATGTTTCGTATGTGTAGTTTCACTCTGGTAGTTCCTGTTTTTTTATTTATAATATAATTATATATATTAACTGATAAATATACTTTTTATTGTGATTACGTACAATCATTTATCTATACTCTTTTTACCGTTTTTTAGGTAAACCTCTAAGATATTCTGTACCCTCTGTAAGAAATAAAAACAAGTTTTATATTTATCTGTTAATCTTTTTGTTGTCATACAGAACAGATATAAAGATATAGAACAAATTATTATAGATGCTCCCGACGGAATGTCTGCTATATATGAAATATATAACCCCGCTATGCAGGCAAGATAACCGAATACAACAGACAGTATTATAGTATTTCTATAGTTCTTTGTGAAAATTAATGCTGTCATTTGTGGTATTGTCAGCATGGATATCACAAGTACAACACCCACAAGACGCAGAGTGGCAACAATGGTAAGAGCAATAAATGTCATCATCAGATACTCGAACAGACGTACCGGTATGTTGCGAGTTGTGGCAAACTCACTGTCGAACGCTACAAAAATTATTGTACGAAAGAATATAATTGTAAATAGCAATAGAGTTAGTGCTATGCATGCCAACAACAGAATGTCAAACAAACTTATAGTGAGTATGTTTCCAAAAAGATAGGTCGATAAATCGCCGGTGTAATTGGGTGTCATAAAGCAGAATATAACTCCCAATGTCATACCCAGAACCCAAAAAACGGCAATGGCGGAATCTTCTCTAATCTCTTTGCTCTCTCCAGCCTTTTGTACTCCTATAGCCGATGCTATGGCAAATAAAAATGCCGGTATCGTGGGGTTTATACCCAAAAACATACCTAAACCAACACCTCCAAATGAGGCATGAGAAATACCTCCACTAATGAAAAGTAAACGGCGTGTTACGGCGTATGTACCTGTGATTGCGCATGCCAAACAGGCAAACAAACTACCTATGAGTGCGTTCTGAAAAAATTGATAGCCGAAAATCTCCATACAATTTTCCATTATTGCAATATAAGCCGAATTTCATCTTTTATCTGTTCCGGTATTTCAATATGTCGTTGTTCCAGACATTTTACCCATAAATCAACTTCCTCTCTCTTCATTGTATAGAGTATATTGCGAAACTCTTCAATATCGTTGTCTGTATACTCGTTGTATGGCTTGTCCTTGAAACGGTCGAGTTCTTCATCGTCGAAGTATAGGTCTTTTTTCTCATAACCATGGCTGCACACTGTATGGCGTCCGCAGCAGACACCGTTTTCACCGTCGTGGTGATGCTCCTCTTCGTCGGTTCTGTTTCCTCGGTTTATAAATGTCTGAATTAGAAATATAATGACGGTAATTATTGCAATGGAAAAAAGTATTATTGTAAAAACATCCATGGGTACTCATGTTTTGGTTAAACTATCAGGTTGCTAAGTTATAAAATAAAAAACAGTTTTTAAACTAAAAAGATGATATTTATGCCAAAAAGTTGTTTTTATACAAAATGACAAAATGTAAACAGATTTATTAAGATTGTTTAGTTGCTTGTTGCGAAACTCACTTTTAGGGCAAAAAAATATTATAAAAAATATCACTTGTAAATAAATATGTTGTATATTCGCACCGAGACGTTCTATATTTTTATTTGGTTTGTTTTACAAAATGACAGAATAATAGTATAAAAATAATAATTTATAAATCATTTAATAGAAATAATAATGGATAAATTCGGTTACGGATTAGGAATGGGTATAGGGCAGAATCTTCTCTCTATGGGTGTAAGTGAACTTGCTTTCGATGACTTTGTAAAAGGTATTAAAGATGTGTTAGCAGGTGGTAAAACAGAAATGTCTCATGCTGAGGCGCAGAAAGTAGTGAGTGAACATTTTCAGAAACTTGCAGAGGAGGCTTATGCAAAGGTTAAGGAGGCAGGTATTTCATTCCTAGAAGAGAATAAAAAACGCGAGGGTGTTATAACACTTCCCAGTGGCTTGCAATATATGGTGCTTAAAGAGGGTAATGGTAAGCAGCCTAAGGCTACCGACCGAGTTCAATGCCACTACGAGGGTACACTGATTGATGGAACAATTTTTGATAGTTCGGTAAAACGTGGCGAACCTGCCGTTTTTGGTGTTTCACAGGTTATTGCAGGCTGGGTAGAGGCTTTGCAGTTAATGTCTGAGGGTGCAAAATGGCGTCTTTTTATACCGCAGGAGATGGCTTATGGAGCACATGGAGCAGGTGAACATATACCTCCTTATAGTGCGCTTATTTTCGATGTGGAACTTATCAAGGTACTTTAATTTGAATGAGTAAGATTGTTTCTTTGCTTGTTGCGGTTACTCTTTTTATAGTAGCGTCATGTGGTGAAAAGTCGAACAAAAGTATAGCGTTAAATACTTATAACGATACTTTAGCATATTCGGCGGGTGTATATATGGCACGAACTCTTCCTACAATAATACAAGAAGAGTTGGGTGTGGAGTCTGCCGATGTCGATGATTTTCTGCGTGGTGTGTACGACGGCTTTCCAAAATCCAATGACTCCAAGTCCATAGCCTATTCACGAGGTCTTGGAATAGGAGCAAATGCTATGGATATGCTTGAGCAGGCAAATAAAGTTATCTGCCGAAATGATACTATTAACAAACTTAATCCGGAACTCTTTATAGAGGGAGTTATTGCTTCTGTAAAGGGACAAGGAGCAATGGAGAATGGCGAGGCGATTGATTGTGTCAACAGTTGTCGTTATCGTGGTGATAGCGATAAATTCATGCATATGAATTCTACACGCGATGGAGTCGTCTCTCTTCCGAGTGGCTTGCAATACAAAATCATAAAACAAGGTAACGGTGCCATAGCCAAGGTTGGCGATACAGTGTCGTGCATATATAAGGGTACATTTACCAATGGACGTGTGTTCGATTCATCGCGTGACGCGGTAGTGGAGTTTTCGGTAGATGCGGTTATACCGGGTTTCTCTCAGGCATTACAGATTATGCCCGAAGGTACGGTATGTAAAGTCTATATCCCATGGCAACTGGGTTATGGTTCGCAAGGAACATCTAAAATACCTCCTTATAGTGTATTGGTGTTCGACCTTGAAATAGTGAAAGTTGTAACAAAAACATTATAAGATAATAATAACTAACTAATGGAACAGAATATGTAATGGGAGTGCATACGTATATGTTCCGCCTTATCAACAAATATCATGAAAAACAGTACAGAATGCAAGGTCGATAGTCTCGATCTGAAGATTCTAAGTATCATTTCCAAAGATGCTAGAACTCCTTTTCGTAATGTAGCAGAACAGTGTGGCGTATCGCGTGCCGCCATACATTTACGTGTTCAGCATCTTATAGATATGGGCATTATATCCGGCTCATGTTACGAAATAGATTTTAAAAGTCTTGGGTATAAAACCTGTACTTACATAGGAATCCGTTTGGAAAAGGGGTCAATGTATAAAACTGCTGTAGAACATCTGAAAGAGATTCCCGAGGTGGTAGAGTGTTGCTATACAACAGGTCCCTATTCGATTCTGGTTAAAATGTATGCACACGACAACGAGGAACTTATGGAATTGCTTAACGGTAAGGTACAGAATATTCCCGGAGTGGTTAGTACCGAAACTATGATAGTCCTCGATGGCAGTGTAAAAAGGAATCTACCAATGTAAATTGTAATACAAGATGAATCGGTTCAATCTCGCAAGTGAGTACAACGAACTGCACGTTAAATTCCCTATAAGCAGTGGTAAACCGCTTATAGGGATTACTGCAAATTTTAATGATGGTAATGCCTGTTTGGCAGAGGCTTATTACGCTTCGGTGCTTGAGGCGGGTGGAGTGCCATTGCTCATACCTCCATATCTGCACCGCGATGCTCTTGTGGACACATTAAAAAGTGTCGATGCTGTAATTCTTTCGGGTGGAGCCGACATTGACCCACGTTACATGGGTGATGAACCCGACTATTCACTCCTGCATACAATAAACCCAAAACGAGATGAGCAGGAACTGTTGCTTGTGAGGTTGGCTCTCGACAGACAACTGCCTATTCTGGGAATATGTCGTGGCATACAGACATTAGCAGTTTCTCTTGGTGGAAAGGTGCATCAGGATATTTATGCTTCCTTGGGTAGTGAACTCTTAAACCATGATCAAAGCGAGGAAAGAGGTGTGGCTACACATAGGGTGAAACTAGTGCCGGGGTCCAAATTGGCAACTATCTTCGGATGTAATACTATTGGTGTTAATACATTTCATCATCAGGCAGTGAGTGCGATACCGCAAGGCTTCTCTGTCTCTGCAATCTCTACCGACGGTGTAATCGAGGGTATGGAATCTATAGATGGCTGTTCGGTTATTGGTGTACAGTGGCATCCCGAGAGTTTTATTCTTAAAGACGCAAATTGTTGTATGATGCCACTCTTCGAGTGGCTTGTGGGCGAGGCAACATTGTATAAACAGGCAAAAGAGTTGCATAGAGACATAATAACCATAGATTCGCATTGCGATACTCCCATGCTCTTTGATAAGGGGTACAAACTCTGCGAGCGTAGTGATGCAGCGCTTGTCGATTTACATAAAATGGACGAAGGTGGTTTGGATGTGGTAACAATGGTTGCATATCTGCCACAGCAAGAGCGTGATGCCAACTCTTTATCGTTGGCAACTCAGAGAACCGACATGTTGTTAAATGGAATTGCAGAACAGGTGGACTCTTCTTTATCTGTTGTTATGTGCAGTAATCCGGCTGAACTGTTGTGGCATAAGCGTTGTGGCAGAAAAGTTATTATGCGCGGGATAGAAAACGGCTACGCCATTGGACGAGACATCTCTAATATTGAACGTTATTACAAAATGGGGGTCGTATACATGACATTGTGCCATAATGGAGATAACGATATTTGTGATTCTGCTCGTGGTAAGGGAGAACATAACGGTTTAAGTCCTTTTGGATATACTGTAGTGCGTGAAATGAATCGTGTGGGTATGATGGTCGATTTATCGCATGCTTCCGAAAAAACATTTTACGATGTGTTGAAAACAAGTGATGTGCCGGTTGTATGTTCACATTCATCGTGTAGAGCATTGTGTAATCATCCTCGTAATCTTACCGACGAGCAATTACGTTCGCTTGCAATACAAGGCGGTGTAGCACAAATAACAATGTATAGTGGCTTTCTGGTTGAGAATGGTATGGCAACATTGAACGATTTTATAAATCATCTTGAGCATGCTATCTCTGTTGCCGGTATAAATCATGTAGGAATAGGTACAGACTTCGATGGCGATGGCTCGGTTATAGGTTGTTCCGATGCTTCGCAACTGCGTAATATAACTCGTGAACTTATACGGCGTGGATACTCTAGTGGAGATATAGAAAAACTTTGGGGTGGAAACTGGTTGCGTGTCATGCGTGAAGTACAACAAAAATAGAAATTGTACCGCTTTAATTATCGTAAAATGGAGTAGTGTGAAGAATTTTCAGAAAAATATGAAAAAAATCTCTCCGGATTGTTGCAAATTGATAAAAAAGGTGTACCTTTGCAATCGCAAACAGACAAAAAGGAACGGGATGTAGCTCAGTCCGGTTAGAGTACGCGTCTGGGGGGCGTGTGGTCGCTGGTTCGAATCCAGTCATCCCGACAGAAAAATGCTTCTACAAACACTTGTAGGAGCATTTTTCTTTTTCTTCAACACCTTTTTCAACACTTTTTGCGCAATAGTTGCGCAAAAAGTAACCAAATTTCGCATTTGCGCAACTTAAAATCTTGACCGCTCCAAAAAATATTTTTCTTTTTTATTTTCAGAAATAGTTGGATATAGATAAAAGTGAATCACTCATTCAATAGGTTACAGACAAGATTCGCTATATCTCCTTGGCAAGGATGTATGGTTTCTGTGATATTTGCTTCTATGTAAAATTTAAACAAAAAACAAGGAACTCCAAATGAGTTCCTTGTTTCAGTGATTCGCCTGGGGCTCGAACCCAGGACCCCATCCTTAAAAGGGATGTGCTCTACCTGCTGAGCTAGCGAATCTACCTAAGTGCCGTTAAGCGAGTGCAAAGATAGGGTTATTTTTTCTATCTGCAAACTTTTTTGAAAAAATTTTTCCTATAGTATCAATTTTTATTTTCAGAAATGGTCTCTTGTGCCATTTTTTCTCTGTTTTCAACCTTTTTGGGTGGTTCTATGTCGTCATGATGTATGCTGTTTATCTCGTGGTATCTTTTGATATAGCCAATTAGCAATGTGGTCATTGGTAGTGCCACAATCATGCCTAGTAATCCTAATAGTTTACCCCAAATGGCAAGAGATAGTAATATTACTGCCGGGTGTAACTTCATGCTTCTGCCCAATATGTATGGTACTAAAATAAGGTCTTGAATAATTTGTACTATTGCAAGTACTATAAATGCCGACAATAGTACGAACCAAAAATTCTCTCCGTTGTTTGCGGCTTTTAATAGCGACAATATAATCATAGGTAACAGAGATACCAATTGTAGATAGGGTACCAGGTTCAGCAAACCTATAAACAGTCCGAAGCCTATTGCCAAAGGAAAATCTATAATCAGAAAACCTGTGGCATAGAGTATGCCTACACATAGGGCAACAAGTGCCTGACCACGAAAATATTGGTTCATGCCGCCGGATATGTCATTCGATAATTTGGTGGCAACATCGCGCCAACGTACAGGTAAGAATAGTTTCCATTCATCGGATAACTTTTCGTAGTCGAGCAGTATAAAGAATACATATAGCAAGGTAATACTTGCAGAAAACAGGTGTACTATTATGCCTATTGTCCCCACTAACAGCGATTGTGTATGCTGGTAGAGATTGTGCAAAAGGTCCTGTACTCCGTTGTTCTGCAATAGATTTACTATTCCTTGTTCGTTGCCGTACTCTTTTAGCATCTCTATTACTATAGGTGATATCGATGGATTACTTATTTGGTTACTTAGGAAATTTACTGTTACATTTTTGAACGATATGAACTCCTCGGTAATGGATGGTACTATTAGCATTGCTGAACCGGTAATAAGTGTTACAACAACGGTAAGTACAGCCAAAATGGATAATAATCGCGACTTGAACCGTAGTTTGTATTGTACAAAGCATACCATTGGGTATAGCAGGTATGCCAGTAACCATGCTACTGCAAACGGCAACAGTACACTGCTCAAACTGTCGAGTATAAAGTAGGATATGCCTATTGTTATAAGTATTAAAAGAATACGTAAAAAACGCCCCAGTGTAATCTCTTGATATTTCATATTGTTTGTTATTTCATTCCGGTCATTTTGAAATATTTCTCGGCAACGAGTAGCGATATTAGTTTTTCGCGTTTATCGTCTTTGAATTGTGCTACAAATTCATGAGCATTCTTTATTATGCTTTCTGCCTCGTCGGGGTGTTCTATGTAGTATTGCATGCGTTCACGTAGGTCGGAACAATCGGGCTTTATTTCTACGTAATGTACATTGGGTATGAGGGTGCCCTCCATGAACCATGTCTCGCATGTGGGGCGTGGCATTACAGCCAAAGAATTAGAACTCATTACCCACTTTAAGTTGCTGGCTACATCGTTACCCTCTAAACATACTACGAACTTGTAATCAAGGTGTTGGAACAGGGTTATCTTCTCTGCGTGCCACTCCTTGTTTTCGCTTAAATGCCTGCCAACCTCGCCGGCATCACAGATGTCGCTGCCAAACCATTTCTGCATGAACAATGTACGAAGTTTGTTCCCTTTTACTCCACCACGGAAAACCGCTATGTTTCGTTTCTCGCGAAACTCTTTTTTGTCATTTATAAAAATGAAATGACGTACT
>CAZEKX010000003.1:0-58884 GCA_964512955.1 uncultured Bacteroidaceae bacterium
AGAGTGCTTTTACAAATTTATTTCGTAATGTTGCACTTGCTGGTTGACTCTGCGATTTTTTTATGATGTATATTTTTGAATTTTTTTGTTTTCTGTTTGTTTGATTGTAGAATTTATTTTTCTAACTTTGTGGTCGTTTTTAAGAGTAACAGAATGTATAGATACGAAGCAATAAAGAAACAATGCGCGACGATGAGTAAAACACTGTCATCTAAGTGTTGGGCATCTGTTTGTCTTATTTCTTTCGCATTTATACATATTTTATGTTGTACAGTCGTTTCGTTGTGAAACGACTTTTTTATTTTTTTGTAGAATTTATATATTGTTTAATAACAGAATATTATGGAACCTCTATTACATGAATGTGGTGTTGCAATGATTCGCTTGCGTAAACCTTTGAACTATTTTTCGGAGAAATATGGTGCGTGGGCGTACGGAATGAACAAGTTGTTTTTGTTGATGAACAAACAATATAACCGCGGACAACAAGGTGCGGGTATTGCATGTGTAAAACTTCACTCGAATCCGGGAGAAGATTATATGTACAGAGAGCGTGCTGAGGGTGCAAGTTCAATATCCAAAGTTTTTGCCTCTGCAGAAAAAGATATGATTCCTTACTCTGTAGAAGATAGAGCAGATGCAGAATTTGCATATAAAAATTTTGGATTTGCTGGTGAAATGTATATGGGTCATTTACGCTATTGTGCCACAGGTAAGACCGGTTTGCAGTATGTACACCCATATTTGCGTAGAAACAACTGGAGAGCAAAGAATTTGGCTCTTTGCGGAAACTTTCATATAACCAATGTCGACGATGTATTCAAAGAGTTAGTTTCGCATGGTCAGCATCCCAGAGTATATGCCGATACATATATTTTATTGGAACTCATGGGACACCGTTTGGACCGCGAAGTTGAACGTGTGTTTAAAGAGTGTGAGGCTGAGGGGCTTACCGGAATGAATATAACAAAGGCTATAGAGGATAGAATGGATATTGCGAATATTCTTCGTACCTCGGCTCCGTTGCTCGACGGTGGTTATGTTCTTTGCGGAATGACCGGTAGTGGAGAGATGTTTGCAATGCGCGATCCTTGGGGAGTTCGTACTGCCTATTGGTATGCCGACGACGAAATATTTGTGATGGCAAGTGAACGCGCTGCATTACAAACTGCAATGAATCTTAAAGCAGAACAGGTAATAGAGATGAAACCGGGCGAGGCTATAATAATGAATAAAGCCGGCGAATTACGTACAGAACAGATAATACCGCAGATAACATTCCTGCCATGTTCGTTCGAGCGTATATACTTCAGTCGCGGAAACGATGGCGATATATATAAGGAGAGAAAGATGCTTGGTGCAAATTTGCGCGATAAGATATTGGAGGCTGTCGATTACGATTTGGATAATACAGTGTTCTCTTTTATACCAAACACAGCCGAGATGGCATTCTATGGAATGGTTGAGGCTATGGATAAGTATATAAACGAATGGAAAATAAAAGAACTTTCGTCGGGGAAACATCATAGTGAGGAAGAACTACGCTCAATAATATCCAAAAAAGTACGTCAGGAGAAGGTTGCCAATAAAGACATAAAGATGCGTACATTCATTACAACAGGAGATAAACGCAACGATTTGGCAGGACATGTATATGATATTACATACGATTCGATTAAACCAAAAGTCGATAATCTTGTTGTAATTGATGACAGTATAGTTCGTGGAACCACTCTGCGTGAGAGTATTTTGAGTATCCTCGACCGTCTTGAACCAAAGAGAATTGTTGTGGTATCATCGAGTCCGCAGATTCGTTACCCCGACTACTATGGTATCGATATGGAGAATTTCGACCATTTCGTAGCATTCTTTGCCGCTCTCGACCTGTTACAAGAACGTGGTATGATGAATATTGTAAATGAGACATATCTTGCATGTGTTGAGGAACTGAAGAAACCTCTCAGTGAGATAAAGAACTGCACAAAAGCAATATATAAGCCTTTTACGGCCGATGAAATATCGGATAAGATTGCCGAACTCTTGAAACCGGCAACACTGAATGCCGATGTGAAACTGGTGTTCCAAAGCCTCGAAGGATTGCATGCTGCTTGCCCCAACCATTTGGGAGATTGGTATTTCAGTGGCAATTATCCCACTCCCGGCGGAAATATGCTTGTTAACAGGGCATTTATAGAGCATTATGAGAAATATATATTAAAGTCGGATAAATAATTCTAAAATTTTGTTTATCTTCGCAAAAAAATAAGAAATCTTTTGAATAGATATGAAAGAACAACTTAAAAAAGTATTATTGCTTGGTTCAGGTGCATTGCGCATCGGACAAGCCGGCGAGTTTGACTACTCTGGTTCGCAAGCGTTAAAGGCTTTACGCGAAGAAGGAATACAATCGGTGTTGATTAACCCCAATGTGGCAACAATTCAAACATCGGAGGGTATTGCCGATAAGGTATACTTTTTGCCGGTTAATACACACTATGTAGAGGAGGTTGTCAAAAAGGAGCGTCCCGATGGTATTTTGCTTGCTTTCGGTGGACAAACCGCACTTAACTGCGGAACAGAACTCTACCAGAGCGGAATACTTGATAAATACGGTGTAAAGGTGCTGGGTACATCGGTAGAGGCTATCATGTACACCGAAGACCGCGACCTGTTTGTTAAGAAACTCGACGAGATACCAATGAAAACTCCAGTGAGTCAGGCGGTAGAGAGCATGGAAGATGCTTTGGCGGCTGCTCACAAAATTGGTTTCCCTGTAATGGTGCGTTCGGCATATGCTTTGGGTGGTTTAGGTAGCGGTATTTGCAGAGATGAACAGTCGTTCAGAGAACTTGCAGAGAGTGCCTTTACATTCTCTTCTCAGATACTTGTTGAGGAGTCATTGAAAGGTTGGAAAGAGATAGAATTCGAGGTTATTCGCGATGCTAACGATCACTGCTTTACAGTTGCAAGCATGGAGAACTTTGACCCTCTGGGTATTCACACCGGAGAGTCTATTGTTGTTGCTCCCACCTGCTCTTTGAGCGAAGAACAGGTTAAATTCATGCAAGAGATTTCTGTTAAATGTATTCGCCACTTAGGTATTGTGGGAGAGTGTAACATTCAGTATGCTTTTAATGCCGAGACTAACGACTATCGTGTAATTGAGGTTAATGCACGTTTGAGCCGTTCGTCGGCGTTGGCATCAAAGGCTACCGGTTATCCTCTCGCATTTGTTGCTGCAAAGATTGCATTGGGTTATACACTCGACCAGATAGGCGAAATGGGTACACCTAATTCGGCATACGAGGCTCCTAAACTGGATTATCTGATATGTAAGATACCTCGTTGGGACTTGACAAAATTTGCCGGTGTGTCGCGTCAGATTGGGTCGAGCATGAAGTCGGTAGGCGAAATTATGTCTATCGGTCGTTCTTTCGAGGAGGTTATCCAAAAAGGTCTCCGAATGATTGGACAGGGCATGCACGGCTTTGTAGGTAACGAACATACTCATTTCGATAATCTTGACGAGGAACTTGCAAACCCCACCGACCTGCGTATATTCTCTATTGCCAGTGCATTGGAGCAGGGATATACAATTGAACGTATAAGCGAATTGACAAAGATTGACCCTTGGTTCCTTGGAAAACTAAAGAATATTGTCGATTACAAGAATGTGTTGTTGCAATACAACGCATTAGAGGAGGTTCCGGAAGAGGTGTTGCGTAAAGCCAAGGAGTTGGGTTTCTCCGACTTCCAGATAGCACGTTTTGTACTCAAAGAGAGTGGAAGCATGGAAAAACCACTTCTCGATGTGCGTAATCGTCGTAAATCGTTGGGAATACTTCCTGCCGTTAAACGTATAAACACAGTTGCATCGGAACACCCCGAATTAACAAACTATCTGTACATGACATACGGTGCAGAGGGGTACGATGTGAACTATTATAAGAACGATAAATCGGTTGTTGTATTAGGTTCAGGTGCATACAGAATAGGTTCATCGGTAGAGTTCGACTGGTGTTCGGTTAATGCCGTTCAAACTGCTCGTAAACTTGGATATAAATCTATAATGATAAACTATAATCCCGAGACTGTATCAACCGATTACGACATGTGCGACCGTCTGTATTTCGACGAACTCTCATTTGAACGTGTACTCGACGTAATCGACCTTGAGCAACCCGGTGGTGTTATAGTTTCTGTTGGTGGACAGATTCCTAACAACCTTGCAATGAAGTTGCATCGTCAGTCGGTACCCATCTTGGGAACATCGCCTCTATCAATTGATAGAGCTGAGAACCGACACAAATTCTCGGCAATGCTCGACCAACTGGGAATAGACCAACCTGCATGGAAAGAACTTACCAGTCTCGAAGATATGGAGGCGTTTGTTGCAAAGGTGGGCTATCCGGTACTTGTACGTCCTTCGTATGTACTTTCGGGTGCGGCAATGAATGTTTGTCATAACGAGGATGAACTGAAAGAGTTCTTGCAAATGGCTGCCGAAGTGTCGAAAGAGTTCCCTGTTGTCGTTTCACAGTTTATGCAAGAGACAAAAGAGATTGAATTCGATGCTGTAGCACAGAACGGTGAGGTTGTGGAATATGCAATATCGGAACATGTTGAGTTTGCCGGTGTACACTCCGGTGATGCAACACTGGTATTCCCTGCTCAAAAGATATATTTTGAAACAGCACGTCGTATAAAGAAAATAAGCCGTCGTATAGCAAAAGAACTCAATATATCGGGTCCGTTTAATATACAGTTCCTTGCAAAGAATAACGAGGTAAAGGTTATTGAATGTAATCTTCGTGCATCACGTTCGTTCCCATTTGTCTCTAAGATACTTAAACGTAATTTCATTGAGACTGCAACAAGAATCATGCTTGGCGCACCATACAGCCAACCCGATAAATCGGCATTCGATATCGATTGGATTGGTGTGAAAGCGTCGCAGTTCTCGTTCAGCCGTCTGCATCAGGCAGACCCTGTGTTGGGTGTAGATATGTCTTCTACAGGTGAGGTAGGTTGCATGGGCGACGACTTTGAAGAGGCTCTGCTCAATGCAATGATTGCCGTTGGTTACAGCATACCAAAGAAAAGTGTGATGGTATCATCGGGTGCATCAAAATCGAAAGTCGACCTGCTTGAATCGACAAAGGTGCTGGCAGATAAAGGCTACGATATATATGCAACATCGGGTACTGCGCAATTCTTGAATGAGAATGGAATTACTGCTACACCTGTTATGTGGCCCGACGAGTCTCCCGAAGCGGAAAACAATGTTATGCAGATGATTTCGGAGCATCGTTTCGATTTAATAATCAACATTCCTAAAAATCATACCAAACGTGAATTGACAAACGGTTATCGTATTCGTCGTGCGGCAATAGACCATAACATACCTCTTATAACAAATGCCCGCCTTGCAAGCGCATTTATACGTGCATTCTGCAAGATAGACCTTAACGATATTCCTGTTAAGAGTTGGGACGAATATAAATAATAAAAGGTAAAAGAGTTATTTCTGTATAATTATTAAGGAATCATCGCCAGCGATGATTCCTTTTTTCTATAAGTGTATTTTTTTATTGTAGATTATCACAGTTTGGTTATGTGAAATTCTAAATAAATAGAATTTTAAGGAATTGTACACTTTTTTTGCTTAAAAAGTTTTGTCTATTAAAAAATAATATATACCTTTGCGCTGTATCGGGGTTTCAGAGATGAAATTGCGGTATAACATAATCAGTTATGATAGTATAGTTTTTTCTTAGTTGTTTAGTAAATGTGGGACTGTTACTTTGTGAAAAGTGGCAGTCTTTTTTTGTCTTTTTTTACTCTAAATTTTAATAATAAAAACAAATATGGTTTATTATTAGGAATTTATTGTTTAATTTTGCAACGCGAAATGAATATGTGGCGATGTATCTCTTTAAGAATGAAAATTAAGAAGATTTTTAAATAAATATTTGCATTATTGTAATGGAGAATAAAATTCAAGAACTTACCGAAAAAATTTACAACGAGGGCATTGAAAAAGGTAATGCCGAGGCTGAACGTATTATAGCCGATGCAAAAGAGAAAGCGGCTTCGATACTTGCTGAAGCACAGGAGAAAGCAAACGAAATAGTTGCAAAGGCACGTAGAAATGCTGAGGAGTTGGAAAATAATACTCGCTCCGAATTAAAACTGTATGGTGCACAGGCAATTGGTGCGTTGAAATCGGAAACAGCATCTTTAGTTACCGATGCTATAGTTAAAACTGCAGTTAAAGAGACATTGGACAAAGATACTCTTAAAAATGTTGTAGTTAAGATTGTAGAGCGTTGGGATATCAATGAACCATTGGTTATTTCTACATCAGAGGCTGAAGAACTCAAACAATATTTTGCAATTAAAGCCAAAGGATTACTCGATAAAGGTGTTGAGATTAAACAGGTAAACGGTCTTAAGACATCGTTCTCTATTGCTCCGTCCGACGGTTCATACAAAGTAAACTTTGGCGAGGCAGAGTTCGAGGCTTTCTTGAAGGCTTTCCTTCGTCCTCAAATGGTAGAACTATTATTCTGATAAACCGATGAGCGACTACTATTGCTTGGTTGCAGGATTGCCCGATGTCGCTTTCGACGGTGGTAAGTTGAACTTCTCGATAGAGAACTTCAGAGAAGAGGTGTATCCCAGTCTTTCGAATGATGATACACACAAAATAGACCTCTTCTTTCTTGCATGGGATAATGAAAACGTATTAAAACTTCTGCGTAGTGGTGCAGAGGCAAAATTGGACCGTGTAGGATGTTACAATCGTGAGGAGTTGAACGAGATTATCGTCTCTGCCAAAGATGGCGACCCACGTCGCGATAATGTTCCTTCGTATTTGTACGATTTCTTGGAATTTTACTTTGAAAATGAGACACGTGAAGGTCTTGTATGGAACGATATATTGGCTACATATTACTACGCATACGCAACAAACTGTCCTAACAAATTTATTGCCGATTGGTTTATGTTTAATTTAAATGTAAACAATTTGTTGGTTGCTATGTTGGCACGAAAATATAAACTGAATGTTGCGGAATGTGTAATAGGTGATAATGAGGTGGCAGAGTCTATTCGTACATCGGGAGCAAGAGATTTCGGACTTGCCGGAATACTCGATTATTTAGACACTGTAATGCGTCTAAGTGAAAACGGACAATTAAAGGAACGTGAGCATCTGTTTGATGAACTACGTTGGAATTGGCTCGAGGATAACTCGGTGTTCAACTATTTTTCTGTTGAGAAACTTTTTGTATTCCTGCAAAAACTAGATATCATTGCACGTTGGGCAAAACTCGATGAGGAACAAGGTATGTTAAGATACAAAGAACTTATCGAAGGACTGAAGGGTGATACAAATATATAATGTATTGCTTCATTTAAATAAATCTGAAATAAATATTATTAATATATGGCGACAAAAGGAAAAGTAACCGGAATTATAGCAAACATGGTGTTGCTGGCAGTTGATGGTCCTGTAGCACAGAACGAAATTTGCTATATAAAAACGGGTGGCGACCGCTTGATGGCAGAGGTCATTAAGATTAATGGTGCAAAAGTATACGTTCAGGTTTTTGAAAGTACAAGACGTCTTAAAATTGGTGAGGAGGCAGAATTTACCGGACACATGCTCGAAGTATCTTTGGCACCCGGTATGCTGTCGAAGAACTACGACGGTTTGCAGAACGACTTGGACAAGATGGAAGGTGTGTTCTTGAAACGAGGCGATTACACCAATCCACTCGATGAAGAAAGAGTTTGGAAATTTGAACCTTTGGTAAAGAAAGGCGATAAAGTAGGTGCTGCTGCATGGCTTGGATGTGTCGAAGAGAATAACCAACCTCTTAAAATAATGACTCCCTTTGGTTTAGAAGGTGTATGGACTGTAAAATCCATTGTTGAAGAGGGCGAATATCGCATAACTGATACTATTGCAGTTATAGAGAACGAGAATGGTGAGGAGAAACAACTGAACATGATTCAGAAATGGCCTGTTCGTGTAGCCATGGAGGATTATAAAGAGAAACCGCGTCCATTCAAATTGTTGGAAACAGGTGTACGTACAATAGATACTTTGAATCCCATTGTAGAGGGTGGTACCGGCTTTATTCCCGGTCCTTTTGGAACAGGAAAAACTGTACTTCAGCATGCTATTTCCAAACAAGCAGAGGCGGACATCGTTATTATTGCAGCATGTGGTGAACGTGCCAACGAGGTGGTTGAAATCTTTACAGAGTTCCCCGAACTTATAGACCCTCATACAGGACGTAAACTAATGGAGCGTACCATAATTATTGCAAACACATCGAATATGCCTGTTGCTGCTCGTGAAGCATCGGTATATACAGCCATGACAATAGCAGAGTACTATCGCGCCATGGGATTGAGAGTGTTGCTTATGGCCGACTCTACATCGCGTTGGGCACAGGCACTTCGTGAGATGTCGAACAGAATGGAGGAACTTCCCGGTCCCGATGCATTCCCAATGGATATTTCTGTCATAATAGCAAACTTCTACAGTCGTGCCGGATATGTGGTATTGAATAATGACAAGGTTGGTTCTATTACATTTATTGGTACTGTATCTCCTGCCGGAGGTAATCTTAAGGAACCTGTAACAGAGAATACAAAGAAGGTTGCACGTTGTTTCTATGCTCTTGAGCAAGAACGTGCCGACAAAAAACGTTATCCCGCAGTTAACCCCATAGACTCCTACTCAAAATATATTGAGTATCCCGAATTCGACAAATATATAAGCGGACTGATAGGTGAGGATTGGCTTGGTATGGTAAACGAAGCAAAAACTCGTTTGTTGCGCGGTAAAGAGATTGCTGAACAGATAAATATTCTTGGAGATGACGGTGTACCTGTGGATTATCACGTAACATTCTGGAAATCGGAACTAATAGACTTTGTGGTATTACAGCAGGATGCGTTTGATGAGATTGATTCTGTAACACCACTTGAACGTCAGCAGCAGATATTGGGTATGATAACTGATATTTGCCGTTCAGAGTTTGACTTTGACAGTTTCTTGGAGGTTACAGATTTCTTTAAGAAAGTTATCAACTTGTGCAAGCAGATGAACTATTCCGAATATAAATCGGATAAATTTAATTCCTACTACACACAGTTGCAGGAGTTATTGGCTACCAAAAAAATAGTTTCAAATAATTAAAGAGTGTAAGAATTATGGCTACTGAAGCATTTCAGAAAATATATACAAAGATTAACTCCATAACCAAGGCAACCTGTTCGCTGAAAGCAACCGGAGTAGGATATGATGAATTGGCTACCGTAAACGGTAAATTGGCACAGGTCGTTAAGATTATGGGAGACGAAGTTACTCTGCAGGTATTCGAGGGTACAGGAGGTATTCCTACTAATGCCGAAGTCGTGTTTATGGGTAAGGCGCCTTCGCTCAAAGTAAGCGAACAGTTGACAGGTCGTTTTTTTAATGCCTATGGCGCCCCCATCGATGGTGGTCCTGCTGTAGAGGGTAAAGAGGTTGAGATTGGTGGTCCATCTGTAAACCCCGTACGTCGTAAGCAACCATCGGAACTTATTGCTACCGGTATCGCCGGTATCGACCTTAACAATACTCTTGTTACAGGACAGAAGATTCCTTTCTTTGCCGACCCCGACCAACCTTACAATCAGGTAATGGCGAATGTTGCCATGCGTGCCGAGACTGACAAGATTATTCTCGGAGGTATGGGTATGACAAACGACGATTATTTATACTTTAAGAATTTGTTTTCTAATGCAGGTGCTCTCGACCGTATCATCTGTTTTATGAATACAACAGAGGACCCTGCCGTAGAGCGTCTTCTTATTCCTGACATGGCGCTTACTGCAGCAGAATATTTTGCTGTTGAGAAGAATCAAAAGGTGTTGGTGTTGCTCACCGATATGACAATGTATGCCGATGCGCTTTCTACCGTATCGAACCGTATGGACCAGATTCCTTCGAAAGACTCTATGCCCGGTTCACTCTATTCCGATTTGGCGAAGATTTACGAGAAAGCGGTTCAGTTCCCTGCCGGAGGTTCAATAACTATTATTGCCGTAACAACATTGTCGGGTGGTGATATTACCCATGCAGTACCCGATAACACTGGTTACATCACCGAGGGACAGTTGTTCTTGCGTCGCGATAGCGATATTGGTAAGGTTGTTGTAGACCCATTCCGTTCACTTTCGCGTTTGAAGCAACTTGTTGCAGGTAAAAAGACTCGTAAGGACCATCCACAGGTTATGAATGCTGCAGTACGTTTGTATGCCGATGCTGCAAATGCCAAGACAAAATTGGAGAACGGATTCGACCTTACAGATTATGACAAACGTACTCTTGCATTTGCAAAGGATTATTCCGATAAATTGCTTGCGATTGATGTAAACCTTAATACAACCGAAATGTTGGATGTTACATGGGGATTGTTTGCAAAATACTTTAATCCCGAAGAAGTTAATATCCGTCAGGAGTTTGTAGATACATATTGGAAAAACCGAATAGTTGAAGCATAATGATTGCATTTCAATATAATAAAACATCGCTCCAAAATCTCGAAAAGCAACTGAAGGTGCGTGTAAGAACTCTTCCTATTATAAAAAATAAGGAGAGTGCATTACGTGTCGAGGTAAAGAGATGCAAAACCGAAATGATGGAGCATGATGAAGAGTATGCTATGCTGTTGGAACAGTATCGTAGCCTTTTTGCCCTTTGGAATGAGTTCGATGCATCGCTTGTACGTACAGGTGAACTATCCATCGGACGTAAAAAAGTTGCAGGAGTTCAGGTTCCGGTATTGGAAAATGCCGACTTCATTGTTGCTCCGTACAGTCTATTCAATTCACCTAAATGGTATGCCGATGGTATAGAACTGTTGAAGCAAATGGCGATGACAGCAATTCGTCGTGAATTGTTGAACCGTAAACTTCAATTGCTGGAGGATGCGCGTAAGAAAACTACCCAAAAGGTGAATCTTTTTGAAAAAGTACAGATTCCTGCTTATCAAGATGCGATACGTAAGATTAAACGTTTCATGGAGGACGAGGAGAATCTTTCAAAATCTTCACAGAAAATTTTGAAATCCTTGTTAGAACAAAGAGAGGAGGTAACGGCATGATAAGTAAAATGAATAAACTGACAATGCTTGTATATCACAAGGAGTATCAGAGTTTTCTGAGAAAACTGCGTGATGCAGGTGTTGTGCATATTGTTGAGCGTAAAAGCGGTTCAGCCGATACACCCGAACTGCAACATCTGTTTTCGCAATCGGGCAGATATACACGTGTTATTAAACGCCTTGAAAAATCAATTGGCGAAAAAGATATTCTTGTAGAGAAAACAGGAAATGCACAAGAGGTAGCCGATAATGCCGAAAATTTATTCCTTGAGTTGGAACAACAGAAACAACGTCTTCAGGTGTTGGAGAAGGATGTTGTTACCATGTCTGTGTGGGGGAATTTTGATTACTCGATGATAGAAAAATTATCACAGTCGGGTTATGCTGTTAATTTCTTTCAAACAACCGTAAAAGGTTTTAACACCGAATGGGTTGAACAATACAATGCAATGATTGTGAATCAACAATCGTCGCGTCTGTACTTTATTACTGTTACACACATCGATACAGTTGTAGATATTGATGCCGAGGTTGCCAAACTTCCCGAGCAATCACTGTCGGCACTTGTAGCCGAAAAGGATGCTGTGAAGCAGAGTATAGAAACTACAGAAAACGAGATTCGATTATTTGCATTGGAAAATCTGCATCTCCTGCGTAATGCATTAAACGAGATGCAACACAGCATAGAGTTCTCAAAAGTGATGCTTGATGGAGAAAAGGTTTCCGGTGATAAATTGATGTTGCTCGAAGGATGGGTTCCCGATGAAGAGAAACACGCATTGACATCGATGCTCGATGATGAATCGGTATTTTATGAATTATCTGCACCGCAACCGGGTGAAGATGTACCCATTCGTTTTAAGAACAATAGTTTCTTCCGCCTTTTTGAACCAATATGCGAACTATACATGCTTCCCAAGTATAATGAACTCGATTTAACACCCTTCTTTGCTCCCTTCTATATGATATTCTTCGGATTATGTTTGGGAGACATGGGGTATGGTCTTGTTATGTCGCTTGTAGCAATAGCACTATTGGCAACAAAGAAGGCGCAAGGTACCATGAAAGGATATGTAAATCTTGTTTTGACACTGGGAATATCAACTGTTGTTTGCGGTTCATTGACAGGAACATTCTTTGGTTTCAACCTATATGAATGGAATATCCCATTCTTGAATTGGTGGCGCGATAATGTCTCGTTCTCGGCAATGAATCCCGAAACAGGAAAGTTGAGCGATCCAAATCCTATGTTGTTTAACCTATCGTTAATACTTGGCGGAATACAGATATTGTATGGTATGGTTATAAAGGTGGTAAACATTACAATACAGACAGGGTTTAAATATGCAATCTCCACACTTGGCTGGATAATTATTCTGTTAACTGCAGTGGTGTCGATGCTCATACCCGGTATCCCTACGGTAATTACATACATATTATATGGTATCGGAGCAGTAGGAGTATTCCTGCTTAACTCACCGGGTAAGAATCCTATTCTGAACATAGGGTTGGGCCTTTGGGATACATACAATACAGCAACAGGTTTGTTGGGAGATATTCTCTCTTATGTTCGTCTGTTTGCTTTGGGTCTTTCTGGTGGTATCCTTGCAATGGTATTCAATAGTCTTGCAACAGGTATGAGTCCCGACAATGCAATACTTGGACCTGTAGTAACAATATTGATTTTTGTGATAGGACACTTCATAAATATGTTTATGAATGTACTTGGTGCATTGGTGCATCCTATGCGTCTTACATTTGTAGAATTCTTTAAGAATTCGGGCTACGAGGGTGGTGGTAAACCCTATAAACCATTCAAATAACATTAATAAAAGAATAAATAATTAAAAAATAACAATTTAAATCTATTTACAATTATGGAAATGACAATGAATTTATTAGTTGCCTATATCGGTATTGCGGTAATGGTAGGCTTGGCTGGTGTCGGCAGTGCATACGGTGTAACAATCGTAGGTAATGCAGCTATTGGTGCATACAAAAAGAACGAAAGTGCATTCGGTAGTTTCATCGTGCTTACAGCACTTCCCGGAACACAAGGATTGTATGGTTTTGCAGGTTACTACATGTTCCAGAGTATGTTCAATGTACTTACTCCCGAGATAACAGGTATTCAGGCTGCTGCTATTTTGGGTTCAGGTATCGCTCTTGGTGTTGTAGGTTTGCTCTCTGCAATTCGTCAAGGCCAGGTTTGTGCAAACGGAGTTGTTGCTATTGGTCAGGGTTACGACGTAACAGGTAAGACATTGGTGCTTGCTGTGTTCCCCGAACTTTATGCTATTGTGGCTCTTGCTGCTACATACCTCATGGGTAGCGCTGTTGCTGCTTAATATTATAATAAGGTAGATAATTAAATAGAGAGGAGATTTTTTTCTCCTCCCTATTTGTGTTGTTATACATACATGTATATTTTCCCTTTTAAATTTTAATAACGATTAAAAAGAGAATGAAAAAGAATTTGTTACCGGAATATCTATTCGAGATAAGTTGGGAAATTTGTAACAAGGTTGGTGGTATATATACCGTTGTTTCAACTAAAGCCGAGACTTTGGCTTCGATAGAGGGGGTAAATGCTATATATATAGGTCCCGATTTGTGGAAAGAGAAGAAGAATCCACTTTTTAGCGAAGATAAACGCCTATGGAAAGAGTGGCGTAAATCAATTGTAAACGAAAAATACACAGTACGTTGCGGATATTGGGAAATACCCGGTCGTCCCAAAGTGATGTTGGTCGATTATACGGGTTGCTTAGATGAAAAAGAGGAACTCTATTCAAACCTGTGGAACGATTATCATGTAGACTCATTGCATGCATACGGAGACTATGACGATTCAGTTGTTTTTGGTTATGCAGTAGGACGTGTGATTGAAAGTTTCCACAAATTCTATTTGAAGCAAAATACGAATGTTGTAGTGCAGGCACATGAATGGCAAAGTGGTACAGCCGCTCTATATTTAAAGAAGAATCTTCCCGAAGCGGGTACAATATTTACAACTCATGCAACAAGTATAGGTCGTTCTATATGTTCCAACGGTAAACCTCTTTATGATTACTTCGATGGATATAATGGTGATCAAATGGCTGCAGAACTTAACGTACAGTCGAAACATTCCGTTGAGAAACAATCGGCTTTAAATGTCGATTGCTTTACAACTGTAAGTGAACTTACAGCCCGTGAGTGTAAACAACTTATAGAAAGAGATATAGACGTAATTCTCGAAAATGGTTTTGAGAAAGATTTCGTTCCGTCGGGTAAGGAGTACAACAAACGCAGAAAAGAGTCTCGTGATGCTCGCTTGCGTGTTGCTCGCGCACTTACAGGTGATAATATCTCCGATGATGCTTTAATAATAGGAATAGGCGGACGTATGGAGATGCGTAACAAAGGTATAGATCTGTTCCTTGAGACAATGGCACGCTTGAATGCATGTAACGATTTAGAACGTGATGTAGTAGCATTTATAGATGTACCGGCATGGTCGGGTAGTGCGCGCGAAGAACTTTGTGAGCGTCTTGCTTCCGATGCTACATCGTGGGATACACCTTTAACCGATGCATATCTTACACACAATCTGCATAATTATAACGAAGATGTAATTGCATGTGCAATACGAAATATGGGATTGGCGAATAATAATGGCAAGAATCGTGTAAAAGTAATATATGTTCCCTGTTATCTTAAAGGTAACGATGGTATATTTAATAAGGATTATTATGATGTTCTCATAGGTAATGACCTTAACATCTATCCTTCGTATTACGAACCTTGGGGATATACTCCACTCGAGAGTGCTGCATTCCACATTCCTACTATAACAACAAATCTTGCAGGTTTTGGTTTGTGGGTTAATTCTGTACTTGGTAGACGTGGTGAAATTACAGATGGAGTAGAAGTTGTTGAAAGAAATGATAATAACTATTTCGCTATAGCCGATGTTATTACAAAAATAATTTGTACCTTTGCAAAACTTTCGGAGAAAGAGGTTGCCGAATGTCGCAAAAAGGCAGTAAAATTAGCCGATAAGGCACTGTGGAAGCATTTTATTAAGAACTACATAAGTGCCTATGATTTTGCTTTGTGCGCTGCACAAGAAAGAACCCGGAATTTATAACCATAAAATATAAATATGATAGCAATCAGTAATTCAAATCAACCTAATTGGAAAGCAATTAATGTAAAATCGTACATTCCCGCCCCTTTGGCAAAACTCGAAGAATTGGCACATAACTTGTGGTGGGTATGGAATGAAGATGCAAAAGACCTGTTCCGTATGCTGGATAGCAAACTCTACGAAGAGTGTGTAGAGAACCCTGTTCTTTTGCTCGAGAAATTAGGTGTTGAGAAATTAGACGATCTTGCGAAAGATAAAAATGTTCTCAAAAAAATAGATGAAGTTTATTCGCAATTCCGTGCATACATGGATGTTAAGCCCAATGCAGAACGTGCATCGGTTGCTTATTTCTGTATGGAGTATGGTCTTACTCATGTTCTTAAAATATATTCCGGTGGTCTTGGTATTCTTGCCGGTGACTACTTGAAAGAGGCTTCTGACTCTAATGTAGATATGTGTGCAGTAGGTTTCTTATATCGTTATGGCTACTTTACACAGTCTCTCTCAATGGATGGCTCACAGATTGCCAACTACGAGGCTCAGAATTTCAATACTCTTCCTCTCGACCGCGTTTATGAGACCGATGGCACACCTATGGTAATTCACGTTCCTTTCATGGATTACTATGTTCATGCAAACGTATGGAGAGTAAATGTAGGTCGCGTATCTCTTTATTTGTTGGATACCGATTTTGAAATGAATAGTGAGTACGATCGTCCTATCACACACAAACTCTACGGTGGTGATTGGGAAAACCGTTTGAAACAAGAGATTCTTTTGGGTATCGGTGGTATGATGATGCTCGAAAAACTTGGTATTAAGAAAGATGTTTACCACTGCAACGAGGGACATGCTGCTCTTTGCAACCTCTATCGTCTTACACAATACATTAAAGATGGTTACTCATACGAAGAGGCTTTGGAGATTGTTCGCTCATCGAGTCTTTACACAGTTCACACTCCTGTTCCTGCAGGACACGACTATTTCGACGAGGCACTCTTTGGTAAATACATGAAGGGTTATGCAAAACAACTCAATATAACATGGGACGATTTGATGAACCTTGGTCGTGTAAATGCCGGTGATAGAAATGAGCGTTTCTGTATGTCTACATTTGCATGTAACACATGTCAAGAGATTAATGGTGTGAGCCGTTTGCATGGTAAGGTATCAAAAGATATGTTCTCTGGTATATGGAAAGGTTATTTCCCCTCAGAGAACCATGTAGGTTATGTTACCAACGGTGTACACTTCCCCACATGGGTTGCTCCTGAGTGGGATAAACTCTACACAAAATATTTCGATCCTAACTTTAAGAAGGACCAATCTAATGCAACAATCTGGGAGGCAATACACAATGTGCCCAACGATATCATATGGAATACTCGTGTTGTATTGAAAAAACGTCTTATAGAGTACATCCGTCAATCGTTTAGCGAGAACTGGCTTAAGAACCAGGGCGATCCTATGCGCATCGTAGATATCGTTAACAAGATTAATCCCGATGCATTGGTAATTGGTTTTGCTCGTCGTTTTGCAACATACAAGCGTGCTCACCTTTTGTTCACCGATTTGGAGCGTCTCTCTAAGATTGTAAATAACGAGAAACATCCTGTGATTTTCCTCTTTGCAGGTAAGGCACACCCACACGATGGTGCAGGACAGGGACTTATCAAACGTATTATCGAGGTATCTCGTCGTCCTGAGTTCGTTGGTAAGATTATCTTCCTCGAAAACTACGATATGCAACTTGCAAAAATGCTTGTATCGGGTGTTGATATTTGGATGAACACTCCTACACGTCCCATGGAGGCATCAGGTACTTCGGGTGAGAAGGCACTTATGAATGGTGTACTTAACTTCTCAGTACTCGACGGATGGTGGTGCGAGGGTTACAAACCCGGTGCAGGTTGGGCTTTGAAAGAGAAACGCACATATCAGAATCAGGAGTTCCAGGATCAGTTGGATGCTGCAACAATATATACATTGCTCGAAAGCGAGATACTTCCTCTCTATTACAACCGTGGTGAGAAAGCATACTCAGACGAATGGATAGGTTATATCAAGAACTCAATATCCGGTATTGCACCTCATTTCACCATGAAACGTCAATTAGACGACTATTATAGCAAGTTCTATAACAATCAAGGCAAACGTTTCCACCATCTTATGGATAACAATGCTAAGGCTGCGCGTTCTCTTGCTGCATGGAAAGAGGCTGTTGCCGCTAAATGGGATGAGATTGAGGTACTCTCTGTTGAGCGTGATGCAAATGTTGAAGCAGGTAATATCAATGCCGGTAACAAATATAATGTTACATTCAAAATTGATGAGAAAGGATTGGACGATGCTGTAGGCATTGAGTTGGTAACTCTCGCAACAGATAAGGATGGTCGTGATTATGTATTCTCAGTTCAACCTCTTGATGTTATTAAGCGTGAGGGAGATGTATTTACATTCCATACCGAATATGTAATGAATAATGCCGGTAGTTTCAGAATCTGCTACCGTATGTTCCCCAAGAACGAAGAACTTCCTCATCGTCAGGATTTTGCATTCGTTAAATGGTTGGCATAATCCCAGATAAATACTGACAAAAAAGATGTCGCTTCATTGAAGCGACATCTTTTTTTATGAATATCTTAAGAAGGTTATTTAAGAATAATCTTCTTTCCATTAACAATATAAATACCAGGTGCCGTTACAGTATAGACTCTGCGACCTGTAAGGTCGTACATTACTGTTTCTTTTTCTTCTGCATCTACGTTGTTTATGCCTGTTGCATTATCTACTGTATAAATGAGTGTTGTTTCCGGAATACAACGTCCACCATTTGCAGGACCGCCACTCCACTTATTGTTCCAGATAGAGCCATAAGGGATTGTTATTGTATATTCCCCGTTTTCAGTTATCTCGTCTGCAAGTTCAATATTTACAGCATTGAACGATGTTCCCCATGATAATGAGCCTGTAGTAACAATTTTTCCATTAGCATCTGTAACATTTATAACAGATGTATCTATTATACGTCCCGGAACTTCCGGAGAAAAGTCTAATACAATACTCTTTAAGGATTCTACTGTATTCTTATTAGCGGGTAAAATGCTTGTGGGAACAAAAGTATCTATAGAGTAGTTTACATTATAACGATAATTTAAAACAGGGTTAAATGTGTTGTCAATAGCATTTAAGGCTCCCTCCTCAATATTCAAAACATAATCGCCAATTTCCAATCCTTCTTTTACTGTAATATCCAGAACTTTGTTGTTTTCGGTATTGATTGAAACTTTAATCTCAATGTTGGAATCATCGCCACCAGTCAATGTTATAGACTTTGTTTCATCTATTGTGAATTCTTTTGCAAATGTCAATGAGATAACATCCAATGTCTCAACTTCGCTATCTTTATCGGGTGTTACATTCATTGGTACAAGTGAGTTTTGAGATACAACCAATCTGTTCCAGTCCAAAGAGTAAGTATCATTGGTAATCTGTTCAACAGTATAGTTCTTGTATTTGATTGTATAATCGGCTCCGTATGTACTCTCTTCGTACAAGAAAGCAATGGTGTTGTCCTTTTGCAGGCACATTGTAGAGTAGGCTGAACCAATTATACTCGACTGATAACGACCGTCCCAATCCTTTGCAAAGTTTGCAGGTGTGTCATAATCGCTTTCCGATGCCAACTCCTTATAATATATACCTACATTTGTACGACCTGAACCAAATGGAAGCGATTGCAGTGCAATCCACATCTCTTTGTTATCCTCTTTACGAATAACAGGTAGTATCATTATTTCTCCATTACATGAATTATTAACAGCAACTGTTCCGTTTACCGAACTATTGGATGTTGCGCGAACACCCCAAGAACCTTCAGCCTTTTCTGCATCGGTAAATGTAAATATATTGAAATGTCTACCACCGTTGCAACGTGAACTGATGACAATGTTGCCGTTAGGAAGTTCTTCTACCTTAGGTTCATTTGCGTCATTGGGAATGGGAGATGTCTCAACACCGCCAAGTACATCCCATGTGTCGCCGAAATTATCGCTGTATAACACAAAGTTTACATATGTTTCGCTTGCATTTCTCATTAATACCGCACAATAGAGACGATAGTATTCATCTACTTTTACATAACGGCTCTGGTGTATCTTGCCGGAACCAATAAACATTGCTTTTGCGGAACCATGATTTGTGCTGTTGTCAAACATTGCATATATTGGGTCGGCAATGTCGACAGGCTCACTCCATGTTTTTCCATTGTTTTCACTGTAGAAACGTGCGATATTCTGGTGGTTATTACGTGTACCACTAGGGAATGATACATTACCTGCACAACTTAAAATAAGTACGCGACTCGACTCACGGTCGGCAACAATACATGGGTCGCCGAAACCAACATGCATAAAATCGGGTGAGTTGCCACCTTGTCCGTCTACTACCGAGAACTTTTCATTCCATGTGCTACCATTATCGTTGCTTATACGTGCATGCAGGTCAATACGGCCATTATTAACCATACCAATATCGGCGCCGCTATGACGGTAATCGGCAACAGCAATCAAATCGCCGTTATATGCAGTTGCAATAGCGGGAATGCGGTAGGGGATAGCACCGGAATTTGTAATAAAGATATCTGCTGATGGTTCCACAACCGGTGTGTTACGAATAATCTGTACATAGAAGTTCGATGTGTTTGCAAAAATTGCACTCGATGCACTTACTGTAAACTGTACAGCATTAGTCTCTTCCTCCGCAACAAAGTTTATGCTTTGTGCTGTTGTTGCATTGGCAGAAACAGGTTCTCCGCCTATTGGAGTAATTGTGATATCATCGGTTCCGGAACTTACAAAATCGAAACTATATGCAATAATGGAGTAATCTTTTGCGGCTGTTATAGTGTATACCGATGAATTTACTCCGTTTGTCGCAGCATCATCCAAGCATGTAAACAATTGAATGTCTCCGTTGTCGTTGTACGAAGTCATGTTGTTTGTTGCAACCGACAATGTAATATAAGGTGTATTTATCGATTTCCACTCCGATGCCCAACTCTTTTCTGCATTTGCTTTGCTCCACTCTCCATCATTAATGTTTATTCTGTATTCGGCACTTGCAACACGAACATTGAGTGTTGAACCGGCATCGGCTCCTTCGTTCCAAAATGCAAGTTTACCGTCACGGTTATTCACTTTGTTGGCTGGATATCCCTTCTCTGCCATATAATAATAGTTACCTTCTCCTGTAATATCCAATGACGATGTGAACAGCCACATGTCAATGTAGCCGGAGGGGATATTATCTGCATCTACAAGAATTGGGTGAGATGCATTTCCGGTTTTTCCATTCATAGTGGTGGGAGCAGCAAGAACTTTCGATGTTCCTGCTTCCTTATTATATATACGATAACCATTTGTGTTATCACCTGTAAATGCCCATAACTGTGCTTCGTTTGATGGCTCTGAAATATAATCATCTAAGGCTATGTGGTCGGCATTACCATTGTTGTCGATAACAAGACCTGTAGCACCAATCTGCAATGTGTACCATGTGGTGTTGTCTGCAAATTCGTTATTCTCGATGGTTGTTGTTCGGAATATTCTGCTAACTTGTTTCTCTGCAACCTCTAATGTTACATCTACTATGTGCCCGCCATTTGCCATGAAATCTCCATATTTACCATCCTGGTCTCCTGCCGGGTCTATATTGCACCAATCGAGTTTTATGCGCATGCGATATGTACCTTGTGTCTCGGGAGCAATAAATGACGGCATTGCAGGTTTGCTACGGTTGTTCCCCGATATTGCACTACCGTCGCTATTCCAACCATTTGCATCGCTTGTAGCATTGTTGTTGTAGAATGAATATGCAACAAGGTCTCCTGCCGGCAGGTAGTTACTTCCATCAACAATACTTGCAGTAAATCCATTGTTGTCTGTATCAACATATGCATAGGTATTCATCCAATCTCCATCGTATGATATTGTGAGACCTACTGTTTCGCCTGCACCAACCTTCATGACAATATCAGATGACTTATCGACCCAACACTGTGTTTTCTCGGTCGAGGTCAATGAAAGGGTGTTTGCACTGTGATTAGGATAGGATGGACTTGCCAAACTAATTGCTGTAATAGCACGATTGGTGCTTGTTCGTGTTCCTGTAAAAGATGGTGTGTAATCTTGTGCCATCACAAACAAGAAACCGGTCAACATGTAAAAAAGTAATAAAAGTTTTTTCATATTGTTTGTTTTATTTACAGGCTCCTGTAATTAAAGCAGAGTACAATAGAAGGGAGCCATTTACCTCTATCTACTCTATTCGTGCTAAAATTAATAAAATATTAGATTTCTATGGCATAGACATTATTAATATTTATTATTTTAGAGATTATTTGTTAATATTTAACATAAAATGAACGAGAGAGATACTTTCTGTATCTCTCTCGTTAGTGAAAATTAAAAGTAATTGTTTATTTATTCCAAATTTCCCACGATGCAAGTGCTTGCAAATACCACATTTCGTATCCGCTTTTTATTGTTGCACCTTGTTTTGCCCCTTTTTGTAAGAATAATGTATTTTCGGGATTATATACCACGTCGTATAGCAGATGCTTTGATGTCAGTAGTTCATACGGAATATCGGGGCATTTGTCAATACCGTGTCCAACCATACCAAGAGGGGTACAATTGATTATCAATGTGTACTCTTTCATTATCTCGGCTGTAAGTTCTCTGTATGTAATAACCTTTTCGCCTGCATTACGCGAAACAAAAATATATTCTATCCCAAGAGTATCGAGTGAGTAGGCCACCGCTTTTGACACACCACCTGTGCCAAGAATAAGTGCTTTTTTATGTATTTCTTTTGTTAGTGGCTCCAATGAACGTGTAAAACCAATGACATCGCTATTGTGTCCCGTAAGATGTGGTTTCCCATTACAGTCATACGTTATCTTGACAACATTAACGGCGCTGATAGCCTTTGCTTCGTCACTCATGCCATCGAGGTAATTCATTACCAATTGTTTGTATGGTATTGTAACATTAAATCCACAAAGCAGAGGATGCTCCGATAAAATATGTGGCAACTCTTTTATATCGCTTATCTCAAATGGAATATACTCTGCATCTATCTTCTCTTCTGCAAATTTTTTATTAAAGAATGCAGGCGATGCCGATTGTCCTAACGGAAAGCCTATAATTCCATACTCTTTTTTCATTTTTATTCAGTAGGGTGTTATAAATAGAATAGTGCTATTTAAGGTATTCGGCAACATTCTTTTCTATGCGTTCTGCAATATTGCCACACTCCTCTTTTACAAATTTCTCACCTGTTATGTTTTCGTATAGTTCAATATAACGATTGCTTATGCTTTCAACAATAGCATCGGTCATTTCGGGAACTTGTTGTCCCTCTTTTCCTTGGAAACCATTCTCCATGAGCCACTCACGTACAAACTCCTTAGAGAGTTGCTTTTGTGGTTCTCCTTTCTCGAATTTCTCTTGATAACCTTCGGCATAGAAGTAGCGACTGCTATCGGGGGTATGAATCTCATCCATAAGATAGATTGTTCCGTTGTGCTTACCAAATTCATATTTGGTGTCAACGAGTATTAATCCACGTTCCGCTGCAATTTCGGTTCCGCGCTTGAATAGTTCAAGAGTGTATCTCTCCAATATTGCATACTCTTCGGGAGTGGCAAGTCCTTGTGCCAGTATTTCTTCCTTGGATATATCGGCATCGTGTTCTCCTATTTCTGCTTTTGTTGTAGGAGTTATTATGGGTTCCGGAAATCTCTGATTCTCTTTCATTCCTTCGGGGAGTTTTACACCACATATTTCGCGTACACCGCTTTTATATGCACGCCATGCCGAACCACATAGATATCCGCGAACAATCATTTCAACCGGAAATCCTTCGCACATTACTCCAACTGTAACCATGGGGTCGGGAGTTGCAAGTTTCCAGTTGGGGCATATATCTGCTGTTGCATCAAGGAATTTTGCCGCAATCTGATTCAGCATTTGTCCTTTAAAAGGAATACCTTTGGGAAGAACAACATCAAAAGCCGAAATACGGTCTGTTGCAACCATTACCAATTTGTCGCCATTGATATTGTAAACATCGCGTACTTTTCCATGATATACGCTTACCTGTTTCTCGAATTTAAATTCTGTGTTGGTTAATGCTTTTGCCATTTTTGTGTATATTAAATTAAAAATTCTACTCTTTTTCTTTGTTTGCCTTATCGTATGCATCATATGCGTCCACTATACGTGTAACTAACTTGTGGCGAACAATATCTTTTTTATTAAGTGTTACAAATCCAATTCCTGGAACATCCTTTAATATATGTAATGCCTGTGTTAATCCCGACGTCTGTTTTTGTGGAAGGTCGACCTGTGTCAAATCTCCGGTAATTATCATTTTGGTATTATTGCCCATTCGGGTTAGGAACATCTTTATTTGTTGGGCTGTTGTGTTCTGCGCTTCGTCGAGTATAACTATTGCATCGTTTAAGGTTCTGCCACGCATAAAAGCCAATGGGGCTATCTGTATAACATTTAAATCCATGTACTCTTTGAGTTTTGCCATTGGTATCATATCTTCCAATGCATCGTACAATGGTTGCAGGTATGGGTCTATCTTGTCGCGCATGTCTCCGGGGAGAAATCCAAGTTTTTCTCCTGCCTCTACAGCCGGGCGGCTCAATATTATTTTACGAACTTCTCTGTTTTTTAATGCACGTACGGCAAGGGCTATTGCTGTATATGTTTTTCCACTTCCTGCCGGTCCGACAGCAAAAACCATATCTTTATTTCCGAACTCTTCGACAAGACGACATTGGTTCTCGCTACGAGGATATATCGGTCGACCGTTTACATTGTATACAATAACATTACTGTCGCTGCCTTTGTCTCCACGTTTACCATTAACAGCGTCAATGATGGCTTCCTCATTTATACAATTGTATTTTACACAATACTCGTTCAATAGTTCTATTACATTGTTAAAACGCTCAAGTTCCTCTTCATCACCCATTGCTTTAATGATATTATCGCGAGCAACTATACGTAATTTTGGATGCAGTTTCTTGAGCATCTGCAAATGAACATTGTTTACCCCGTAAAAACCAACAGGGTCTATACCTTCGAGAATTATGTGACGTTCAATCATTTATATGTTTTTTGCCTTATAACTGTTATTCGGTTGTTTTTCTATGTGCGAAGATAGAAAAATCTCTTTTTCGTGCCAAATATTTACAACTCGATTTAGAAACGATTTGGTAACAGTGTAAATTTATTAAAATATTGATACTTTAATTTATTTAAATTTTATACAAAAAGTTTGCTCTTAATATTCTTCCTAATATATTTGCATTATTCTTGCATGGCAAAAGTTGAGAATGTATAATAATTAAATATAATATTATGGATTACAATGTTTTATTTTGGTTTGTGCCTGTGGCATCCATTATGGCACTTGTGTTTGCTTGGTATTTCTATAAGCAGATGAAAAAAGAGAGTGAAGGAACTGAACGCATGGTATATATAGCGGCTGCAGTGCGCAAAGGTGCTATGGCATATCTGAAACAACAATATAAAATTGTTACAATAGTATTCATATCACTTGCTATTGTGTTTGCTATAATGGCATACGTCTTTCATATTCAGAACGAATGGGTTCCATTTGCTTTTCTAACAGGTGGCCTCTTTAGTGGATTATCGGGATATTTGGGAATGAAAACAGCAACTCATGCTTCGGCACGTACTGCAAATGCTGCACGCCGTTCAATGAATAGTGGTTTACGCATGGCATTTCGCAGTGGTGCAGTTATGGGGCTTATTGTTGTTGGATTGGGATTGCTCGACATTTCAATCTGGTATTTAATCCTCGATGCTGTAATTCCTGCCGATGCAAATAATGTAGGTATGAAATTGTGTATTATTACAACAACAATGCTTACTTTTGGTATGGGTGCATCGACACAGGCTCTATTTGCGCGTGTTGGTGGCGGAATATATACAAAAGCGGCAGATGTAGGTGCCGACCTCGTTGGAAAAACGGAATATAATATTCCCGAGGATGACCCACGTAACCCTGCCACAATTGCCGATAATGTAGGAGACAATGTAGGCGATGTTGCCGGCATGGGTGCCGACCTTTACGAAAGTTATTGCGGTTCCATACTCTCAACAGCAGCGCTTGGAGCGGCTGCGTTTGCAAGTGAGGGTGGTGCAATGCAGACAAAGGCGGTTTTTGCCCCAATGCTCATAGCGGCAATAGGTATATTGCTGTCAATAATAGGTATTTTCTCGGTACATACAAATGAGAATGCCGATGTTAAGAAATTGATTGGTGCATTATCACGAGGGACAAATCTATCATCTCTGCTTATTGTGGTTGCAACATTCGCGATATTATATTTGCTTGGCATTGAAAACTGGTTGGGTCTTTCAATGTCTGTAGTTGTTGGTTTGGCGGTTGGAGTAGTGATAGGACGCTCTACCGAATATTATACATCGCAATCGTATAAGCCTACACGCGAAGTTTCCGAGGCTGGTCTTACAGGTCCGGCAACTGTTATTATTTCGGGTATGGGTCTTGGTATGCTCTCTACTGCGATACCTGTTATTGCGGTTGTGATAGGAATAATACTATCTTATATGTTTGCTACGGGATTTAGTTCCGACCCTTCGCTTATTACTATTGGTCTGTACGGAATAGCCATTGCTTCTGTTGGTATGTTGTCAACCTTAGGTATAACTCTTGCAACGGATGCCTATGGTCCCATTGCCGATAATGCCGGTGGAAATGCAGAAATGAGTGGATTGGACCCCGAAGTTCGTCGTCGTACCGACGCACTCGACTCACTTGGTAATACCACTGCGGCAACAGGTAAAGGTTTTGCGATAGGTTCTGCGGCTCTGACAGCATTGGCACTGCTTGCTTCGTACATAGAGGAGATACGTATAGCAATGGAGCGTAGTACCCCCGATGCTATTATCAATGGAAAACCATTGATGGAAGCAAATATATTCGATTTTATGCAATACTTTAACGTAACTCTCATGAATCCTACAGTACTTTGCGGAATCTTCATTGGTGCTATGATGGCATTCCTCTTCTGCGGACTTACAATGAATGCGGTGGGTCGTGCCGCACAAAAAATGGTTGCAGAGGTGCGTCGTCAGTTCCAAACAATAAAAGGAATCTTAGAGGGTAAAGCGGAACCCGATTATTCGCGTTGTGTTGAAATCTCTACTCGTGGTGCACAACAAGAGATGATTATACCTTCGTTACTTGCAATTGCCGCACCTGTTGTAACAGGTATGATACTGGGTGTTCCCGGAGTTATAGGATTGCTTATAGGCAGTCTCTCGGCAGGATTCTTGCTTGCAGTCTTTCTTGCAAATGCCGGTGGTGCATGGGATAATGCAAAAAAATATATCGAAGAGGGTAACTTTGGAGGAAAGGGTAGTGATACACACAAGGCAACGGTTGTAGGTGATACAGTGGGAGACCCATGCAAAGATACATCGGGACCGAGTCTTAACATTCTCATAAAGTTAATGAGTATGGTGGCTATTGTAATGTCGGGACTTACTCTTGCATTCAGTATACTGTAATAAATAAAGTTGTTTGTTAGCATAAAATAGACTAATTTTGCAAAGAAAATGGTGAAATGTCTTGCGAAATCATCACAACAGATTCGCAGACATATATTGCACAAGAAAACTACTATATATGTTATCGGTTGAAACAAGAAGAGAGATTATTGCTCTTATAAATCGTGAAGTTGTACCTGCTATGGGATGTACCGAACCTGTTGCTGTGTCATTATGTACGGCAAAGGCAACGGAAGTATTGGGATGTATGCCCGAAAAAATTGATGTGTATCTAAGTCCAAATGTATTAAAGAATGCAATGGGTGTAGGTATACCCGGTACTAATATGATAGGATTGCCTATTGCTGTGGCATTAGGCGCTATTGTGGGTCGTTCGGAATATCAATTGGAAGTACTTAAAGATTCAACCCCCGAAGCGGTAGAGAAAGGACGTCGTATGATTGCCGAGGAACGTATAAAAGTTGATGTTAAGCATGGTGCTTGCGATATGTTATACATAGAGGTTAAAGCATCCTCTAAAGAACACAATGCAGTTGCTATAATTTCGGGGGCACATACAAGGTTTGTATATGTAGGGCAAGATGGAAAAACCATTCTCGACTCCCGTACACCGGCTGAGAAGTCAAACGAATCGTCTGCTGATATTTCTTTGAATCTTAAAACCGTATGGGACTTTGCAACTACAACTCCTTTGGAGGAACTGCTATTCATACTTCAGGCACGGGATCTAAACAAAAATGCGGCCGAAGAGTCCTTAAAAGGAGAGTGGGGGCATTGTTTAGGACGTACATTGCGTAATACATCTAAACGCAATGTAATTGGAGACAGTACATTTCTGCATATGCTCTCTTATACATCGGCTGCATGTGATGCTCGAATGGGTGGTGCTAAAATTCCGGTTATGAGTAATTCGGGTAGTGGCAATCAGGGTATAGCATCTACTTTGCCTGTTGTCGTATATGCCGAAGAGACTAATGCAACAGAGGAGCAATTGGTTCGTGCACTTATTCTAAGTCACTTAACAGTTATATACATTAAGCAGAGCCTCGGCCGTTTGTCGGCCTTGTGTGGTTGCGTTGTTGCTTCAACCGGTTCGTCATGTGGCATAACATATCTTATGGGTGGAGGATACGATGAAGTCTCAATGGCAGTCAAGAATATGGTGGCAAACCTCACCGGAGTAATATGTGATGGCGCGAAACCAAGTTGTGCTTTAAAATTGGCTAGCGGTGTCTCTACTGCCATGTTGTCGGCAGTAATGGCCATAGAACATCGTTGTGTAACATCTTTGGAAGGTATCATAGACGATGATGTAGATAAATCCATTAGAAACCTTACTGATATCGGTTCACGTGGTATGCAGGAGACCGATCGTATGATACTGTCAATAATGACAAGTAAAAGATAGTACGATATTTAGATATTATTTGTTTGTTTTACATAATAAATGTTATAGAGCCCGCATTGACGGGCTCTAATTTTGATAATTTAAAAAAAAAGATTATCTTCGCACACTTGAAAAACAGATTGTGTACTATAATGTTTAAATTTATTACTGATATGAATATGAACGAAAATAGTATAGGATTGTTCTTTTTTAGGACAATACATGAGTAGTAACAGTCTTGTTTGTTCTCATTTTTAATAATTAATTTGCATTATAAAAGCAAACCAATAATATATGCAACAGAATATTGGACACATTTCACAGGTTATAGGTGCTGTAATCGATGTCTATTTCAACAACAAAGGTGAAGATGGGAAAGTTATACTTCCTGCAATTCACGAAGCACTTACCGTCACATTTGCCGATGGGCGTTCTCTGATTCTCGAAGTCCAACAACATATAGGTGATGATACTGTTCGTACAGTGGCTATGGATAGAACGTCGGGATTGTCGCGTGGTATGGAGGTAATTGCAACAGGACAGCCTATTACCATGCCGGTTGGAGACCAAATAAAAGGTCGTATGATGAATGTTGTGGGCAATGCCATCGATGGTATGCAACAATTAGATAGAACCGGTGCCTATCCTATTCATCGTGAGCCACCAAAATTCGATGAATTATCTACTGTACAAGAGGTGTTGTATACAGGAATAAAAGTTATCGACCTGTTAGAACCCTATTGTAAAGGTGGTAAGATCGGTCTTTTCGGTGGTGCCGGAGTGGGTAAAACCGTACTTATCATGGAGTTAATAAACAATATCGCTAAAGGACATGATGGCTTTTCTGTGTTTGCCGGAGTGGGTGAACGTACACGTGAGGGTAACGACCTGTTACGAGAGATGATTGAATCGAATGTGGTCCGATACGGTGAGGAATTTAAAAAAGGACTCGAAAAAGGAGAATGGGATTTGTCGAAAATCGATTATGATGAAGTTGCAAAATCGCAGGCAACACTTGTATATGGCCAGATGAATGAACCGCCCGGAGCGCGTGCCTCTGTTGCACTTTCTGGTTTGACAATTGCAGAGTCTTTCAGAGATGCCGGAGCAAAAGAGGGCAAAAGCAACGACATATTGTTCTTTATTGATAATATCTTCCGATTTACTCAGGCAGGTTCCGAGGTATCGGCTTTGTTGGGACGTATGCCCGGTTCAGTAGGTTATCAGCCTACGCTTGCCAGTGAAATGGGAGCAATGCAAGAGCGCATTGCATCGACAATACATGGCTCTATTACTTCGGTACAGGCTGTATATGTTCCTGCCGATGACTTGACAGACCCGGCACCGGCTACAACGTTTACTCATTTGGATGCAACAACAGTATTAAGTCGTAAGATTGCAGAGTTGGGAATTTATCCTGCTGTAGACCCTCTCGATTCTACTTCGCGTATTCTCGATGCAAATATTGTAGGAAAAGAGCATTATGAAACAGCGCAACGTGTAAAGCAAATATTACAGCGTAATAAAGAGTTACAGGATATAATTTCAATCCTTGGAATGGATGAATTGAGCGATGAAGACAAGTTGACAGTAAATCGTGCCCGTCGTGTGCAACGTTTTTTGTCGCAACCATTTACCGTAGCCGAACAATTCACAGGTGTAAAAGGTGTAATGGTCTCTATTGAAGATACCATACGCGGTTTTAATATGATACTCGATGGTGAAGTCGACAATCTTCCCGAACAGGCGTTTTTGAATGTGGGTACAATTGAAGAGGCTATAGAAAAGGGTAAAAAGATGCTTGAGCAGGCAAAATAATAGAACCATTTATGAGTGAGAAAACATTTATACTCGAAATTTTCTCTCCCGAAAGATGTATATTCTCGGGAGATGTGAATTTAGCAACTTTTCCAGGCGAAAAAGGTCTTTTTTCTATATTGTATAATCATGCACCGCTCATATCAACATTGAGAAAAGGGAGTCTGAAATGGATAGTTGGCGATAAAGAGGAGAGTGTTGTAATTAATGGTGGTTTTGTAGAAGTGAAAGATAACAAAATTACAGCATGTGTGGAGTTGTAATAAATATTGTATGTGATGATGAAAAAGACAGATAAAATATTTTCAGCATTTATGATATTCACAATACTGTTTGCAATTGCCGGGTGGGCTTTAACACATTTTGCTTTTCCCGAATTTGCCTTTTCAGCCTATTGGTATATCCCCGCTTATTTTACACTGTTCTATTTTGTATCATATGGAATTTTAATGAAACCTACGGCATGTACAAAAGATTTCATTGGTAATTTTATGATATTTATTGTTGCGAAACTGTTAACTTCATTAACTTTATTGATTGTATTGCTCTATAATTACTCTAATGAAGTTGTAAATATCTGTGTAACATTCCTAATATACTATTTCGTGTTGATTGTACCCGAAATATATTACAATATAATATTGAAAAAAGGAACATTGCAAAAGAAATAATAACTTAGAATATCAATATTAAGATGAATAAATTCTTTCACATATTACTATATGTTATAATGTTGTTCCTATGCACATCTGTACAGGCTGCGGAAGGGCATAATTCCGACAAAAAGGATGTAGATGTGAAGAATATTATCTTTGAACATGTTAAAGATTCCTATAGTTGGCACATAACAACTTGGGGTGATAAACATATCACAATAGACCTTCCAATTATTTTATATTCACAGAGTACAGGATGGACAACATTCTCGTCGTCGGTGTTTCACCACGATGAAGAATATATGGGCTTCCATATTGCAAAAAGCGGAAATAACGAAGGTAAAATTGTAGAATATGATAAGAATGGAAATGAAGTACGTCCGACTATAGACATATCTATAACAAAAACCGTTTTTGCTCTATTCTTAAATGCAATATTGTTAGTTATTATAGTGCTTGGGGTTGCACGTTGGTATCGTCGCAAAGGAGTATCGTTGGATGCACCAAAAGGTTTTGTGGGAGCATTTGAGATGTTGGTCGATATGATTGTATACGACATTGCAAAACCTAATATAGGTAAAACATATACGAGGTATGTTCCATATCTGCTTACAGCCTTTTTCTTTATTTTTTTAAGTAACCTTATGGGATTGATACCAATATTTCCCGGTGGTTCCAATGTTACGGGAAATATTGCAGTTACAATGGCACTTGCCATTTGTACTTTCCTTGCTGTGAATCTTTTCGGTAATAAAGAGTATTGGAAAGAGATATTCTGGCCCGATGTTCCTATGTGGTTGAAATTTCCAATTCCTTTAATGCCTTTTATTGAGTTGTTTGGAGTTTTTGTGAAACCTTTCGCTCTTATGATTCGTCTGTTTGCAAATATTCTTGCAGGACACACTGTTGTATTAGCGTTTATAAGTATAATATTCATAACAATGGCAGTAAGTACCATCATTGGAAGTGCTATGACTGTTGTATCGGTTTTGTTTACGATATTCATAAATTTCCTTGAAATACTTGTGGCATTTATACAGGCTTTTGTGTTCACAATGCTCTCGTCGGTATTTATAGGGTTGTCGCAGTCCGAACATCATGGCGAGCATAAATAGATTATACAGAATAGATTATAGTATTAACCTTAAATAAATTTATAAATTATGTTTTTGACAATTCTTTTACAATCTGCAGCCGCTGTCGGCATTGCAAAAGTGGGTGCAGCTCTTGGTGCAGCAATTGCAGTAGTTGGTGCTGCGTTTGGTATAAGCCGTATCGGTTCATCGGCATTGGAGTCTATAGCACGTCAACCGGAAGCGGCAGGTGATATCCGTTCAAGCATGATTCTGTCTGCAGCACTTATTGAGGGTGTTGCCATGTTTGCCTTGGTGGTTTGTTTCCTTGTTCTTTTCGTGTAATCTTAAAACATTAAATAATGTCGTTTTTATTACCCGATGCAGGTCTTTTATTCTGGATGCTGATAGTATTTGGCATAGTATTTTTTATACTAGCCAAATATGGTTTTCCGGTTATAGTGGGCATGATAGATGAGCGTAAGAGGCTCATTGATGAATCGGTGCAGAACGCAAAAGAGGCTAATGAGAAATTAGCAGCCATAAATGCCGAGAGTGAAGCGATTCTTAGAACGGCACACGAAGAACAGGCAAAGATTTTGCGTGATGCCGCCATAACGCGTGATGAACTTATTAAAGAGGCACGCAAAAGAGCCGAACAGGAAGGCGAAAAGATGCTTGCAGAGACAAGACGTATCATAGAAATGGAGAAAGAGGATGCAATACGTGATATTCGTCGTCAGGTTGCAATTCTCTCTGTTGATATTGCCGAGAAGATTCTACGCAAAGAACTCTCCTCCGATACTAAACAATATTCTGTGATAGAGGAACTTATTGATGAAAAAATCACCACAAATTCTTAATAACAAAGGATGAATGCAGGAATAGTTTCTACACGATATGCACAGGCCCTGCTCGAATATGCAAAAGAGTGCAAGTGCGAAGATAAGATATATGTAAATATGTTTCAACTTATAGCCACAATCTCACACGTAAAAGAGTTTGTGGTTGTATTGCAGAACCCACTTCTGACGCGTGATGAAAAGGTGAAACTATTATGTGATGCGGTAGATGACAGTGGAGAATGTTTTAATAAATTTGCCTCTCTTATTATTAAACAAGGACGCGAAGAACTGCTTATATATATAGCATACTCCTATATATCGTTATATAGAAAAGAGAAGAATATTTTGGCAGTAAAACTCACCACTGCAATTCCTTTATCCTCCGATTTGGAAAATAAGATTATAAATACCATTGAAAAAGATGGATATAACGAAGTGGAATTGGACAATGTTGTCGATTCGTCTATAATTGGTGGATTTATGATGGAAGCCGACTCAAAAAGATTGGATGCAAGTATCTCCGGTGCGTTAAAAAAGATAGAGAAACAGATTGTAGACAATAATAGACGATTGGTATAGTGTTTCTCGTGAACAATGTTAAACAAAGAAAAAAGAGACCATGAATATTAAACCAAGTGAAGTATCCAAGGTACTTCTCGAACAACTGAAGGGAATAGATGATACTCTGAAATACGAAGAGGTGGGAACAGTTCTTCAGGTAAGTGATGGAGTAGTACGTATTTACGGTTTGCAGAATGCCGAAGCCGATGAACTTTTAGAATTCGACAATGGTATAAAGGCTATTGTAATGAACCTCGAAGAGGATAATGTTGGTGCTATCCTTTTAGGACCTACCGATAAAATCAAAGAGGGAATGACTGTAAAACGTACCGGGCGCATTGCATCTATAAATGTTGGTGAGGAGATGTTGGGGCGTGTTATAACACCGCTTGGAGAACCTATTGACGGTAAAGGTACTATCGGTGGCGAACTGTTCGAAATGCCACTCGACCGTAAAGCACCGGGAGTGATCTTTCGTCAGCCGGTAACAGAACCTTTGCAAACCGGACTTAAGTCGGTCGATTCAATGATTCCTATCGGTCGTGGACAACGAGAATTGATAATCGGAGACCGTCAAACAGGTAAGACTGCAATAGCAATAGACACAATAATAAACCAACGTGCCAATTATGAGGCAGGTAATCCTGTATATTGTATATATGTGGCAATTGGTCAGAAAGGCTCAACAGTTGCATCTATTGTGAATACCTTGCATGCCCATGGAGCAATGGATTACACAATAGTTGTTGCTGCTACAGCTGCCGATACTGCGGCTTTACAATATTATGCTCCTATGGCGGGTGCTGCTATAGGTGAGTTCTTCCGCGATACCGGTCGTCATGCTCTGGTGGTATATGACGACCTTTCAAAACAGGCTGTGGCATATCGTGAGGTATCTCTCATATTACGTCGTCCTTCGGGGCGCGAAGCATATCCGGGTGATGTCTTCTATTTGCACTCGCGTCTTTTGGAACGTGCGGCAAAAATTATAAACCAACAAGAAGTCGCAAGTCAAATGAATGACCTTCCGGCATGTCTTAAGGATAAGGTTAAAGGTGGCGGTTCACTTACAGCACTTCCAATCATAGAGACTCAGGCTGGTGATGTGTCGGCATATATTCCAACAAATGTAATCTCTATTACCGATGGACAGATATACCTTGAGAGCGACCTTTTCAATCAAGGTGTGCGACCTGCCATAAATGTTGGTATATCGGTGTCTCGTGTTGGTGGAAATGCACAGATAAAATCTATGAAGAAGGTTGCCGGAACACTGAAAATAGATCAGGCACAGTTCCGTGAATTAGAGGCTTTTGCAAAGTTCGGCAGTGAGATGGATAGTGTAACACAAATGGTTATAGATAGAGGTCGTAAAAATAATGTATTACTTATTCAGCCTCAATATACACCCATGCCTGTTGCCGAACAGATTGCCATACTCTACTGTGGTACACATAATCTGTTGCGTAATATTGAACTTGATAATGTTCCTGCATTTGAGAGTCTGTTCCTCGATATAATGCGTACACGCCACAAAGAGGATGTCTTAGATGTTCTTGCTACCGGGCTTCTTACCGAAGATGTAGAGAAAATAATTGAGAAAGTGGCACAAGAAGTTGTAAACAGTTTTAAATAGATGAAACATGAGCCTTAAGGAGGTAAAGCAACGAATAATATCGGTAAAAAATACGCAGAAAATAACATCGGCAATGAAGTTGATTTCTGCGGCTAAACTGCGCAGAGCACAGAGCGTAATAGATGGTGTACGCCCTTATCAGCAGAAATTAGATGAGATGTTGGTTACCTTCTTATCGGGTTCACAACCTGTTGTAACACCTTTTACACGTGCCGGAGAGATAAAACGTGTTGCAGTAGTGGCTGTTTCTTCAAACTCCAGTCTGTGTGGCAGTTTTAATGCCAACATTATCCGTTTAGCAAAAGAGACTATAGACTCTTATTCAGAACTAGACAGAGATAATGTTGAGATATTTCCCATAGGAAAGAAAATGTTTGACTCTTTGAATAAGTTGGGGTATAACATGAACGATTCTTTAATGTCGCAAGCAGTAACTCCGCAATATTCCGATGTTGCAAAGGTGGCATACAACCTTATGAAACGATTTGCCGCAGGTGAACTCGACCGCATAGAACTCGTATATACACACTTTCATTCTCCTGCAAAACAGGTGGCAACCAGGGAGACATTTCTGCCGGTGGATTTAACATCCTTGAACAGGGCAATGGAGCATACCACACACGATTTTATTATTGAACCAAACAGAGACCGGCTCATAGAACAACTTATTCCAAAAGTGATAGCAATGAGGCTCTTTACTGCATTGTTGGATTCTGTTGCCGCAGAGCATGCCGCTCGTATGTTGGCAATGCAAATAGCGACCGATAATGCCGATGACCTTATAACAACGCTTGTACGTGAGTATAATAAAAGTCGTCAACAGGCTATTACCAATGAACTTTTGGATATTGTTGCAGGTAGCATGAACTGATAAGAAAACATAAGTAAAATAGTTGTCTACTTCTTTCTGAAAAATCCAATAATTTCGTATCTTCGCGGAATAATTATTGTGTTATGTACCTTAAGTTCTATTAAGGTACATTTTTATTTATAAACATAAAAACAAAATCAGAATATTTTATGGCTACAGTTGATGACAAAAAGATTATCTTTTCGATGGTCGGTCTTAGCAAGACTATTAAACAGACAAACAAACAGGTCTTAAAAAATATTTATCTTTCATTCTTCTATGGAGCAAAGATTGGTATCGTAGGTATGAATGGTGCCGGAAAATCTACTTTAATGAAGATTATAGCAGGACTCGATAACGACTATCAAGGCGAGGTGGTATGGTCTCCCGGTTATTCGGTCGGCTATCTGCCACAGGACCCGCATTTGCAGGATGGTAAAACCGTAATGGAGTGTGTTAAAGAGGGTGTACAGGCTACCGTAGATGCTCTTGCTGAGTATGAGGAGATTAATAACAAATTTGGTCTTCCCGAATATTATGAGGATGAAGATAAAATGAATGCTCTCTTTACACGTCAAGCAGAACTACAGGATATAATAGATGCCACAGATGCATGGAATCTCGATAGTAAATTGGAGCGCGCCATGGCGGCGTTGCGTTGTCCTGCACCCGATGAGGTAGTAGACCATTTGTCCGGTGGTGAGCGTCGTCGTGTGGCTCTGTGCCGTTTACTATTACAGAAACCCGATGTACTGCTTCTCGATGAGCCTACCAACCATTTGGATGCCGAAAGCATCGATTGGCTTGAGCAGCACTTGAATCAATACGAAGGTACTGTTATTGCTGTTACTCACGACCGTTATTTCCTTGACGATGTTGCCGGATGGATATTGGAACTCGACCGTGGTGAGGGAATACCTTGGCAAGGAAACTACTCTTCGTGGCTCGACCAGAAAACAAAGAGAATGGAACAAGAGGAGAAGAGTGCAAGTAAGCGTCGTAAATCTCTTGAACGTGAGTTGGAATGGGTACGTATGGCACCTAAGGCGCGTCAGGCAAAAGGAAAGGCACGTCTTAACTCTTATGAACGTATGCTTAACGAAGATCAAAAAGAACGTGAAGAGAAACTCGAAATATTTATCCCCAATGGTCCACGTTTGGGAAATAAAGTTATTATTGCCGAGCATCTTGCCAAATCGTTTGGAAGCAAGACTCTGTTTACAGACCTCAACTTTACATTACCTCCCAACGGTATTGTGGGAGTTATTGGTCCCAATGGTGCAGGTAAAACAACACTTTTCCGCATGATTATGGGGTTGGAAACACCCGACGGTGGTTCTTTTGAGGTTGGTGAAACCGTTAAAATCGCCTATGTAGACCAAAATCACAAAGATATTGTTGCCGACAAGACTGTTTACGAAGTAATGAGTCAGGGTAACGAACTGATGCGTTTGGGAAGTAAAGAGATTAATGTTCGTGCCTATTTGTCGCGCTTTAATTTCTCGGGTGCCGATCAAGAGAAAAAATGTGGTGTATTGTCAGGTGGTGAGCGTAATCGTCTGCATCTTGCTATGGCTCTTAAAGAGGGGGGCAATGTGCTGCTGCTCGATGAACCTACCAATGATATCGATGTAAACACTTTACGTGCGCTCGAAGAGGGTCTTGAAAATTTTGCAGGATGCGCTGTGGTAATCAGCCACGACCGTTGGTTCCTCGACCGTATATGTACACATATTATAGCATTTGAAGGCGATGGTAATGTTTACAGTTACGAGGGTTCATATTCAGACTATGAGGAACATAAAATGAAACGCCTTGGTATAGAAGAACCCAAAAAAGTTCGCTATCGCAAATTGATGGAAGATTGAATTTTAAAGATCAGGTATAAAAGGTTTGTTTATTATTATCTATAATTAGTAATATCAAAGTATTTAATTATGAATTATTTTACAGAATTAAGTGTAGAATTGGCTAATCAAAAAGATTATTTAGATCAATTGTTTAAAGTTTATCCATTAAGACCCGATTCAATTAGAGAGATAGATAATAATATATGGAATAATATTGAAATTACATTTAATAATCAAGACAATGAAGGACTTATAAAATCACTTCTTGAACTTTCGTTATTTCCTGTTAAGGATGGTTATGTTCCTTACTTAAGAAAAGATCCCACAGCGATAAATAGAAATCCTCAAACTGTAAATAGAATATGTGGAAGAGTTAGAGAATTAGGATTGGAAAAGATATTTGATAAATGTTCTGAACCAAAAGAGACTAACAGACAAATGGGACCGTTATTTATGCGTTGGGTAAAGTCTGGAGTTCTAGGACTTTTACCTATTCCTGAGGATGAGTTTGATAGTACAAATGATAATGCTATATTAAATGGTTCTGATGCTTCATTGCTATCTTATGCACAGCGAAATTTAGGATATACAAGAGATAAAGGAGTTGATTTTATTGCACGCTTTAATAACAAATATATTATTGGAGAAGCAAAATTTATATCAGATGAAGGTGGACATCAGAATGCACAATTTAATGATGCAATAACAACCATTGGAGCAACTGCAAAGGAGGGCGTTTTAAAAATAGGAATAATGGATGGAGTATTATATATAAAACCTAAAAAAGGTAAAGGGACTGGTAAATATAAAAAAATCACAAATAATGATTTACCAATCATGAGTGCTTTAGTATTAAGAGAATTCTTATATTCATTATGATTGATAATAATTTATTAATAAAGGGCGACAATATAAAAGCATTACAATGGTTGGTCGATAATGGATATCAGAATAAAATCGACCTTGTTTATATTGACCCTCCGTTTGCAACCGGTGGTGTATTTGCTATAGATGATAGTGGAAGAATTGCAACAATAAGTAAGTCTCAAAATTCGATAATTGCTTATAATGATAATTTAAAAGGTGAGAAATTTTTATCATTTTTAAAAGAACGTCTTATTTTAATACATAAATTGTTGTCGGAGCAAGGTTCTTTATATTTACATATTGATTATAAAATTGGACATTATGTGAAAATATTATTGGATGAAATTTTTGGTTTTAAAAATTTCAGGAATGATATTACTCGTATAAAGTGTAATCCTAAAAATTTTGATAGAATAGGATATGGAAATATTAAAGATCTAATTTTATTTTATACAAAAGGAGACAAGCCTATATGGAATAACCCAAAAATAAATTATACTGAGGATGACATAATTAAAGGCTATCCAAAAGTTGATGAGAACGGTCGTAGATATACAACTGTTCCTATACATGCACCTGGTGTATCAAAAAGTGGAGAAACATCTAAACCTTTTAAAGGTATATATCCACCGCCTGGACGACATTGGAGATGTTCTGTTGCCGAATTAGAAGCATTAGATAGAGTTGGATTAATAGAATGGTCTTCGACAGGAAATCCACGAAAAAAGAATTATGCAGACGAAATGATAGGAAAAAGGGCACAAGATATATGGGAGTTTAAAGATCCTGTATATCCTATCTATCCTACGCAAAAAAATGAAGAAATGTTAAAATTTATTATAAGAGCATCATCTATGGAAAGTTCAATTGTGATGGATTGTTTCTGTGGCTCTGGTTCTACATTAAAAGCTGCAGATGATTTGGGTAGAAGATGGATCGGTGTTGATCAATCAGATATTGCTATTGATACTGCGAAAACATTATTAACAAAGAATGATATTTTTAATTATAACAAGGAGAATTTTTATTTCAAAATAATTGAATAAGGAATGTTTAACCTTATGAAAAAGCACATCATAGAGCCGTCTCTTATTAATGAGATAATGAGAGAATACGAAATTGAGGATATCGCAACAGCGTCAATACGACAAGTAGGAGCAATTGTTCGTGCTGTAGAGAAACGTACCGGAGTGGAGTATATTCACTTCGAAATGGGAGTACCCGGCTTACCACCATCGGAAGTGGGAGTAAAGGCCGAATGTGATGCTTTACAACGAGGAGTAGCGTCAGTATACCCCATAATAGATGGAATCCCCGAAGTAAAGGAGCAAGCCTCACGTTTTGTGAAGGCATTTCTCGATGTCGATATAAAACCATCGGGATGTATTCCTACCGTTGGCTCTATGCAGGCATCGTTTGCGTCGTTAATGTTATGCTCACACCTTGATGCTAAACGCAATACTGTGCTTTATATCGACCCTGGTTTCCCGGTACAGAAGATGCAGGCACAGGTTATTGGGGTTAATGTGGCTTCATTTGATATTGCCGATTACAGAGGGGAAAAACTGGAGAAAAAAATAGAGGGTTATCTTGCACAAGGCAATATATGTGCTATATTGTATTCAAGTCCGAACAATCCTACATGGATGTGTTTGAATGAAAAAGAGTTGGAAATTATAGGCCGTTTGGCCGATAAATACGATATTGTGGTGATTGAAGATTTGGCATATATGACAATGGATTTCCGTCGTGATATGAGTATTCCCTTTAAAGCACCATTCCAACCATCAGTAGCAAAATATACCTATAATTATGTGCTTCTTATGAGTGCATCCAAAATATTCAGTTATGCAGGACAGCGTATTGCACTAGCCTGCATATCCGACAAACTCTATGAACGACACTACGATTCTCTTGCAAAACGTTACGGCATAGCACGTTTTGGAGCGTCGTTTGCATATAATTATCTCTATACATTCTCATCGGGTGTATCTCACTCTGCACAATATGCAATGGCAGCAATGCTTAAAGCGGCTTGTGATGGCGACTATAATTTTGTTGGTGATATAAAAGAGTATGCTATCCGTACCGAAAGAATAAAAGAGATTATGTTGCGAAACGGTTTTCATGTTGTATATGACAAAGACGAGGAAGAACCTGTTAGCAATGGTTTCTTTTTCACCATTGGTTATGGCAAAATGAGTGGAGCAGAGTTATTGCAAGAGTTACTATATTACGGAATCAGTGGTATAGACCTCATAACAACGGGAAGCGTGCGTAATGGAATACGTGCATGTTCTTCGAATATTAAACCGCATCATTATGCACTTCTTGATGAACGCTTACACCAATTTAACGAGATGCATAAACAGTAGTAAATACAATAATTATGAAGAAATTTCTAAAATTTTCGATTGCAATAATAGGTATAATAGTACTATTATTGGCAGTTCTGCCTTATCTGTTTAAAGATAAAATAGAAACGCTTATAAAGGAAGAGGGAAACAAAATGTTGAATGCTCGGTTCGACTTTGCCAATCTCGATATAAGTCTTTTAAGTAATTTCCCGTTGGCTTCACTAACTCTTGAGGATTTTTATTTGAAAGGGGTAGGAACTTTTGAGAACGATTCACTTGTTGTTGCCGACGAAATTACAGCGGCTGTGAATATTATGTCGCTTTTTGGTGATGAAGGCTTTGATATTAAGAAAATATTGCTCGACGGAGTATCATTGAAAGCAATAGTATTGCCCGATAGTACTGTAAACTGGGATGTAATGAAGCCAACCGATGAAACTTCGGAGGATGTTCCCGTTGATACAGCATCGGCATCGTTTCGTATAAAATTACAAGAGTTTATTGTAAATGACCTGAATATTATTTATGATGATCGTCTAAGCGGTGTGTATGCCGAAGTAAACTCTCTTAACGCTTCATGCTCCGGTGATTTTGGAAGTGAGCGCACCATGCTTGCATTAAATGCCGACACAAAAGCGGTTACGTTTCGCATGGATGGGGTACCGTTCCTAAATAAGGCGTATATTGCTGCCGATATGAATATCGATGCCGATTTAGTTGACAATAAATTTACATTAAAAGAGAATACTTTACAATTGAATGCTATTGTTGCTGCCATAGATGGCTGGGTCGCACTGACAGATACCGGTATAGATATGGATCTTAAACTAAACAGCAATACAATAGGCTTTAAAGAGGTACTTTCATTAATACCTGCCATTTATACAAAAGACTTCGAAGGGTTAAAAACAGATGGAAATGCCACTCTTGTAGCATTTGCAAAAGGTTCCTTTGTCGGAGATAGCATTGTTCCGGAGTTTAAACTTGATTTCGATGTTAAAGATGCAATGTTTCAATATCCTTCGTTACCGGCAGGGGTAAATAAAATAAATATTACTGCAGAGGTTTCCAATCCGGGAGGTTCACTCGATAAAACCGTTGTTAAGATAACTCCATTCAGTTTTGTGATGGCAGGAAATCCCTTTGCTCTGTCAGCAACACTACAGACACCTATCAGTGATGTGATGTTTGACGCAACGGCAAAAGGTAAACTCGATTTAGGAAAGATAAAAGATATATATCCATTGGAGGATATATCCTTAAATGGTTTGCTTGATGCCGATATGAGCGTAAATGGTCGTATGTCGTACATCGAAAAGGAACAATATGATAAAATAAAAGCCTCGGGCAGTCTGCGTCTTAATAATATGAAGTTGCAATTGGAGAATTTGCCGGATATTAATATTAAACAGTCTGTCTTTGCTTTTACACCACGTTATCTTCAACTTAGTGAAACCACTATTAATATTGGAAATAACGATGTTACATTTGATAGTAAATTCGAGAATTACTTAGGATATGCACTCAAAGGTTCAACCTTAAAAGGTGTGCTTAATGTGCGAAGTAACAGAATGAATTTGAACGATTTCATGACTACAGATACAACTGCAGTAAATGTTGAGAATGACGAGGATAGTATACAGTCCGATACTGTTTCTACTGGAATTATCACAGTCCCCCGTAACATAGACTTTAACATGCAGACAAACTTTAAAGAGGTTCTTTTCGATAATATGACGTTTAAAGATTTGAATGGAACGTTAATTGTAAAGAATGGCAAGGTGGACATGAAAAATCTATCTTTATATACTATGGGTGGTGAAGTGGTTGTTAATGGCTCTTATGAGACTCCGGAGAATGAACAACCCAGTATGAATGCCGGATTTAAATTGAACGATATAGTTTTTGCACAAGCATACAAAGACCTGAATATGGTCCAGAAATTGGCACCCATATTTAGTGGACTCACAGGCTCGTTTTCGGGTAAAGTGAATATAAACACTAAACTCGACAATAACATGAGTCCGATTATATCTGAATTAAATGGAAACGGTTCATTGTCGACAAAAGATTTGAGTCTCAATAATGTTGCTTTTATTCAACAAGTGGCAGACATTGTAAAGAAACCATCTTTGAAAGATACAAAGGTTAAAAATCTTAACATTGAATTCACAATAAGCGATGGTCGTGTCAATACAAAACCATTTGATTTGTCATTGGGCGATTACACAATGAAACTGTCAGGTTCAACAGGACTCGACCAGACAATTGACTATAAAGGAGAGATTACATTACCTACATCGGCAGGTAAACTGTCGGAGTTGGGAACTGTTGAAATGACAATTGGTGGTACATTTACATCGCCTAAGGTTGGTATCGATATGGCATCTCTTGTAAAAAATACGGCAACTAAAGTGGCAGAAAGTGTTATAGATAAATTGTTGGGTGGAAAAAGTAATAGTAACAATGTTTCTGATACAACCACAACATCCGACAAAAAGAAAGATGTCTTAAAAGGGCTGTTCAATAAAGCAAAAGATTTGTTCTAAGACGATACTTTGTGTTGAAAATATTTTACACGAGAGAGACGCATGCGTCTCTCTCGTGTATTTTTATTACAGTAGAATAGTACTCTAATGTGGGGATTTTCGCTTATATATATAATAATTAAATATATAAATTAAATTTTTATTTGTATCTTCGCGCTTGAAAATGTAAAATACCCCTACAAGTGGGTTGAATAAACGGAAAAGAGAATAACAATATATGGATAAAATTAGAAATTTTTGCATAATAGCACATATAGACCATGGAAAATCGACTTTGGCCGATCGCCTGTTGGAAACCACAAAAACAATTCAGGTGACCGAGGGACAAATGTTGGATAATATGGACTTGGAGCGTGAGCGTGGTATTACAATTAAGAGCCATGCAATACAGATGGAATATATCTACAAAGGCGAAAAGTATATTCTGAATCTTATTGACACTCCGGGACACGTCGATTTTTCATACGAGGTATCACGTTCTATAGCGGCATGCGAAGGTGCATTGTTAGTTGTAGATGCCACACAAGGTGTGCAAGCACAAACCATTTCGAACCTGTATATGGCAATAGACCACGATTTGGAGATAATCCCTGTTATTAACAAATGCGATATGGTAAATGCCATGCCCGAGGAGGTGAAAGATGAGATTGTAGATTTGATTGGTTGCGACAGAGATGATATTCTACTTGCATCGGGAAAAACCGGTATGGGTATCGAAGAGGTCCTTCAAGCAGTTGTGGAGAGAATACCGGCACCAAAAGGAGATGAAAATGCCCCTTTGCAGGCTCTTATTTTCGATTCGGTATTTAACTCATTCCGAGGAATTATCGCATACTTCAAGGTGGTAAACGGAGTAATAAGAACCGGAGATAAAGTAAAGTTCTTCAATACGGGAAAAGAGTATGATGCCGATGAGATTGGTGTACTTAAAATGGAGATGTCTCCACGAAAGGAGTTGCGTACAGGAGATGTGGGATACATTATATCGGGAATAAAAACCTCTCGCGAAGTTAAGGTTGGAGATACCATTACGCATATATCCAATCCTTGTTCTTCGGCAATTGCCGGATTCGAAGAGGTTAAACCGATGGTTTTTGCCGGAGTCTATCCTATTGATGCCGAGGATTACGAGGATCTGCGTTCTTCGCTCGAGAAGTTGCAGTTGAACGATGCATCTCTTACATTTTCACCTGAATCTTCGGCTGCATTAGGCTTTGGATTCCGATGTGGTTTCTTGGGACTTTTACACATGGAGATAATCCAAGAACGTCTTGACAGAGAATTCAATATGAGTGTTATTACTACCGTACCAAACGTTTCGTATATGGTGTACGACAAGCAGGGCGGTGTGCAAGAGGTTCATAATCCCGGTGGAATGCCCGACCAGACACTTATTGACCATATCGAAGAACCATATATATCGGCAAGTATAATTACGAGAGCGGAATATATAGGTCCTATTATGACACTATGCCTTAGCAAACGTGGCGAGTTGCAGAAACAGGAGTTTATTACAGGAAACAGAGTGGATATACGATTCCTTTTACCATTGGGAGAGATTGTCATAGACTTTTACGATAAACTCAAAAGTATCTCAAAAGGTTATGCATCGTTCGACTACCATTCGGCTGGTTTTAGAACATCAAAACTCATAAAATTGGATATCTTGTTAAATGGAGAACCGGTAGATGCTCTTTCTACATTGACACACGTGGATAATGCCTATGGTTTGGGACGTCAGATGTGTGAAAAGTTACGCGACCTTATTCCACGTCAGCAGTTCGACATTGCATTGCAGGCTGCAATAGGAACAAAAATCATCGCTCGTGAAACAATTAAGCAGGTGCGTAAGGATGTGACAGCAAAGTGTTATGGTGGTGATGTTTCTCGTAAACGAAAATTGCTTGAGAAACAGAAAAAAGGAAAGAAGCGCATGAAACAGATTGGTAATGTGGAGGTTCCACAAAAAGCATTCCTTGCGGTTCTTAAACTCGATTAAGAGACTTTTATTGGTGTATATTGCAAACAACCCTTTTTAAACAAAATATTTAATGGGATTTTTTAGTTTTTTTACAAAAGAGAAAAAAGAGGTTTTAGACCAAGGATTGTCGAAAACAAAGGAGAGTGTATTCGGCAAAATTGCACGTGCAATAGTTGGTAAAAGCGAAATTGACGATGAAGTTCTGGATAACCTCGAAGAGGTTCTGGTAACATCGGATGTAGGTGTTGAGACAACACTTAAAATAATTGAGCGAATACAGGCTCGTGCCGCTCGCGACAAATTTATGAATACAGCAGAACTGAATGCTCTGTTAAAGGATGAGATTGCGGCATTGCTCATGGAGAACAATAACGAAGATAATGCAACATTCGATTTTTCTACAACTCCCGGTAAACCACATGTCATAATGGTTGTAGGTGTAAACGGAGTGGGAAAGACAACAACGATAGGTAAACTGGCACATCAGTTCAAGAAAGCAGGAAAAAAGGTTTATCTTGGTGCGTCCGATACATTCCGTGCTGCTGCTGTTGAGCAGTTGGTAGAGTGGGGGCGTCGTGTCGATGTTCCTGTTATAAAACAAAATATGGGTTCCGACCCTGCTTCTGTTGCTTTCGATACTCTATCATCGGCTGTTGCCAACGGAGCCGATGTAGTTATAATAGATACAGCCGGTCGTCTGCATAATAAAGTGGGCTTAATGAACGAACTTACAAAAATAAAGAACGTTATGAAAAAGGTTTTGCCCGATGCTCCCAATGAGGTGCTTCTTGTTCTTGATGGCTCTACCGGTCAGAATGCATTTGAACAGGCAAAACAATTTACAAAGGCTACCGAAGTTACAGCACTTGCCATAACAAAACTCGATGGAACAGCAAAAGGCGGTGTCGTAATCGGTATCAGCGACCAATTTAAGATTCCGGTTAAATATATCGGTTTAGGTGAGGGAATGGAACATCTTCAGATATTCAATCGCGTGGAATTTGTAGATTCTTTATTTGGATAATGAGAGAAAACTGTGTCGATATAATTACAATGGGATGCTCCAAGAATCTGGTCGATTCAGAGCGTCTGATGCGTCAATTGCAAGAATGTGGATATGAGGTTACTCATGATAGCGATACACCCGAAGGCGATATTGCTGTCATAAATACTTGTGGTTTTATAGGAGATGCAAAGGAGGAATCCATAAATATGATTTTAGAGTTCTGCCAACGCAAAGAGCAAGGCAACCTTAAAAGATTGTATGTGATGGGATGTCTCTCGGAACGTTATTTGGATGAACTTAAAACAGAAATATCACAAGTAGATCGTTTTTACGGTAAATTCAATTGGAACGAATTGCTTGCCGACCTGAACAAAGAGTACAAAACCGAAATAGATAAAGAGCGTGTAATAACAACTCCTTCGCACTATGCATTTCTTAAAATCTCCGAAGGTTGCAATAGACGTTGTGCATATTGTGCAATACCCATAATTACAGGCGCACATGTGTCGCGTCCCATGGAAGATATTCTCGACGAGGTACGTTACCTCGTCTCTAAAGGGGTTAAAGAGTTTCAGATTATTGCTCAAGAACTAACCTATTACGGTCTCGATTTATACAAAAAACATTTCATAGCCGAATTGGTTGAAAGAATCTCCGATATTGACGGTGTAGAATGGATTCGATTACATTATGCATATCCTTCGCATTTCCCATACGACCTATTGCGTGTTATGCGTGAAAGAGACAATGTGTGCAAATATTTGGATATAGCACTTCAACATGTAAGTACGAAAATATTGAAAAAGATGTTACGTCATGTAACAAAAGAGGATACTTATGAACTTATAGAGAGAATACGTCGTGAAGTTCCGGGTATATGTCTGCGTACAACAATGATGGTGGGTTTCCCAGGTGAAACAGATAAAGAATACGAAGAACTTATAGAATTTGTAAAGTGGGCAAAATTCGACCGTCTTGGTGCATTTGCTTATTGCGAGGAGGATGGAACATACGCAGCCGAAAACTACAGGGATAGTGTGTCGAAAAAGAAGAAGCAGGAGCGTTTAGACAGACTTATGGAGGTGCAGCAACGTATATCTACAAGATTAAATGATGCAAAAGTAGGACAAACCTTCAAAACTATTATCGACAGGGTTGAAGGAGATTACTATATTGGTCGTACTGAGTTCGATTCACCCGATGTTGATACAGAAGTTCTTATATCGGTAAAGGAGTGCGATGCAAAAGTTGGCAACTTCTACAATGTAAAGATAACAGATGCAACGGAATTTGACTTAATGGGTACGATTGTAAAATAGGGATAATTATGAACAATAAGGAATTCATTGCAAAGTTGGCACAGAAAAACGGAATGACAATTGCCGAAACTTCGACCAATGTGGATGCTTTGACTGCTGTCATAACCGAGCATTTGAAGGATGGCGATATCTTGAATATTTCCGGATTTGGGGTTTTTGAGGCAAAGATGCGCAGAGAAAGAATTTCTGTTAATCCAAAAAGCGGACAGCGCATGCTTATTCCCCCAAAGATTGTACCATCGTTTCGTCCCAGTGTAAAACTTAAAGATAAATTCAAAGGTGCAGAATAGGGCTATGGATACAAAACTCAATCACTCCGATTTAAGTTCCTTATTGGCAAAAGAGGTACATCTCTCCCAGTCAAAAGCCGACCTTTTTACAAAAATCTTCTTCGATATAATAATAGAAGGATTGGAAAAGGACGGAATAGTGAAGATAAACGGTTTGGGAACATTCAAAATGGTAGATGTAGCAAGCCGAAACAGTATAAATGTAAATACAGGGGAGAAGTTCGAGATAAAAGGACATAAGAAATTAACATTTACACCGGCTGATACACTAAAAGAGAAGGTAAATCAACCATTTGCCATGTTCGAACCGGTAGAGGTGAATGATGATTATGTAGACGAAGAAACAGAATGTGTAGACGTTGTTACAGAAGAGACTGAAATAAACCCCATTGCAGATGACTCCGAAGAGATACAACAAGAACCTGTTGTAGACTCTGAGAATATTGAAATTATAAATCATAACGAAGAGAAAAAGATAGAAACCGAAATAGAGACAGAAAAAAACAACGACAGTAATGGTGTTAAGGTTACAGGAAAATCATATAAATCTGTAAAAAGAGTTCTTTCTCTTCTGCTTATAATATTATTGGTAGGTGTATGTTATTATATTTACAAACATTATACCTACAAAACAACTATAGATGTTGTTGCTACCGTTAACGATGTTAAAACATCGAACAACGTAGTGAAAGAAGAGTTGATTGTTGCAAATAGATCGGAAATTGTCGATACTATAATAGAAAGTAAGGTAACAGTGAAACCGGAAACGACTGAATTTAATGTTGAAGAGAAACCATTCTTTGTAATGGAAGAGTTGGCAAACCGTTCACTATCGACAATCTCTCTGAAGGATACCACAATATACAGATGTTCCGGCAATATTTCCATACACAAAGTGGGCTTGGATGAAACACTTACAAGAATATCTCTTAAGTACTATAACGATAAAAGATTGTGGCCATACATTGTAAAACACAATAATATGCAAAATTACAACCAACTTGCTATTGGCATGGAACTTGCAATACCACGCCTTGTTCCAAAAGAATAGCACCGATAACGTTAAGTTTCCTTAATAGTAACAGAGATTAAGCCTCTTTTTAAAATTTTAACATTGTATGTTGGTCTAAAGAGTTACTTTTGGGACAAAGTAAAAAGATAATACAAATTTAATACATAAAACAGTTATGAGTTCAGTTATAGATATTCGTGAATTAAACGAAATGATTGAAAGGCAGAGCGGTTTTGTCACCAATCTGCAGGCTGGTATGGACCAGGTTATTGTGGGACAGAAACACTTGGTTGAGTCGTTGTTGATAGGGCTTCTTGCCGATGGACATGTTCTTCTCGAAGGTGTTCCCGGTTTGGCAAAAACTTTGGCAATCAAGACTCTTTCAAGCCTTGTAGATGCCGACTTCAGTCGTATTCAGTTCACTCCCGACCTGTTGCCTGCCGATGTTATTGGTACAATGGTATATAGTCAAAAGGATGAACAGTTCAAGTCGAACAAAGGTCCCATTTTTGCCAACTTTGTATTGGCTGATGAGATAAACCGTGCTCCTGCAAAGGTTCAGAGTGCACTTTTGGAAGCAATGCAAGAACGTCAGGTTACAATTGGAAAAGATACATATCACCTTCCCGAGCCATTCCTCGTTTTAGCAACACAGAACCCTATTGAACAAGAGGGAACCTATCCTCTTCCCGAAGCGCAGGTCGACCGTTTTATGCTTAAGGTTGTTATCGGTTATCCGGAACTTAGCGAAGAAAAACGTATTATCCGTCAAAATATAACAGGAGAAAAGGTAACAGTAAAACCAATTCTGAAACCGGAAGAAATAATTGAAGCGCGTAAAGTTGTTCGTCAGGTATATCTCGATGAAAAGATAGAACAATATATTGCCGATATAGTGTTTGCAACACGTTTCCCGGATAAATACGGAATGAAAGAACTCAAAGAGATGATTTCATTCGGTGGTTCTCCTCGTGCATCAATAAACCTTGCATTGGCAGCGCGTGCGTATGCATTCATAAAACGTCGTGGTTATGTAATTCCCGAAGATGTTCGTGCTGTTGCTCACGATGTTTTACGCCATCGTATAGGTCTTAGTTACGAGGCAGAGGCCGGCAACGTCACTGCCGACGAGATAGTAAGTCAGATTTTGAATAGAGTAGAGGTACCTTAATGGAAACAAGTGAACTCATAAAAAAGGTTCGCAAAATAGAGATTAAGACGCGCGGACTATCACACAATATCTTTGCAGGTCAATACCATTCGGCCTTCAAGGGACGTGGTATGTCATTTAGTGAAGTACGAGAGTATCAGTATGGCGACGACATAAGAGATATCGATTGGAATGTAACAGCCCGTTTCAATAAACCATACGTTAAGGTTTTTGAAGAGGAGCGAGAGTTGACAGTTATGCTTTTAATAGACGTTTCGCAAAGTCTCGACTTTGGTACTGTTAAACAAACAAAGCGCGATATGGTTACCGAAATTGCCGCAACACTTGCATTTGCGGCAATACAGAATAACGATAAAATTGGTGTCATCTTTTTCTCCGATGTTATAGAAAAATTTATACCACCTCAAAAAGGACGAAAACACATTCTTTATATAATACGTGAGTTGATAAATTTCACTCCGCAAAGTAACAGAACCAATGTAAAAGTGCCATTGGAATTCTTAACGAATGCTATAAAGAAACGTTGTACCGCTTTTCTGATGAGTGATTTTATAACTGAAGGGGATTACAAGAATGCTCTTACTATAGCAAATCGCAAACACGATGTTGTTGCCATACAGGTATACGATCGTCGTCTTGCCGACTTGCCCGATGTCGGTCTTATGAAGATACGCGATGCAGAGAGTGGCAACGAGATGTACATAGATACCTCTTCGAGCAAAGTACGCAAGATACATCGCGATTGGTGGAGCCAACAGAGTGCAACACTTAACGATATACTTAAAAAGAGCAGGGTAGACTCAATATCGGTACGTACCGACCAAGATTATGTTAAAGCATTAATGTCTCTTTTTGCACAACGTAACTGACAACAACAAGTTAGGAACCGAGTACAATATTACGTACAAAAAAGCATATAATGAAAAAGATTATATATATATTCACTCTTTTAATATCCGTCGTTGCATCGGTTGTGGCACAAAACAATGTTGCAGTGAATGCAGAGATAGATTCTTGCCAGCGACTTATTGGAGAGCAGGCAAGAATTAAATTGAAAGTAACATGTGATGCTAACAAACGTTTGCTTATGCCATCGTTTGATAAAGAGATAATAGAAGGCATAGAGATTGTAGAAAAAATGTATCCCGATACACAATATCTCAATGATGGAAAAAGACTCTCCATTACACAGGAGTATGTGGTAACATCTTTCGATACAGCACTATATGTAATTCCCCCTTTTGAGGTTCTTGTTGAGGGCGACCCTTATTTCTCGCAAGAGTTGGCACTTGCCGTATATACAATACCAATAGATACAACAAACCTCGAGCAGTTCTTTGGTCCTAAAGATGTTTGGGATATATCTTTTACGTGGGAAGATTGGCAGAGCAGTATCGTGTATATGTTATTGTTAATTGTCGCAGCGGGTATACTTGCATGGGTAACTGTAAGATACATAAATAATAAACCCATAATACGTATAGTAAAGGTTAAACCAAAGTTGCCGGCCCATGTGGTTGCTCTCAATGAAATTGAGCGTATAAAAAGAGATGGTCAGTGGCGTGCTACAGGCGAAACAAAAGAGTACTATACAGCTCTCACCGATGCTATACGTGAATATTTGAATGAACGCTTTGGGTTTAATGCTACAGAGATGACAACAGCAGAAATAGTTGAAAACCTGCTTAAGGTCAATGATAAAGAGAGTATTAAAGAGTTACGTGAATTATTAGAGATGGCAGATCTTGTGAAGTTTGCAAAATATAATCCGCCAATGAATGAAAACGACCGTAATCTTCTTAATGCAATAGAATTTGTAAACAATACAAAGCAGACAGACGTAGAAGAGAATCCTCAACCTACAGAAAAGCGGATTGTAAACGAGCGTTCACTTATGGCAAAACGTCTTTTATTGCTATCCATAGTATTATTATCTGTTGCAACAATATCATTGCTTGTAATGTTGATACTCGATTTATATTATTTATTAAGTTAATAATTGCTGAATATGTTTTTCTCAAAAATAGGTTTTCTGTTCCTGTTCATACCTCTTATAGGCTATGTGGTATGGTATATTTTAAAAGGGCGACATCTTACACCCTCAATGAAAATATCCACAACTTTGCCATATATTCATGGTGTGAAAAGTTATAAGAACTATATAATTCATTTACCATTTGCATTACGAGTAGTATCACTTGCCATGATAATTTTTATTTTGGCACGTCCGCAATCTAACAATCGTTGGCAAAATACAGAGGTTGAGGGTATTGATATTATGCTTGCTATGGACGTATCTACAAGTATGCTTGCAATGGATTTAAAACCAAATCGTTTGGAGGCAGCAAAGACGGTGGCGGCAGAATTTGTTAATGGTCGTCCAAATGATAATATGGGGCTTACAATATTTGCAGGAGAGAGTTTTACTCAATGTCCGTTGACAATAGATCACACTGTTATGCTAAATATGCTCAACTCCGTAAAGTGTGATATTGCAGCGCAAGGTATAATAGAGGATGGAACAGCCGTTGGTATGGGAATTGCTAATGCAATAACCCGATTAAAGGAGAGTAAGGCAAAGTCTAAGGTTATAATTCTATTAACTGACGGCTCTAATAACAGAGGAGAGATATCCCCCGAGGCAGCAGCCGAGATTGCCAAGCAGTTCGGCATAAGAGTATATACAATAGGTGTGGGAACCAATGCCGAGGCTGCTCCTTATCCATACGGAGGTCAAATAGTAAATGTACCTGTAGAGATTGATGAACAGACACTGAAGAAAATAGCCTCTATAACAGATGGAAATTACTACAGAGCAACAAGTAACTCCAAACTTAAAGAGGTTTATGAGCAAATAGACAAATTAGAACGTACAAAGATGAATGTCAAGGAGTTTAGCACTCGCGAAGAGGAATACATGCTGTTTGCAATAATCCTATTCGTTGCATTGCTTTCCGAACTTCTGCTTCGTATCACAATTCTAAAAAGAATACCATAAAAACAAGTATTATGAAATTTGCCAATCCCGAATACTTTTATCTATTTATAATTTTGCCTGTGCTGTTGGTTATATACATATATTCCAACTATCGTAAGGCAAAAAAACTTAAGGCGTATGGCGACCCGCAACTGCTAAGTTATCTTATGCCCGATGTATCTCCATATCGTCCCGGAATTAAATTTTGGTTATCGTTTATTGCACTCACTGTTGTAATTTTTTTGCTTGCGCGTCCACAATTTGGTGCCAAGAAAGAGACTATAACACGTCAAGGTATTGAAACAGTCATAGCATTAGATATATCAAACTCAATGTTGGCCGAGGATATATCGCCTAACAGATTGGAAAAATCGAAAAAGATAATCTCCAAGTTGATAGACAGTTTCGAAAACGATAAAGTAGGCTTAATTGTATTTGCCGGGGATGCATTTGTGCAATTGCCAATAACAGGTGATTTTATATCGGCAAAAATGTTTTTGGAGACAATATCTCCATCTCTTATTTCCCGTCAAGGAACAGATATTGGTAGTGCAATAAGCCTCGCCATGAAAAGTTTCAGTCCCAACGAAGGAGTCGGCAAGGCAATAATAGTAATAACCGATGGAGAGAATCACGAGGGTGGCGCAGAAGAGGCCGCTCGTCTTGCCGCCGAAAAGGGAATGTCTGTTTATATATTAGGAGTTGGTTCAACCGATGGTGCACCAATACCTATAGAAAATACTAACGACCACAGAAGAGACAAAGAGGGTAATGTGGTTATAACAAAACTAAATGAAGAGATGAGTCAGGCGGTGGCAAGTGCCGGAAATGGTGCATATATAAGAGTAGATAATACGAATAATGCTCAACGTCTGCTGGAGAAAGAGATAGACAAACTTGCAAAAGCCGATGTAAAAACCGAGGTATATACTGAGTTCGATGAACAATTCGAGTTTATTGCATGGATTGTACTTATTCTGCTTGTAATAGATATTATTATACTTCCCGGCAAGAGCCGTATTACAAGAAATATTAAACTTTTTGATAAACGAAAGTAACTTAATATGCATAATATCAAATATTTATTTATCCTTTTTGTTCTATTTGTTACAACCGATGCCATCGCACAAAGAAATGCGCGTGAGCATATTAGAAAAGGTAACAAACTATATGCCGATAGCATATACGACAAAGCCTCTGTAGAATATCTGAAATCACTCGATAAAGATTCAGTTGGTTCAATAGGCAATTACAACTTAGGAAATGCATTATTGTTTCAAAATAAAGGAAACGAAGCGATTGAACAGTATCAGATTGCGGCACAGGTTGAAACCGACAAAACGAAACTAGCACAGATACATCATAATATGGGTGTAATTCTGCAAGGGTCAAAAGAGTTGGAGAAGGCTGTGGAGGTGTACAAGCAGGCTCTGCGTGAGAATCCACACGATGACATGACAAGATACAACCTTGCTCTTGCCATGCATCAACTTAAACAACAGCAGCAACAGAATCAAGAGAATCAACAACAAGAACAGCAGGAAGAGCAAAAAGAGCAGGAACAACAACAGGAAGAACAGAATCAACAGCAGGAACAAGAGACCAAGGAACAGGAGCGAGACCAACAGCAGCAAGAGCAACAGGATATGTCGAAAGAGAATGCCGAGCAGTTGCTGGAGTCTGCTATGCAGGATGAAAAAGAGGTGCAAGAAAAAGTGCAGAAACTTATGCAGGTTCAAGGTCGTAAACTCGATAAAGATTGGTAAAACCGAAAACAAACATATTGAACAAAACCTGAAAATATATTAAGATATAAATGAAAAAGATATTATTTACAATAATAGGATTTTTTATGATTCTCTCATCGGTGTATGCCGATGATATATCGTTTGTAACCTCTGCACCAAATGCAGTGGAGGTTAATCAGCAATTCCGTTTAAGTTACAAAATTAATAGAGGCAATGTAAAAGAGCCAAGAATAGATGCAATAACAGATTTTGATATTCTTTCAGGGCCAAACCGCTCTTCATCTTCAAGTATGTCTATAGTAAACGGGCAGATGACCTCGGAACAATCTGTAACTTTTACTTATATATTGCTCGCAACTAAAGAGGGGACATTTACCATTCCTGGTGCCACAATTAAAGTAGATGGCGAAGAAGTTGTGTCTAACAGTGTTACAATTAAGGTGCTACCAAGCGATTCAAATGCGTCGCAAAACAACCAGCAATCGTCGAGCAGGTCGTCACAACGCAATGTGGCAAACAGTTCATCGACAAATATAAGTAATGATGACCTATTTATGGCTGCAACTCTTAACAAGACCAAAGTCTATGAACAAGAGGCTGTACTTTTAACATACAAGGTATATTCCAAAGTAAATCTTACAGCACTAAATGGTAAAGTGCCCGATTTGAAAGGTTTTCAGATACAAGAGATAGACCTGCCGCAAAACAAAGAGTGGCAACTAGAACATTACAAAGGTAGCAACTATCGTACAATTGTTTGGCGTCAATTCGTGTTGTTTCCACAGCAAACAGGTGAAATAGAGATTCCCTCTGTAACATTCGAAGGTGTAGTGCAACAACGTGTGAATACAAGCATGGATCCATTCGATTTTTTTATGAATGGTGGTCCTCGTGTGGTTGAGGTTAAAAAGGCTCTTGTTACACAAAAACTAAAATTAAATATACAAAAATTACCCGATGGCAAGCCGGCAGGTTTCTCCAGAGCAGTAGGACGTTTCAAACTGACAAGTTCCATAAACCATCCCGACGAACTAAAGGCAAATGATGCTGTTACTTTGCGTTTAAATATTTCGGGTACAGGAAATATGAAACTAATAAAGACTCCGGAAGTTGAATTTCCCGAGGATTTCGAGATCTACGACCCTAAGGTTGAGAATAAATTTATATTAAAAACTACAGGTTTTTCAGGCGAGAAGGTTATCGATTATTTGGTAATACCGCGTCATGCCGGTGAATATATAATACCATCGGTTAAGTTTTCATACTTCGATATAGAGGATAAACAATACAAAACAATAGAGACCGAAAGTTACACTCTGAATGTTGCAAAAGGAAAAGAGGGCAGTAACGAAACTGTTACAAGTTTTGTAAGTAAAGAAGAATTGAAATTGTTGGGACAGGATGTACGTTATTTGAAACGAGGTGATGTAACATATGGGAAACAGGGCGATTACCTGTTTGCATCCACAAGGTATTACTTATGGTACATCATTCCAATGCTCCTGTTCATGGGTTATCTTGCAATGCATTATAAAAAGATGTCAGAGAATGCAAACATAGCAAGGACTAGAACCAAGAAGGCAAATAAGGTAGCAACAAAACGTTTGAAGGTTGCAAAAAAACTTCTGAAAGAGAATAAGAAGAATGAGTTTTACGACGAGATATTGAAAGCCCTATGGGGGTATATAAGCGACAAATTGAATATTCCTGTATCGCGTCTTACAAAAGACAATGTGGCAGATGAACTATTTGCTAAAGGTGTAAGTGAAGAACTTATAGAAGAACTGAAAAGAGTTCTAAATGAGAGTGAATTTGCTCGTTATGCTCCCGGTGATGCAAATGCGGCAATGGACAACGTGTATACAATGGCAATAGATGTCATAAGTAAAATGGAAAATACAATAAAACGATAAGATGATGAAAAGAATAGTTATAATGATATTGACAGTACTTCCATTTGCTGTTTTGGCACAAGACAGTACAATGGTTGTATCCACACCTGTATCGACAGAAATACCGATAACAAAGGCACTTGCCGATAGTACCTATGCACAAAACGACTACATATCGTCAATAGGTATGTACGAGACAATATTACAGAATAATGGTGAGGCAGCCGAGATATATTACAATCTTGGCAATGCATATTACAAGAACAATAATATTGCAAAATCGATATTGAACTATGAACGCGCTCTATTGTTGAACCCCGGTGACGAGGATATCCGTTTCAATCTTACACTTGCACAAAGTAAAATAGTAGATAAAGTGTCGGAGAGATATCAGATATTCTTTATGAATTGGCTCTATGCCATTATAAACTCATTCAATATGACAACATGGTCTGTTGTGGGAATAGCATCATTCATACTGTTACTTGTTGCATTGTTAATATTCCTTTTCAACAACAATATAACACTGCGTAAAACGGGATTTACCATTGCAATAGTTATGTTGTTTGTTACTCTGTTTGCCAACTGTTCTGCATATTATCATTACAATAAACTTACAGACAGGAACAATGCTATTATAATGTCCCCAAGTGTAACAGCAAAAAGTACACCAAGTGATTCGGGAACAAGCCTTTTTGTTATACACGAAGGAAGAAAAGTAAAAATAATAGATGATACCATGAGTTCATGGAAAGAAATTGAACTCGAGGATGGTACACAAGGATGGGTTCCGGTGTCGGTTCTTGAACGTATATAAGGAGTGTAGGAGATGAACAGAATTTTTTACATAGACAATATACTAATAAAACTGCAAGGGGAGGGAACACCCTTCTGGGATACATTTTTTTCAACCTATTCAAATGTATATCTATGGTGTCCTATGTTGTTTGTACTCCTCTGCATACTTATTAAGAACAATAGTGTAAAGGATTTTCTGTTTATTGTCAGTATATTGTTAGTTACTGCTGTTGTTACAGAGTTTGCCTTTATTCCTTTGTGGGAGTATTTATCGGGGACTACTTCTGTAAACAACAGTGCAATATCAAGTCATACATCGGGTATATTAGGCACTATTCTGTTTATTTCATATATAATAAAGAAAAATACACTTACAACATCCCTGTTGTTGTGGGTACTCATAAATATATATTCGGGAATATACCTGCATGAATACACTCCGGGAAACATAACAATACCCATTGTCATAGGTGTTGTCATGGGGCTCATCTCATCTCTGACGTATAAATTTATTCGTAAGAAACAACGTGGAGGAAACCGCGATTGGATTTCCACACAATATACAAAGAGTGGATATCTTGTTTCCGATGTACATTTCTTGCTTGTTATGCTATATGGGACATTCTCTCTTGTTCCTGTGATAGCATTTATTTTCGGCAAATAATGATATATAGTGCAATCAGTATAACTCAATAAATTCGTAGGAGTTACCCACACCATTCAAATAACGTATAAATTCATTCTGCGAAATAACTACTGTGGCATGATTATCATTGGGATGAAAACTCAATGATGTTTGGTTTTGCAGGTTCTTGTCGAGAAAAAGATATACATGGTTTTCGTTATCGTTTATCAAACCAAACGGAGAAACCGATCCGGGTTGTAAACCTAAATAGCGTTCCATGCGCTGTGGTGATGCAAATGATAACTTTCCTTGATGCAGGCGATGTTCCAGATCGTGTATGTCGAGGTCGCGTTCACAGTCGAGAACAACAAGATAGTGTCTGTTTCCCTTGTGATTCCTAAAAAAGAGATTCTTGCAATGTTTTGAACCATCGTTTTTCCATTGTGTGCGAGCAACCTCTATTGTAGGCGCCTCGGCATGTGTATACCAACTATATTCTATATTCTTATTATCGAGATACGACAATACATTTTTAATTCTCTCATTTTCCATTAAACCTCATTTTAAATATTTGCGAATATACAACTTATTTTAGGATGTTTTAGAAAGTTATATACATTTTAACTATACTGTCAAGATAGAAGTGCAACAAAATCCCCACCTTGCTCACGACTTTG
>CAZEKX010000004.1:0-54725 GCA_964512955.1 uncultured Bacteroidaceae bacterium
AAGTGATTCCTATCTAAGAACTCGACTAATTGAGCGAAAACGTATTTGTCTTTATGCATAACGGTCTGATTATGACCGCAAAAGTAAATTCAAATCCGTTGACTCAAAAATCTCTTGTAACAAATTAAATATCAATCATTTCAAAGAACTATTTCTATTTTTTAGTGGACACTAATGTTATATGCTAAGACGTTACTGACGAAAAAAGGGATTAAGTTCGGTACATAAAAAATATTCTCCCTGCAATAATATATGCAGGGAGAATATTGTACTTACTTTTGCAGAAACTCTTTAGCCTTCTCTTTATCGAAATATAGCAAATAGGTATCGGGGTTAGGCAAATGAGCCGCTACGCGGAACATATCGGGATGTTCCTGCACCACCGGCAACAGATAAAGTACTGTTGAACTGTAACCTAATTGTTCGAGTATGACAAAATCGACCTTTCTCTCCAACAAACCCGACAACATTTTTTTACTATCATTTGTAAACGGATAGCGTGAAGCATAGTGCGACGGAGCAAAATAGTCGAACAACTCGGGTTTACGACACGACACCACACTGCCTGCAGGTAATTGCTTTTGCATTGTCTCTGCCAACTTAAAATAGTTGCTGTATGCCGGTGGAAATGGTTGCGATGCCATCATAGACTGATTCTTAACAGATGTAATCATTGGTAATGCCACAAAAAGGAACAGATAGGGCAACCACTCTTTCTTGCCGATATTTACCGACAGTTTCAACACCTTCTGCAACAACATCAGAACTATGTTGTATAACCCTAAATAGAAGAAGAGAAACAGGTAAGGAGCAATTGGTACCACATAGCGACTGCCATTACCTCCATGCCACAATGCAAACAGTCCTATATTGGCTAAGATAAATGCCAGAAATGGGAAACGGAAATTACGACCGCCGGACCAACATCCACACAACACTATGCATGCTACAGACAAGCCGGCAATGACACCGACAATACCCGATGGCTCTTGATAATTTATTTCCAAGAAAGGGAATAGTATCTCACGAAAGCCTTTGATAACTGTTTCGTCTATGTTTGTTATCATCTTCGACAACATCTCACCAACACCTGAAACAGTTCCCAGTTCGGGACGCCATGGGTTTACTGTCATTATAGTACCAAAATAGCGCGACTCTATCCCATGTATTGAGTTGCGCAGCATCCAAGGAACTAACAACATAATCATTCCCAGCAACGATGCCACTGCAGGTTTCCACTCTTTACGGAAGAGGAAAAATATGAGAACCGCAAATATTATAGATGCACCTACGGTACGAACATAGTAAGATGCAACAGCAGATAAAATGGCGATATAAAACCACAACGATTTATAAAAAGGGGACGGAGCGCGCACTACATAACGGTAGAGTGCCACAAATGCCAACACTGTAAAAGTGAGATACAACATCTCGGACATTGCCATTGAGGCAAAATGCATAAGATGAGGTGAGAAGCATACAAGTACCGATGCTGTTATAGCCAAAGGTCTATTCCCCGACAAACGGTACGACAATACGTATAACATGCAAACGGATAACAACAATAACACTCCGTTTAAAATTTTGAACAGAATAAGATTGTCGAGTCCGACAGATACAAACAATGACAAGAACGCAGGATACCCCGGTGGGAAATGACTTGCCGGTGTTACACCTTCGGGTGAGATATTCGAGTAACCCAAGCCGTTGGCAAGATTTCTTGCCAAACGTATATATGCGGCATTATCACCGTTCAAGTCGAGTTTTGAGTCGAAACAATTATAATAGACAACGGCAAAGAGCAACGTTATAACTGCAAATGGGATATATCTCTTCCAATTCTTCATATAATCACTTTTTAGGGAATAGTGAGGAGTGCATCAGACCCCACTTGCATAAACGATAGACCATTGAGACACGCAACACTCCAAGACCGTAGATGCTGCTTCGACGTAGATTTATTGATGACGCTTCGGGGAAATATTTTGTGGGGCAAGTTACCTCGCCAATCTCGTAACCGGCATAAAATATCTGAGCCAACATTTCATTATCAAACACAAAATCGTCGGAGTTGGCATTGTAATCGACTGCACGTAATACTTCGGCCGAGAATGCTCTGTAACCGGTATGATATTCCGATAGTTTTTGATTTAACAATAGATTCTGGGTAAATGTAAGCAAGCGGTTCGCAACGTATTTTATAAGTGGCATGCCGCCTTTAAGTGCTCCTTTACCTAAAATTCTCGATGCCAATACCACAGGATATACATCATTGGCTATGATGTGTGCCATTGATGCTATAAGTTTCGGAGTGTACTGATAGTCGGGGTGAAGCATTATGACAATGTCGGCTCCCAATTCCAAAGCCCTGTTGTAGCAGGTCTTTTGATTACCTCCATAACCTTTGTTATGCTCGTGCCGTATAACCTCTTTTATTCCAAGCCTTTTTGCCTCATCGACAGTGTGGTCTTTACTGCAGTCGTCGGTAAGTATCACTTCATCGACAATATCGAACGGAATTTCATTATATGTCTGCTCCAGAGTCTTTTCGGCATTATATGCCGGCATAACAACTACAACTTTTTTACCTTGTATCATTGCTTCTGTTATTTATTGTGTTCTGCTTCTATCTCCTCGGGAGACATAGGTTTGTACTTTCCAAGACGACGCGCACCACCCTCAAAGACATAATAATCTTCTTCGTTACGTATACCGCCGAAATTACGCCAAGCATCCAGTTTATCATAGCAAATAAAATCGGTGAACTGCTTTTCGGCACGCCATTTATCCATGAGGTCGGGAATGAAGTATATTCCCGGCTCAACGGTAAAGACAAAACCGGGTTCCAATGCACGTGCCAAACGCAACGATTTCCAACCAAACAGAGTACTCTTCACGCGTCCCTCTTCGTAACCAACATGTACTTCACCGAAGTTCTCCATGTCGTGTACATCGAGACCCATCATGTGACCCAGTCCATGAGGCAGGAACATGCATGCAGCACCGGATATTGCAGCCTCGGCAGGGTCGCCTTTCATAAGTCCCAAATCGACCATGCCTTTTGCTATCTCGGTGAGAACAATACGATGTACATCGCGATACTCGACACCGGGCTTTATCGCATCGAGAGCCGCAAGATGTCCACGACGCAAAATATTACAAACTTCGCGTTGTTGAGTGGTAAACGACTTGCCCACAGGCATGGTTGTTGTAAGGTCACCGGCATAATGCATTGCATTCTCGCAACCGGAATCCAAAAGGAACATTTGACCATCTTTCAATGGAGTAGTACCATAGGCATGATTGTGCAATGTCTGTCCGTTTACTGTAGCAATAATAGGAAATGAGAGATTAAAGTTGTGCTTTGCAGCCTCGGCATGTACCACAGAAACAATTTCTGCTTCGGTTACTCCGGGACGTACAGCACGCATGGCAGCACAATGCATATCGACAGAGACATTAACAGCCTCTTCTATTTGCTCTATCTCCTCGGCTGTTTTATAGTTACGCTGGTTTATTACAGCCTTTACAAACTTCATGGATACTGCAGCATCCTGTGCCGCCGGATGTATGCCCAAGAGTTCCTGCAACCACACACGATGCTCACCACGATAAGGAGGAAGGAAATGTATTGTCTGACCTTTCCCTTGAGCACTCTTAAGGTATGTTGCCAATTCCGACATGGGACGAGTAATTTCTATTCCCACACGTTCACTCTTCTCTTTTATTGTGGGCTGTATGCCGGTCCACACAATATCGTCGATAGTGAGTTCATTACCAAAAATAATCTCCTTATCCTCGTCTATATCTATTATTGCAGCCAAGCCCGAATAGTCCGATGCAAAATAGTATAAAAATGTGGAATCTTGACGAAAATGGTATGCATTATCGGCATAATTCACACCCACTTCGGTGTTGCCCAAGAAAAGCAAAAGACCGCTTCCTACACTCTGTTTAAGAACGCGACGACGTTCAATGTAAGTCTCCTTTGAAAACATAGTCATATATTTTTGTTATTATTTTTTTATTATGGCACGTACCACAAACCAAGCATGGTAACAAACAGTAGAAAATAACCCGTAATGTTTTTTCATTACATTAAAACGCTCTATGAGCGATGCTCGATGATTCTGCAAAGATAAACCATTTTGCAAATAATCGATTATTGTAAGATGTACATTAACCATTTTAGAGGCTTTCTTCATAACCTTTATACACCAGTCGACATCGGCTGAGTAGCGATAGTGTAGGTCGTACATAGGCACAATGTCGCGACGGGCAAAGAAAGCCTGATGACAAACCAACATACCCTGTTTGAAACTTGTCCAATGTAACTGTTCGGGAGCCTGCAGACGACGCATACGCATAAAACGACGCTCTGTATCAACCTCGGCTGTCTCGCCATAAAGAACACAAGGTAGTTGCTCCTCGTTATCAATAGCCGACACCATACGTTCCAAGACATCGGGAGCATGAAATGCATCCCCTGCATTTAAAAAACAGAGATAGTCGCCCGAAGCAAGGGTTATACCTTTATTCATAGCATCGTAGAGTCCCTTGTCGGGTTCCGAAACTATGTGTGCCGGAACAAGAGTGCTTGCCTTGACCTTGTCAACAGTATCGTCGGTTGAGGCACCATCTATAAGCAGATATTCAAAATTACGATATGTCTGCTCGGCAACACTTTTGAGTGTAGGCTCTATAACCGAAGAGGCATTATATGTAACTGTTATTATTGAGAATTTTGGTCTTACAGCCATTATTATACTATTTATTCTCTTTTACCTTACGATATAAAATGAATCCCGAAAGCAACACAATTACAATACCCACAAGTATAGAACCGTATAACGAGATACGTGCAGAACCCAAAATAAGTTCATCGACGCAACGGAATTCAATGGTATGCTTACCTGCCGGAACAGGTAATGCACGAAGTATGTAGTTGGCACGAACAGGAGTAACCTCTTCACCGTCTATATATGCTTTCCAAGTCTTGTAATAAACCTCGGAGAATACTGCAAATTGTGCGTTTGGTGAGTAACTTTCGTATAATATATTACCGGGGTTTTTATAGTTGACCATACGTATAAATGCAGTGCTGTCCACCTGGTTGTTATATTTTGCAGCATCACCTATGACCTGTTGCCAATCATTGTCTATAATCACCTCGTCGAGTGGGTCGAACTCGCCTATGGCAACAATCTCGTCATTGGGCGAATCGACCCATGTTACACGGTTCACAAACCAGCAGTTACCAAGTGCATCGGGATTCTTCTGAACCATTTCTCCATTCTCTCCCGGTACAATGACATAGCGCGTATTGAGCATATTAAGTACATTGGGATTTATTCCGCCTGCGAAATAATACTCAATAATATCCTGATAACGTCTTAGTTTTGCCGGACTGTATCCGCCAATCGATTTATGGAAGTAAGATGTTTGGGATTCATTAAATGTGCTTCGAGCCAAATTAAGCACTCTGTAATTGGGGTCCTTATCCTGCAATATCAGTTTATCGGCCTCGGTAGGTCTTATCTCCTCTGCCATTCTCTTTGGAACAAAGTCGTCGTAAGAGAGGAAACGTTTATCTACTGCCCACAAATCGACAAGAAATAAAACGGCTATGGCACACACCAGGTAGAAAGATTTAAACCCTTTGTGCAAATATGCATAAAGCAACAAAAAGGCAACAACAACAAAGCCCAAAGAACGCCACACATCGGAGATGAACATAGATTCTCGGTCGGCACGCAGGGTATCGACAAGCATCTGTGGCAAACTTGAATCGGTTGCCGCTTTGAAATCGAGTATGTTTCCACCAAAAAGGAGAAAGAATAGTAATAATAAAGCAACAATAGAAAAAGATATCATCACTGCCTTACGTTGCTCGGCAAGTATATACTCATTGGCCTCTTTACGTGCATCAATAATCTTCTTTACAGCCAATATTCCCAGTGTTACCATGGTTAAAGAGGCTATAACCAAAGCCATTGACGGTGTACGGAACTTACTGTAGAGAGGAAGATTATAGAATAAAAATTCATTTACCGAAGGGAGGAAACGGCCCCAAGAGAGTATAAATGACAAGAGTGTTGCCAATACCAGCCACCATCGTTCACGTCCCTTGACTATAAACATACCAAGAACAAACAACAGACAAACGACAGCACCTACATAAACAGGGCCCGATGTTCCCGGTTGAGGGCCCCAATAGGTAGGCATGCTCTTCACCAAGTCGGCAGCCTCACGTGCGCCATAAGCCTTTTTAAACAGTTCGTATGTCTTGGAATCGGTACCCAAATCGTAACCCGAAGCACCACCATACATATTTGGTATCAAAAGTGTGAATGTTTCGGCCTTTCCATAACTCCATTGATAGGCATAATCGACATCTAAACCGGAACTCTCCTTTTTACCCTCTTGTTTAAGTACCGAGCCACCACGCATTGTATCTTTTGCATAATCTGCCGATGGTGCAAGTTGCCCTATAGCAGGAAGAATTGCAAGCAGAGCAACAGCAATAAGTACACCGGTAGCCTTCACATACTCTTTTATTCTCTTTTCGCGAATAGCATAAACAAGATAAACCACAGCAAGAATTATTAGTATGAGCAATAGATAGTAACTTACCTGTTGGTGATTCCAATATATATTCAAACCTGAAAAAATAAGTGTAACAAGCGCACCAATCATTAATTTACCGCGATAACAGAGTATTACACCGCCTATCACCGGTGCCATTGTTGCCATTACAAGGCTCTTGTTCATGTGCCCTGCCCCTATAATAATTAGATTATATGAACAGAGAGTATATGCTATAGAACCGGCAAGGCTAAGCCACGACCTACATCCAAGCGACAACAGAAATATATAGAAACATATAAATGTAAGAAAAATTGAGCCAACATGACGACGTGATGCACCAAAGCCACGCAAAGTAAGTATCTTATCGAATCCTTCGAATATGTTTACACTTTCGGGCATAAAGGTATAGTTTGCCGGCATTCCCGAGAACATGGTATTCGACCAATGGACATATTCACCTGTCTGTTCATAATAATCTTTTGCATCTTTTCCCCATCCCAAGGCACTGACTGCATCACCCTGCAAAAGGTCTTTACCTTGAAAAACCGGACCAAAATAGAGGGCTGTCAGAACAAAAAATACCAAAACTGCAATAACATGTGGTAACCACTGCTTTGTCTTTATAGGTTTCATATTTTATTTGATTTTTTACATTTTACGATAAACTTCACATGTTTGAGCCACCATCTTCTCGAGTGAAAACTCCTTCAATCGTTCGTAACCTTTAAGTGTCAGTTCATTTCGCAGACTCTCCTTTGCAAGTAGTTCGTGTAATGTATCGTACATCGATTGTGCATCATTGGGATTGAAATACAATGCTGCGTCGGCTGCAACCTCGGGAAAGCAACTTGCATTACTCAAACATACCGGACAACCATTTGAAAAAGCCTCTAAGATTGGTATTCCAAACCCTTCGTAGTGCGAAGGAAAGACAAAGCATATTGCATAACTGTAAAGCGATGCAAGTTCCTCGTCACTTGCCGATATGTGTATAATACTTTCGTTTATATTCCACCTTTTGAACAAATTGAGTTCGGAAGTGGTAAACGGATTTCCTGTACATACAATTTTGAGTGCAGGGTCGGCAACCAACAGAGGACGTATAGCAGACAACCACTGAAAGAAATTCTTATACCCCTTACGTTCGCCTACATACAACACATACTTGTCGAAGATTTGCGTAACCTTCTCGGATACCGGTCGAAAACCATGATGCACAACACTTATCTTTTCCGGTGCTATGCCAAGCAGTTCCACAACATCGCGTTTAGTATTCTCACTTACTGCAATAATGTGGTCGGCTTCGGTTGCAAGCAATTTCTTGTGCTGAATGGTACGGTCGTATATAAGTACATCCTGTGGATAACGTTCAAAAGTCATATCGTGTATGGTAAGCACAAAAGGCTTTTGACGGTGCTTCAATGACTTAAGAAAATAGGGACTATAGTATGTTGGATGAAAAATATCGTAATCACTGAATTTTATGGCATTCCATGCATATTGCCTATTTATAACCTGATATATACGACGACGCACCCTGTAGTTATTTGGAACACAAAGAGAGGGGTAGTTCTGGCCGTAAGTTTTTGTTATATAGTGATTCTCGCAGAAGTACATAGGAAGCGAAGATACAAATTCATCGGCAGGAAGATTGTACATCAGGTCGGCGAAGTAACGAGTTACCCCGCCAAAACGCTGGAATGTAAACATCTGGTTGTCGTATAGAATTTTTTTCATTCCTACTCTTTTACTTTATTTCGCTTCCCGGTTTTGTAGCGGGAGAGACTGTGAGCAACGACAACTTTCCTTCATTATCCTCGGCACTGAGTATCATGCCTTCACTGACAATACCACGCATGGTACGCGGAGGCAGATTGGCTATGAAACAAACCTGCTTACCAACCAATTCATCGGGGTTAAAATGTTTGGCGATACCCGAGAGTATTGTACGGGTTTCCAAACCGTCATCTATCTTAAATTGTAACAGTTTATCGGCTTTAGGCACCTTTGAGCACTCCAATACTGTTCCCACACGCATATCGAGTTTTAGAAAATCGTCGAATGAACACTCCTTACGTATTGGATTTGCCTTGTAGTTAGCCTCTTCATTCTCTCTCTTTATTCTTTCCAAACGGTCGAGTTGTGCCTGAATGGCATCATCCTCTATCTTTTCGAACAACAATGCAACCTCACCAAGTTCATGTCCCGGTGCCAAGAGATCGATACGTCCCAAGTTATTCCATTGGAAACTATCATACTGCAACATATCACGCAACTTTTTGCTACTGAATGGCAAGAACGGTTCAAAAGCAATAGATAGGTTTGCCACAAGTTGTAAAGATATATTCAAGATTGTAGCAACTCTACCCAAATCGGTTTTCGCAAGTTTCCAAGGCTCTGTTTCTGCAAGATATCTATTACCTATACGTGCAAGATTCATAGCCTCTTTTTGTGCTTCGCGGAACTTAAATTGGTTGAGCAACTGCTCTACCATATCCTTTACATTTACAAACTCGTCTATTATTCCCTTGTCGTAGTCGGTAAATTCGCCACATTCAGGTACTTTACCCTCAAAATATTTTTTTGTAAGTACCAACGCGCGATTCACAAAATTACCATAAACAGCAACCAATTCGTTATTATTACGTGCTTGGAAATCTTTCCATGTAAAATTATTATCTTTTGTTTCGGGAGCATTGGCTGTTAATACATAACGCAAAACATCCTGCTTGCCGGGGAAGTCAACAAGATATTCGTTGAGCCAAACAGCCCAATTGCGAGATGTAGAGATTTTATCATCTTCGAGATTCAAAAATTCATTGCTTGGAACATTGTCGGGTAACACATAATCGCCATGTGCTTTCAGCATAGAGGGGAAAACTATGCAATGAAACACAATATTATCCTTACCTATAAAATGTACAAGACGTGTATCTTCACTTTTCCACCATGTTTCCCAAGTGTCGGGAAGCAACTCTTTGGTATTGCTTATATAACCTATTGGAGCGTCGAACCACACGTAAAGGACTTTGCCTTCGGCACCCTCAACAGGCACAGGAATACCCCAATTAAGATCGCGTGTTACAGCGCGTGGCTTAAGACCTGTATCGAGCCAACTTTTACACTGACCGTAGACATTGCTTCGCCACTCCTTGTGGTCGTTCAGAATCCACTCTTCAAGCCATGGTTGGTACTCATCGAGTGGCAAATACCAATGACTTGTCTTACGTTTCACAAGAGCATTACCGGAGTCGGCATTGTAAGGATTAATGAGTTCATCGGGCGACAGAGTTGCACCACACTTCTCACACTGGTCTCCGTAAGCCTCGGGAGCATGACAACGAGGACACTCACCGCGAATATTACGATCGGTAAGGAACTGTTGCTCACCTTCATCGTAATACTGCTCACTCTCCAGTTCTACGAACTTACCCTCATCGTACAATTTGCGGAAAAAATCGGAAGCCAATTGACGATGAGTATCGGATGTGGTACGTGAATAGACATCGAAAGAGATACCAAAGCCTTCGAACGAATCTTTTATTATCTTATGATAGCGGTCTACTACATCCTGAGGGGTTATTCCCTCTTTTTTGGCACGAATGGTTACAGGTACACCATGTTCATCGGAACCACCTATAAACAACACATCCTCACCTTTTAAGCGCAAATAGCGTACATATATATCGGCTGGCACATATACTCCCGCAAGATGTCCTATGTGTACCGGACCATTGGCATAAGGTAGTGCCGATGTAACCAAAGTTCTCTTAAAATTCTTCTCCATATATTTTTATTCTTTTAAAACTCAATGTTATAGTTTACAACTATAAATGAATTTACAAAGATAACTATTTTTATTGAATTGATACGGGAGAAAAGAAAAATTCCTTATCTTCGCACCGTATAAAAGAACAAAGCAATGAGAATAGCACTTATAGGATATGGGAAAATGGGCAAAGAGATTGAACGTATTGCCCTTGAGAGAGGCCACGAAATAGTCTCCATCATCGATATAAACAACAGAGAAGATATGCAGGGAGAAGCATTTGCATCGGCAGATGTAGCAATTGAGTTTACAGCCCCGACAGTAGCATACGACAACTGTATACAAGCCATGCGTGCAGGAGTTAAGGTTGTAAGTGGCAGCACAGGATGGATTCACCAACACGAGGAGGAGATGCGTCGCATGTGTAATGAAGATGGAAAAACGCTCTTTTGGTCGAGCAATTTCAGTTTGGGAGTTGCAATATTTTCGGCAGTAAATAAATATCTCGCAAAGATAATGAACCGTTTCCCGGGATATGACGTGGAAATGGAGGAGACACACCACATACACAAATTAGATGCTCCCAGCGGAACTGCCATCACACTTGGCGAAGGTATAATAGAGAACATTGACCGCAAAACCGGCTGGATTCTTGGAGATGTAACCAACCCCGACGGCAGTGTAACCAAAGGCGCAAAGGCAAAAGATGACGAATTATGTATAAATGCTGTGCGTCGCGATGAAGTTCCCGGCATACACACCATAACATACGAATCGGTAGCCGACAGTATTGTAATAACTCATGACGCGAAAAACCGCAGCGGTTTTGCATTAGGTGCAGTATTAGCAGCCGAATATGTAAGCGAACATAGTGGTTTCTTGGGAATGAAGGACCTGTTCAATTTCTAACTAACAAAAACCAAAACCAACCTCAAACAGACAAAAAGATGAGAAAACCAACCGGAAAAGATTGGATAAAATTAATAGTTGTATTGACTCTTTACCTGCTATTCCTTTTGTGGGTAAAAAGTTGGTTAGGACTTATCGTTGTACCGTTTATTGTAGATAACTACATAACAAAATTCATTAATTGGGGATGGTGGAAAAAGTCGGAAAACAAATTATTACGACAAGTAATGAGTTGGGTAGATGCCATTGTATTTGCTCTTATTGCCGTATATTTTGTAAACCTCTACTTTTTTCAGAACTACGTAATTCCGACATCGTCTTTAGAGAAATCGTTATTAGTGGGCGATTACCTGTTTGTGAGTAAATTAAATTATGGTCCGCGTAAACCGCAAACACCACTCAGTATGCCACTCACACAACATACAATGCCCATTACCAACGGTAAGAGTTATTTGGACTTTATACAGTGGCCCTACGAAAGAGTCAAAGGCCTGGAGAATATTGAACTAAACGACATTGTGGTGTTTAACTACCCCGCAGGAGACACAGTAACAACCAATCCACAGATTCTCGATTACTATGCACACTGTTACATGATAGGTGAAAGCCGTTACCCACAGAAGCCAATTATGGACAGCCTCAGCACCGAACGTCAAAGAGCGGTATATGAATTATACTATGCGGCGGGACGAGACTACATTGAACAAAACCCACAAATATTTGGAGAGATAATGTGGCGTCCGGTAGACCGACGAGAAAACTATGTTAAACGTTGTGTAGGTATGCCCGGAGATATATTGGAGATAAGAGAAAAGGAGATATACCTGAACGGAATACACAACCCGCAACCACAGAATGTACAGTTCAACTATTGGGTAACATTCAAAGGTGCAATACCCGAGAAGATACGTCGCGACTTGGATATAAGCAAGGACGACCTGCAAAAGGTATATAACGGTAAACACCTGCTACCACTCACAAATACATCGTACAACAAACTGAAGAGATACACCAAGTTGGTGGAAAGCATAGAACCATTCATAAACAATTCCACCGAAGATATATACCCCTTGAACGGTAATACAAAATGGACAGCCGACAACTACGGTCCGTTATGGATTCCAAAACGCGGGGAGAGTATTGAACTCACGCTGGAGAATTTACCGATATATGAGCGTCCTATTGTAGCATACGAAGGAAACAGTTTGGAGATTAAAGATGGTAAGATTTTCATAAACGGTGAAGAGACTACAACTTACACATTCAAAATGGACTATTATTGGATGATGGGAGATAACCGCCACAACAGTGCCGATTCGCGTTACTGGGGTTTTGTACCCGAGGACCACATTGTAGGTAAACCACTGTTTGTATGGCTTTCGTTAGACAAAGACCGCAGTCTGTTCGATGGAAAGATTCGCTGGAATCGTCTATTCCGCAGTGTAGATAGTTTCAAATGAAACAAGGATGAAACTGCTTAGTCACCCACTCTATTTGGCACCAATACCGGTATACACCATGTTGTATGCATCGGACGAGATGCTTATAGATGAAACATCACCTTTTGTCAAGCAAACATTCAGAAACCGCGCAATTATTGCCACCGAAAAGGGAACTCAAACACTCACCATTCCGGTTATACACAATGGACGACAACCTATGCGCGACATACGTATAAGCGAACATGGTAATTGGCGTCATTTACATTGGAACGCAATTATGAGCGCATATAAGAAGAGCCCGTTTTTCGACTATTATGCCGACGATTTCGCACATTTCTTTGAAGAACGTGATGGTTTTCTCATGGACTTTAACCTGCGGTTGCACAACGTTATATGTGAACTTATTGGTTTATCGCAACCTACACACATTGTCAACAACCATACAATAAAAGAGAATTGTAACGACATTATTGACGTAACCTCTATTGCAGAGCCTAAAGTACTTTCCAGCACATTATACAAGACCGAACCTTATTATCAGGTTTTTGCGCAAAGGAATGGGTTTATTCCCAACCTTAGCATTGCAGACCTGCTGTTCAATATGGGACCGGAATCACTGATAGTACTACAAAACAACAGATAAGCATCACAACCTCATCTGCCCATCTCCTCGAATAATCCATTTATATGTTACAATCTCTTCGAGAGCCATAGGGCCACGAGCATGTAATTTTTGTGTACTTATTCCAATCTCTGCACCAAGCCCGAATTGCGCACCATCGGTAAAGGAGGTTGGAGCATTTACATATACGCATGCGGCATCGACCTGTAATGTAAAAGATTCTGCCACATCAACATCGTCGGTAACAATACACTCGCTATGTCCCGACCCGTACTTTGTTATATGTTCAACGGCATCTTCGACAGAGTCTACAACTTTTACAGCCATTGCATAACTCAAGAACTCAGTCCCAAAACTCTCGGAGGTTGCATGTAACAACAATTTTGCCGGATAAGAACCTTGCAAAGCATTATATGCGATTTCATCGGCATAAATTGTTACATTGCTATATTGCAATGGTGCACACAATACAGGTAAGTCATCAACTCTTTTCGCATGTACAAGCAGGCAATCAAGAGCATTACATACGCTTACACGACGTGTTTTAGCATTGTTCACTATTGCTGCTCCTTTTGCAACATCACCCGAGGCATCAAAGTAGGTATGACACACACCGGCACCTGTTTCAATAACCGGAATAGTAGCATTCTCTCGAACATAGTTAATCAAACGACTGCTACCACGCGGAATAAGCAGGTCGACATATCCGTTAGCACCCAACAATGCTTTTGTATATTCACGACTTGCCGGCAACAGTTCCACTACATGTTCATCGACACCGTAACGCTCCAATACATTATGAATAATATCAACAATTGCCCTATTGGATGCTTCGGCATCACTGCCACCTTTTAGAACACATGCACTGCCCGCTTTAAAACATAAAGAAAAGACATCGAAACTTACATTGGGACGCGCCTCGTATATAACACCGATAACTCCAAACGGAACACTTACACGTGATAATTGCAAACCGTTTGTAAGAGTATTATTGCATAATACGCGACCCAAGGGAGAGGGTAAAGTGGCAACCTTACGCATATCGTTTGCAATACCGGCAATACGTTCCGGAGTCAATCGCAAACGGTCGTAACGCGGGTCGTCGGGAGACATTTTCGCCAAATCGACAGCATTGGCAGCCAATATTCTAGTCTGTTGTTCTACCGCATAATCGGCAACAGCAACAATTATTTCATCTATTTTCTCTTTCGATAACATTGGCAGGGTGCGAGATGCAACCTTTACCTGTGAAAATATGTCTTCCATAGTACCCTGAAAACTTATTAATTCTCTATATATAAATAGTTATAATGAATAAGAGGACGTTGTCCATGCAAACCCATAACCCGTCGTGCTTCTTCGGCTGAATAGGCAACACGTCCTACTCCTATTTGATTTCCTGCTACATCGGTCAATGCCACTATATCATCTTTTTCAAAATCGCCATCGACTTGTATAACTCCAACCGGCAGAACACTGACTGCTTTTGTACCACAAACCACAGATACAGCCTGTTCGTTCAATTGCACACATCCTTTTACAAAACTCGCACTATGTGCTATCCATTTTTTCACAGACGAAACACCTGCTTGTGATGGATGAAAACAGGTGAAGATTACATTATCGGGGTTGGTTAGAATATCGGTTAATACCGCATCGCGCTTGCCATTGGCAATATACACTGCTATACCCTCTTCGGCAACTTTACGAGCAATGGCACATTTGGTTATCATACCACCACGCCCAAAATCGGACTTTACAGATTGTATATATTCATCCAGTTCGCGCCCTTGTTCAACATCACGTATTACACTAACTCCAGATGCTCCGGGAACACCATCATAAACACCATCTACATTACTTAAAATGATAAGCGCCTGTACATCCAGCATCGTTGCCACAAGCCCCGATAGTTCATCATTATCGGTGAACATAAGTTCTGTTACACTTGTAGTATCGTTTTCGTTAACTATTGGCAATACACCGTTTTCGAGCATCACCATCATACAATTACGTTGATTAAGATATAATGTACGGGTAGAGAAACACTCTTTCATTGTGAGTACCTGCCCGACGGTTATTCCATGTTCGCGGAACAGTTCGTAGTAACGATTTATAAGTTTTACCTGCCCTATGGCAGAAAACAGTTGCCTTTGTCCCACGGCGTCGAGATGCCTTATTTCAATATTATCACACATTTCGCTACGCCCGCTTGCGACTGCACCCGACGATATTAACACCACCTCGACACCCATAGTACGAAGTGTTGCTATCTGATCCACAATAGACGACATACGTGTAACATCGAGTGTTCCGTCGGCACGTGTAAGTACATTACTACCAACCTTTATTGCAATTCTTTTATATCTTACCTGCATAAAACTTATTATTTTGTTATAGTAGACGCCTGCAAACCATTCATGACAGCCGTACCAAAACCTGCATTATCCATAGCCTGTAACCCTTTCAAAGTAAGACCACCCGGTGTTGTTACACGAGCAATCTCATCGGCAGGGGAAGCACTACTGCCACGTAACACCTCTAATGCCCCTTGAACAGTTTGTAAAACTATTGTCAACGACTCCTCGGGAGTAAAACCCAGACGTAGACCACCTTCTGTTGCAGCCTGTATATATTTCAAAGCATAAGCGATACCACACGAAGCCAATGATGTGCCGGCAGGTATCAAAGCCTCATCGACAAAGAAAACTTTACCCATGGTAGAGAACATATCTTGCAGACTCTTTTTTACTATGTCTGTTGTGCGCTTACCACTTATAAATGTTACTCCGAAACCGGTTGCAATGGCGGTATTCGGAATTGCAATATACAACTGTGGCAAGGAAGAAACATCGAATAACAACCACTCATCGAGTTGATTACTGCCTACACCGCCTGCAACAGATATCACAACCTGTTTAGTATAATCGAGCGATGGTTTTATCTCTTTTATCACCTCTTCCATTTTCCATGGTTTTACCGTAAGAAAAACCATATCTACCCCTTGTACCGCCACACAGTTATCGGTTGTGGTATAAATTGTTGGAATATTATTGCTCAATTTTATGAGTTTACCTGTCGAAGGGTTAGAAACTCTTATATTGCACGCAGATACCATACCCGATGTAACAAGCCCATGTGCAATAGCACTACCCATATTACCGGCACCAATTATCGCAACTTTCATATTTGTATGTTATTATTGCCCTATTTACTATTTCCCGCAAAAATAACTAATTATATATTTTATTCAAAAGGTACGCTCTATTTATACGTTAATTTATCATTTACTATAAACAGATCGGTACTCTTAATAATAAAAAAAACGACTCTAATGAGCCGTTTTCACCGTTTAAAACCATCTTAGACTTACTTTGTTGTAGCCTTAGGACCCGCTTCTCTAACTGCGGCTTTGGGAGCGGCCTCTCTAACTGCAGCCTTAGGACCTGCCTCTCTAACTGCGGCTTTTGTAGCCTTAGGATTTGCTGCCTTTGCAGCTGCATCAGCCTCAATCTCTTCTGCTTTTGCTGCTGCTTTAGCCGTTGCCTTAGCCTCAGCCTTTTTTGCTTTTGCTGCTGCTTTAGCCGCTGCCTTGTTCTCTTTTACTGCTGCTTTGGGACCTGCCTCTCTAACAGCCTTTTTCTCTGCTGCTTTTACTGCCGCTTTGGGACCTGCCTCTCTAACAGCCTTTTTCTCTGCTGCTTTTACTGCCTCTTTCTTTGCTGCAACTGCAACATTCGCACTCTCTGTTGCAACCTGAGCATTAGCAGACAATGCAAATGCTACAAATGCAACCAATACAAAAAATTTTGCTTTCATTCTATATAAAAATTTTAATAAAAATAGGGTTTTCTCAAAACGAGGCGCAAAGGTACGAAAAAATATTAATATAGCAAAATTATTTGATAAATTATTTAACACATAAACCACCTTGCAATATGCATAAATAATTAATAAACAATATTTTATATACAATTATTTTTATTTATATCGAACAACTTTTATTCATAAAAAATCTCAATTTTGTTCAATTATCAGTTTAAAAAGTTAATTTTCAAAGAACTCTATTTGCATTTCGGGTTTCTCAACTCTTAAACGAATCCACTGCATAAGACGCTCTTTTTCATCTTTATCAAACACTTTTTGTATTGAAATACGGGCAAATGTATACGCTTTTACAGAAGATTCTTCTTCACTCTTACCCCACAGATACCCCAACGAAAGACCCTTTACCCGCGGAAACAGTGTGCGTATCTCTTCATAGACCAATGAATCTAATACTTTATAATGATTATGTTGTGCCATATCATTTTCCAAACTATCTATCTTATTTTGCAGAAATGCAGTACGCACCTCACTTTTCTGATAAAGTTCCTGTACTATATCTCCACGTAACGATGTGAGCATAACACTATCCCTGCTTGCACCATCTTGCAACACCGACAATGTTGTTCCATCGAGATTATATTCCGGAAATCTTTTTTTGGCATTATCTACAAGTACTTCCGGTATATAACTACCTACAAATACGGTACGGATTGTTTTTGTGTTGTAATCGACCTGTTTGGCTATTATTTGTGTTCCCGGAAAATTCAATTCTTGAGACACAAATTTTTCGGCATTCTGTATGTATATTGTTTTACGAACAATATTATAAGTAAGAAAAAAGGATGGAAACAGAGTCAGAAGTGAAATAACAATGAGCGAACGACGAACTTTTTGTTCATGTTCCTTGTCGGCAAAATTCTTTTGGGAGAATTTAAAAAAGCGAACACTTATAAATGTAGCAATCGCAATAAAAACAGAATTGATAAAGAAAAGATAGAATGCACCCAAAGCATACAGCCAATTACCGGTAGCAATACCAAAACCGACAGTACACAAAGGAGGCATTAATGCTGTAGATATTGCAACACCTATTATAACCTGTATATGATTACCGGTTGTACTGAGTGCAAGAAACCCTGCCACACCACCAATAAAGGCTATAAAAACATCGTACAAAGTTGGAGAGGTACGTGCAAGTAATTCCGATTGCGCCTCATTCAGTGGTGAAATTAGGAAATATATTGTAGCCGCAACTATTGCAAAGAGAGTGGCAACAAGAAGATTTCGAATAGAGCGTTTCATCAACTCCATATCATTTATTCCCACAGCCAAGCCTGTCCCTATTATGGGACCCATAAGTGGAGAAATGAGCATAGCACCTATTATTATGGGAGTTGAGTCGATATTGAGTCCGATAGATGCAATAATCACAGCAAATATTAGTATCCACAAATTTACACCACGAAACTCTACCGCCCTGCGAACATTGTCTATAACCGATGGTTCACTTTCCTTATCACGAGCGATATTAAGATGCCTCAACAAACTTTTAAAAGCAGTAGTTATGATATTCATTCCAATCGTTTATCTGAATAAACGATTGAGCAGAGGAATCTGTTTCAGAGGTAAATCTTTCTTAACAAAATAGGCTACGAATATAAGTAATAGAACCGTATTGCAACCCATTTTAACCCACATATTAGTAAATGGTAAAAGAAGTGATACGACATAAAGCACTGCAAACAGTAACACATACGAGGCAATACCTCTTACATCGTATTTTATAGGATTGCGCTTTGCACCCACAAAATAGGATAGAAGCATTGCAGTAAGATACCCGGCAAATGATGCCCATCCACAAGCCATATACCCGTAATGTGGTACAAAAATAATATTTACTGAAAGCAGAACTGCACAACCTACAAATGAAAATATAGCACCCCAATAGGTCTCATCGTTAAGTTTGTACCAGAACGAGAGATTAAAATATATTCCCATAAATATTTCGGCAGCCATGACAAGCGGTATAACCTTTATTCCCGACCAATACCCAGGAGCAATAAGATATCGCAATATATCCATGTAGAACACCACTGCCAGAAATGCAAGCAATGCCACTATTATGAAATACTTCATTGCTTGAGCATACAATATTTTACTATCCTTACTTGTACTATTGCCAAACACAAAAGGCTCATAAGCATAACGAAATGCCTGCATGAGCATAGCCATTATGGCTACAACTTTTACCACTGCACCATATATACTAAGTTCGGTACGCCCCTGTTGCCCTGGAACCAACCATGGATACATTATTTTATCGGCATGCAGATTGAGAATTCCTGCCAAGCCAAGCAATAACAATGGCCAAGAGTAAGAGAGCATTTTTTTAAGTAACCTTGTGTCGCCTGTAAAACGAAATAGTTTCATTTCGGGAATAAAAAAGAGTGTTACAAACGACGTACATAAAAGATTTACAAGGAATATGTAATATGCTTGATTATCGGGTTCATAGAAACGTCCCAAGAGTTCAGGGTATTTCGTTGCAAGCAAAGGCAAAAGAAGGAATACAAAAAGATTTAATGATATGTTTGTTATTATATTCAATAGTTTAAGACCGGCAAATTTGTATGCCCGTTTTTGAAAGCGCAACAGGCCAAACGGAGTGGCTTGCAATGCATCTTGCGCCACCACAACAGCCATAATAGCAACAAATTCGGGATGTGCACCGTACTCCAGAGCCGATGCCACTTGTGGTAAAAAGGCGAATACGATAAGAAGGAAAAACAGGCATAAAACACCTATAACCTGCATGGACATGGAGAAAACTTTGGACACATTTGCACCCTCCTTACTCGCAAAACGAAAGAAAGTGGTCTCGAAGCCAAAGGTAAGCAGTACCAACAACAATGCAGTCCATGCATATACATTTGTTACTATACCATAGTTTCCCGACTCTGCCGTCATATTATATGAGTATAACGGCACGAGCAGATAATTAAGGAAACGCCCTACAATACTGCTCATTCCATATATGACAGTATCTTTAAGCAGTGATTTAAGTTTTGACATACCTACACTTTTACCTTTTTATTCAGAATAGTGTACCCTCGTTCATACCAAATTTACTCCGTCCAAGATGTTTGTATGCAAGTTCGGTTACTTCGCGTCCGCGTGGAGTACGTTTTAAGAATCCCTCTTTTATGAGATAAGGTTCGTACACCTCTTCGAGAGTACCGGCATCCTCACTCAATGCTGTAGCAATAGTTCCAATACCAACCGGACCGCCTTTGAATTTGTCTATAATGGTACAGAGTATTTTATTATCTATCTCATCGAGACCGTAACGGTCGATATTCAAAGCCTCCAATGCAAGTTTTGCTATTGAATTTGTGATATGTCCATCGCCCATTACCTGTGCAAAGTCGCGCACCCGACGCAAGAGCGCATTTGCAATACGTGGTGTTCCCCTGCTACGACGTGCTATTTCGTATGTAGCCTCTTCGTCATAAGATACTTTCAGAATTTGCGCCGAACGTGCAATAATACCTGCCAGAGTTTTACTATCGTAGTATTCAAGATGCATGTTTATGCCAAAGCGCGCACGTAAAGGTGCAGTAAGCAAACCACTGCGTGTAGTGGCACCAATAAGCGTAAACGGGCTTAGGTCTATCTGTATTGAACGTGCCGATGGTCCTTTGTCTATAAGAATATCTATGCGATAATCTTCCATTGCCGAATAGAGATACTCCTCAACAATAGGCGACAAACGATGTATTTCATCGATAAACAGTACATCGTTGGGTTCTAATGAGGTGAGTATTCCCGCCAAATCGCCAGGCTTATCTAACACCGGTCCCGATGTAACTTTAAAGCCTACCCCCAACTCATTTGCTATAATATTGCTAAGTGTTGTTTTTCCCAACCCGGGAGGACCATGTAACAGAACATGATCTAACGATTCGCCACGCATCTTTGCCGCTTGCACAAAGATACGAAGATTGCTGACAATTTTTTCTTGTCCGCTAAAGTCGTGAAAAGCAAGAGGACGCAATGCATTTTCAAACTCTTTGTCGCTATGTTTTCCGCGAATATCAAATTCTGCGCTCATAAATTTTCCGTTTGTTTTGCGAAGATAGTACAAAAAACGTTAGTTATCCAATTATAAATTCTCTTTTTTTACACGAAGTGTCAACATATAAACTTTACATACCATACACGATATAAATCTATTTTTTAGAATAATTTTAGGAGTTTCTTGATAAATATGCATACATTTGTAATATCAATCAAAAGACAATGGTACTAAACTATATTTGGATAGCATTTTTCCTGATTGCATTTGTAATAGCCTTATGCAAACTTATTTTCTTTGGCGACACCGAGGTGTTTCCTGCAATAATGAATTCTACATTTTCAACCGCAAAGAGCGCATTTGAGATTTCACTCGGACTTACCGGAGTACTTTCCCTTTGGATGGGAATAATGAAAATAGGGGAAAAGGGCGGACTTGTCAATTGGTTGGCAAAACTGCTTGCTCCGATATTCAGCAAGGTTTTTCCCGAAATACCCAAGGGACATCCTGCAACCGGAACAATGTTTATGAATTTTTCGGCAAATATGCTTGGACTCGATAATGCAGCCACCCCCATGGGACTAAAAGCCATGCAAGAGTTACAAGAGTTAAACACTTGTAAAGATACCGCCACAAATCCCATGATTATGTTCCTTGTTCTAAACACGTCGGGATTGACACTTGTTCCCATGAGCATTCTATTATATCGAACTCAATTGGGAGCGGCACAACCTACCGATGTGTTTATTCCAATACTGCTTGCCACAACAATTTCCACCATTGCCGGACTTATTATAACATGCATCTACCAACGTATAAACTTATTCAACCGAACAATGTTGCTGTTTTTACTCGGCATCGGATTGTTTATCACTGCTGGAACATGGGGTATGGCACAATTATCACGTGTACAAGTGGAGATATTCTCAACCACCTTGGCAAACGTTATATTATTAGGAATTATTATATTGTTTATAATATCGGGAGTTATTCGCAAGATTAATGTCTATGAAGCATTTATAGAAGGGGCTAAAGATGGATTTAACACAGCGGTAAGAATTATTCCATACCTTGTAGCCATTTTAGTGGCAGTAGGTGTATTTCGTGCATCGGGTGGAATGGATGTTCTCATTGGTAGCATTGCATGGTGCATAGAGGTTTGCGGAGGAAATTCCGACTGTGTAGGTGCATTGCCTACTGCTATTATGAAGCCTTTGAGCGGAAGTGGTGCACGTGGAATGATGATAGATGCAATGCAGACATACGGTGCCGACTCCTTTGCCGGCAGATTAGCATGTATGTTTCAAGGGGCAACAGACACCACATTTTATATTCTTGCAGTATATTTTGGAAGTGTAGGAATACGCAAAACACGACATGCACTCACATGCGGACTTTTTGCCGATTTTGCAGGAATAGTTGCAGCAATAGTTATTGCGTACATTTTTTTCGGATAAACACTTAAAAACAAGATAATTATGATTACATACCAGACTGAGGAGACAAAGATGCCGGCAATAAGACGTCGTGACACATCGGCTTGGATTAAAAAAGTTGCCACAAGTTACGGAAAGAGTATCGGTGAAATTGCATATATATTCTGTAACGATGATAAGATTCTAGAGGTAAACCGAGAATATCTGCAACACGATTATTACACAGATATTATAACATTCGACTATTGCGAGAATAATATAATTAACGGAGATATTTTTATAAGCCTCGACACAGTGAAAAGCAACAGTGAACAACTTGGCGTACCGTATGAGTTGGAACTTCATCGCGTGATAATACATGGTATTTTACATTTATGCGGAATAGACGACAAGGGAGAAGGAGAACGTGCAATTATGGAAAAAGAGGAGAATAAAGCATTGGCTTTGTTGCATGAATAAATAATATATGCAAACATATATTACAGGAAATACAAAAAGTTTGAAAACAGACACAAACTTTTTGTATTTTTTTATATCACAACACATTCTAAAACTTCGCATCGTAATCAGGTTTTATTAAAATTGGTTAAAAATATTGACAAATAGTGCCTTAAAATTAAAATAGACTTAAAGCAACTATAATTTATTAAAATGAATTTTGTTTATTTTATTGAAAGATTTGTTTTTTTATATAAATCGCATAACTTTGCGTACTAACACACATAAAATATAATATTAAACTTCTATGAAAAAAGGAATTTTATTTGGTCTGTTGGCTATTTCTTCTATCATTGGAACAGCCCAAGCACAAGAGAAAGCAACTTTAAGTGCACAGATATACGGTTACAAAGGCGAAATGGTATATTTCGACTGCGTACAAACACCTCTCATAAGACAAGAATTCTACACAAACCCCGGTGAGGAACATCTATACAGTTTCGATACCGACCAATTGGTGTGCATGTTAATAAACGGCAAGACCAAAGTTTTACTTGAGCCCGGGGATAGTATACACGCAAATGTAACTTACAACAATAAATTACAAGATATTACTTTCAGCGGAGAAGAGAATGCCGTAAAGAATAACCAAACCATGCAAAAGATTGAAACATTAAAACGCGATATGCGCTATAAAAGTCAATTGCTTGGTTGTGTGGCATTGGATATTAAGCCCAAAGATAGAATTGCCGATTCCCGCATATTATTGGAAAAAGTAAACGCCATACTTGATGAAGCACAATTGCAGGAGAGTGCAAAAGACTACCTTCTTTCCCAAATCGAAGCAGAAGCATATATGTCTTTCATTGAATATCCCGTTATGTATGAGAGCGTACGTAAGGTGGCTATCGCAGAACAAGAGATTGGTGATTATTGGAATATAATGGATGGATATACATTGCGTAAAGATGCCATATCTCTGAGCAATCCCGAATATGTAAGTTTTCTTATGCGCTATTGTTTCTACATGAACGAGAAGAGAGCTAAAGAGAATAACAGCACATACAGCACTCCTAAACGTTTCGAAGAGATGTATAAAGAATTGGCAGGATTCTATTCCGAAGAACAACGCGACTGCGTACTATATTTCCTACTTCGTAACTTTATAATGAACGGACAAGAAGTGGAGAGAGCAGACTTACTGTACAAAGAGTATAAAGAAAAGTATAACAAAAATCCAAAATACATAGAGATACTCGATTCTATATTGCAATAAACTAAATAATTAATAACAACCGAATAAAAAGAACTTTTATGGGAAAAGACTATTCAACAACCAACTTTTTCCGCAAGGTTGTCCTTACAATAATTTTTTCATTTGGACTATTGTGCATTACAACACAAGCACAAAACACACAAAACTGGAAAGATGAACAGATAACCCTGCGAATAAGCAACCAACCATTAGGCACAATTCTGGAAAAGGTTGCCGAGGTGGCAAAAGCGCAAATAAAGATGCAAGATGTTACATTGATGAACATCAACCAACCAACAAGTATAAATGTAAAAAAGAAACCTATAGACAAAGTTTTAGGAGACCTGATAGGAGACCAAGGAGTTAAAATACGTTTCGAAAGTAATCGTGTAATTATCATTGAATCCTACAAACAAGAAGAGGATTCAGACAAAGGTTTTAACATAAGTGGTCAGGTCGTCGATGCCGAAACACAAGAACCCTTGATTGGTGCAATGGTTATGATTACCGATGGTATTGAGAAAGGTAACAGAGGTAGTGTAACCGATATTGACGGAAAGTTTAGTTTGCGTGTCAGAAGCAAAGAATCCATTAGAATTACATACATGGGTTACGAACCATTGTCGAAACAGATTCTGCGCCCTGAAAAAAACATGGAACTTGCCCTCAAACCCAGTTACAGCAGTATCGATGAGGTTGTGGTAACCGGTATCAGCAAACGTAAAGAGAGCAGTTACACCGGTAACTACGTAAGTGTAAAAGGTGCAGAACTGCTAAAACTGAACCCCACAAATATTTTAAAGAGTTTACAATTCTTCGACCCGAGTTTTAAGGTAATTGAGAATAATGCACGTGGTTCCGACCCGAATGCCGAGCCCGAATTTCAGATTCGTGGAGACCAATCTCTTGGCACATCTGCAAACATGAATAGTATGGATCTCATGCTCGACAACGTATCGAGTCGCCCCAATACACCTCTGTTTGTCTTGGATGGATTTACAGTTCCAATGAGTCGTATTCTGGATTTAGACCCGGAGCGAGTTGAAAGCATTACAATATTGAAGGATGCAGCAGCAACTGCCGTTTACGGTTCAAGAGCATCAAATGGAGTTGTGGTGGTAGAGACCAAGGTGGCTCCCGATGGCGCATTGTCGGTTTCATACAACGGAACGGTAACCGTACAGGCTCCCGACCTGACAGATTACAACATGATGAACGCAATCGAAAAGTTGGATACAGAGCGAAGAGCCGGAATGTATGACCCAAGCAGTGCTTTGGATATGAACATGTACAACAAATACATGTATAATATATTAAGAGGAGTAAATACATATTGGTTATCACAACCTTTGCAAACAGCAATACAACACAGACACTCTATGAGTGTAGCAGGTGGTACAGATGTATTCCGTTACAGCCTCGACTTGAATGCAGCATTCCAACCCGGTGTAATGAAAGAGTCGGAAAACAGAACACAAGGTATAAATTTCGGCATGACATATTTAAAAGAGAAATTTGTTATGCGTGCCAACATAAACCTTTCACAATCACAAGGTACAAACTCGCCCTATGGTTCTTTCTCGCAATACACACAACTAAACCCATACTACCCCACAACAGACGAAAACGGCAAATACCAACAGGAGTTGGACAATTATAGAGGATTTACAATCACCAACCCTCTGTACAATGCCAATATAGGTATAAAAGATGAAACCAGCAATTTATCAATTGCTTCGAGCCTTAACCTCGAATATATGATTTTGAAAAACCTGCGAGTTACAGGACAGTTATCATATACAAGAGGTATGGCAAGCACAGACAGATTCCTGCCAAGCGACCATACAAGTTTTGTAACAGAGACCGACCTCACACGAAAAGGTAGTTATAGCAAGAGTACCGGAGAGATGACATCGTGGTCGGGAAACTTTGGTGTAAACTACAACTATGTATTGAAAAAGCATCTGCTCAGTATTTTTGGAAACTGGACTATAAACGAAGATGGAAACAACTATGTAAACCTTGCGGCAACAGGCTACCCCGACCCCCACATGAACGACTTCATCTTTGGTAACAAAATGAATACCAACCCAAGTGGAACAGAGGCGAAATCACGTTCTATGGGGCTTATTGGTCAGTTGTCATATAGTTACGACAACCGCTACTCCTTCGATTTCAACATAAGTGGTGAATCATCTTCACGCTATTCCGACCACGATCTCGTTCCATTCTGGTCGGTTGGAACACGTTGGAATGCACATAACGAAAAATGGTTACAAGGATATGTATCGAACCTTGTATTACGCGCAAGTTATGGTGTTACAGGTGAACAGAACTTCAGCCCCTATGAGGCAATAGAGTTCTACACATATTCAAACACCATGAAGCCCTACAACTCATTCCCCGTTTTAGGAGCAGTACTTGCAGGACTTAATAACACAGAATTAGGTTGGGCGCAAACACACAACACAAGTTTATCTTTGGATTTTGGATTCTGGAAGAATCGAATAAACTTTAGTTTCAACTACTACAACAATATAACAAAAGAGTTGCTTACCAACTACGACCTGGCGCCCTCTACCGGATTCAGTTCAATGACAATGAATGCCGGAGAGTTGCAGAACACAGGTTTCGATGCATCTCTTAACATTATTGCAATACAAAACCTTCGTCATCAGTTTAACTGGACCATAAACATAAATGCAAACCACAATAAGAACGAGATACGTAAAGTGTCCGATTATTTGAGAAAAATAAACGAACAGCAGTTGAAGTCGGCCGAAGCACCGTTGCCCATTTACCAAGAGGGACAGTCGACAACAACATTGTACGCAGTACGTTCACTGGGTATAGACCCTGTTACAGGAAATGAGGTGTATTTGAAACGTAATGGAGAAAAGACATTCGTTTGGGATGCAGCAGACAAGGTTCCCGTTGGTGATACCAACCCCGATGTAAGTGGAACAATTCATACCTCAATCAACTGGAAAGATTTCTCTTGTGCATTGGGTTTCACCTATAAATGGGGTGGAATAGTTTACAACAGTACACTTGTTGAAAAGATTGAAAACAGTAATATTGCATACAACTTAGACCGTCGCGCCGGCACCGGACGTTGGGAGAAACCAGGTGATGTTGTACGATATGTAAAATTCAGCACGTACGGAGCGAACACACCGGCAAGTACACGTTTTATCATGGATGATAACGAGATGAAACTGGCTACAATAAATGTCGGTTATAGATTAAGAAGCGAAAAATTCAACTTCCTACGTCTTGCAAATATAGATGTGGTTGCTTTGAATTTTACCACAAATGACCTGTATCGTATTTCACCAATACGCATGGAGCGTGGTTTGGATTATCCTTTTGCACGTTCATACACTCTGTCAATGTCTGTGATATTTAAATAAATAGAATAATAAAACGAAAATTCAGATATGAAAAAAACTCTAAATATAATTATTGCCGGACTATGTTGCATACTAACCTTCGGTTCTTGTTCCGACTGGTTCGACATAAGTCCCAAAACCGATGTGAAGGCCGAAGAATTTTTCGAAAGCGAGAATGGTTTCATGAGTTCTCTTGCAGGACTATACATACTTATGACCGAAGAAAATTCATACGGTGCCGACATGACATACGCTCTACTCGACCAATTGGTGCAAATGTACGATTATGTTCCCGAGGGTACAAACAGCAGAATGTCTGTATACAACTATACGCAATCGACAAGTGGCGGTTACAACACAAAAGGACGTTTGGAGAATGCTTGGCAAACAGCATATAATATAATTGCAAACGCCAACAACCTGCTTAAATGGCTCGATGAAAAAGGAGATGAGGTTATAATAGACGATGATAAACGTAACATGCTACGTGGTGAAGCATTGGCAATACGTGCCTATATACATTTTGACCTTTTACGTGGCTGGGGACCTGTAAACTACGCCGGTAACCCCGATATACGTGAAACAAAATGTATTCCATACCGTACAGTAGCCGATAAGTCGAAACAACCTCTATTGCCGGCAAATGAAATTGTAGAATACATAACAACAGACCTCGAGGCTGCAAAAGAGTGTTTGAGTTTCGAAAAAGATAAAGAACTTGCAAACGGTGTAAGTGCAAGCAACGACAGACGCTACCGTTTTAACTATCATGCAGTAAATGCTGTACTTGCACGTGTGCATAACTATGCAGGTAACACCGAAGAGGCAAAAAGACTGGCCTTAGAGGTTATAGATGAATGTGGTTTGGATATTCAAAGTAGCAACGACGAAGACCCAATCTTGTTTAACGAGGTTCTGTGCGGTATAAACATGTATCAGATGACCGACTTTACATCGAACTACTTTGCCAATGGCGACAAGATTCAATCGAAGCATTATATAAATTTCCAGACAATAAATATAATGTTCGAAACAAATGGTTCGGAGAGCGATGACATGCGTGCCAGAAACAGTGCATTCCTGAGAAACGGAGATTTTCAGATGGCTGTAACAAATAAATATGTAGAAAATGACAATGAGGTTATTCCACTTATACGCCTACCCGAAATGTACTACATTGTTAGTGAATGTACCGAGGGAGATGAGTCGGCATATTATGTAAATATGATTCGCAACAGACGAGGAATATCTTCGGCAAACAATGTAAAATGTAACACCGTCGAAGAGCGTATAACAGCCCTTGAAAATGAATTCCGCAAAGAGTTCTATGCCGAGGGACAATACTTCTATTTTCTTAAGAGTCATGGCATAACAACACCTCTTATTTACTGCCCCGAAGTTGCGATGAACGAAGAGCGTTTCGTATTTCCGCTACCGGACAGAGAGAAGGAGTATGGATGGATAGAGGATGAGACCACAGAAGGTGAGAGCGAGAACGAACAACCAGCAAACTAAACATGTGATACATAACCGATTAAACAATTACTGATATGAAATTAGATAAATATATAATATTACTTCTGAGCATTGTATTACTGACAACAACAGCGTGCGACAAAGCCGAAGTGGATTTTTATGATGCAAACCACAATGGAGTATATTTTACATCGGACCGAAACAACAATATAAATTTCGCCAACTACCCGGTAGGAAACCCCGAAAAACTGGAACTGCCTGTAAGGCTCAGACTGTTGGGTTACTTGACCGATGCATCACGTAAGGCTGTTCTAAAGACAAAGCCCATAGAGGGATATCCCGAAGCAGAGATTGTTATACCCGAGGTAATATTCGCCAACAAAGAGTATGAGAAAGAGGTGGTTATAGATATTATACGTCCCGATGAAACCGACACAGAATATGCTATATGTGTATATTTAGATTATGACGACCCCGAGGGACTTGGTGCCGGAATAACAGGAAATGGAGAGGTTTACATATATGTAAAAGAGGCATACGAAGCACCTGCCAATTGGGGTAACCCATCTACTGCATACAGATATCTTGGCGAATGGTCGCCCGAGAAATATATATTCATTGCAAATGTTTTACAGGACAACACATTTGCCAATGACGAAGATTTGAAGAATGAGGCAGAACTTAAAACATACAACCAAGAGGTAGTAATGGAGTTGCGCAGATTACAATCACAAGGGGAGAGCATCACAATAGATATTCCGTTTAACAACAACTGTACATACGAAAAACCGGAATATTGGGGCGAACTACATGACAGATACTTGGGAGAATATAGTAATTCGCGATTCATTGAGTTAAAAAACACAATGGGAGTGAGTACAATAAATGAATATGAACTGCTTAGCAATGAAGAAGATGTGGAAGAGATACACAAACAGTCTATTATTACGATGATGGACGAGTATAATCTCTACTTTAAGCAAGGACGCTCTGTAAGTGCATTCGAGAAGGGTTGCTGGTATCCCATGTACAACGATGTTGATTATGATGTGGTTCAACCCGAATGCTGGAAGAGTGAAGGCTTTGGAGGTGGTGTAAAACCCACAACTTACTATGGCGAATATAGCGATGAGAAGTATAAATTCATGATTAAAACATGGATTAACAAACAAGACAATGCCGGTAACAAGTTTATGCTCTGGCAGATGTTCCCACTCAAAAGAACATGGGGTTCTAATCCCGATGCCACATGGGACAGTTTGGCAGGAGGTGAAGATGCGATGAAAGAGTGTTATAAAGTCTTTAAGGAGGCTTACAATAAGGCACCTGCAGGAACATACAACTTCACATTCCCCGGTGTCGTTATAGAATAAACCACTAAAAAAGAACTAAAACAGCAAGTAACATGAAAAAGATTTTATATATATTTTTATTGGCAGGTATACTTGTCGGCTGTTACGAAGATAAAGGCAACTACGACTATAGCCCTACAAACAGAATGGACGACATCACATTTACCCCCTCAATAATTGAGTCGGTCGATGGCAGTCTCATTGAGTTACAACAGCCTTTTAATGAAGAGGAAAGAGTACAACGCATAGAGGCACATGTCGACCAGACTTTAGCCGAGAATTACGATAAATTACACTTCTATTGGAATGTAAGTTACACCAACGAAGAGGGAAAGTACGTAACAGATACTATTGAATCCAATGGTTATCTCGATATAGAACTACCTGTTGGTAAAAGTGCCGAATACAATGTATTTTTACAGGTATACGATACAGGGACTACATTATCGAGATATAGTAAGTTTATTGTTCGTACACGACCTATATTTAAAAACAGCCTGTTTGTATTACATGGCGAAGAGGGTGATAGAAAATTGGGCAACATAGAGGTTATAGGTAATGACACAAAGGTTTACACCGATGCACATGGACTTATTCACCCCGGGGAAAACCCACACCTCGATGCCGAAGGATTATCGTACTCCACATATCTTGACCTTAGCAACAAAAGCGGAGCATGGATTACTAAAGAGGTAAACACCCTTACTGTATTTAATTCAAATTCACAAGCAACAGGGTATAACCCCTTTGGTTTGGATGTAAAATTCTTTAATCAAACAATTTTCAAGCCCGAAAACCGAATGTTCATTTTCGATAGAAACATACAGGCCGGCGACCAATCAAATAATAGCCTATACCGTATTGTACTATCTAAAGATGGACAGTTCTATATTGGAAACTTTGTACCTACAATATATAAACCGGCAACGGCTATAGACGAGAATGACAGTAACTACAATTTACACCAATCGGATTATATTGTAACCGCAGCAACAATAACGGAAAACCGTTTTGTTATGTGGGATGCAAAACACAACCGTTTCCTTTACATGTCGAAATATGACAATTATGCAAAATGCGAGGATGATATGAACGATCCCGACTATGAGAAACTATCACAACCACTATTAAATGCAAATGTCGATTTCAGTTCACTCGACAAATCTCCGGTTGGAATGAAAGCGGTTTATGCATACATACAATACAGACAGAATTATAGTAGTGCAAAACTCTACTTTATATTCCAGGATGAAGTAACAAATTCATTCTATCGCTATGAACTGACCTCCTTGGACGAAGATGGAAAAGGAAGCCTGCCAAGCGGAACCGATGCCTTATACAGCATAAAGGGTGAGAGGATGAGAAATTTCAATCCCGGTGAGAATCTGAACACCATTACATATAATTCATGGTTCACTACCAATTATCTGTTCTATACCGATGGTGATGTCGTATACCGTTACAATGTGTCTAATGGAGATAATATTCCAATATACAATGCACCCGAAGGATATACAATTTCTGTTATAAAATTCCGTACAGAGGATAGTTGCGACTTCACAGGCGATTTGGGACGTTATTTAAGTATTGGAATGAACAAGGGTGATGAAGGCGCTATAGCCGAGGTATACTTGAACACAGCAGCCGATGTCGACAAAGATGTACCAACAGTATTCTACGACCAGGATGACAATGGTGTGAAGTTTGGAAAGATAAAGGATTTGCAATTCGCACATATATACATTTATAAACCTTACGACTACAATCTATGAAAAAAATAATGTTCACTGCATTATTCATAATTGGTAACATATTTTTGAGTAATGCACAACAAAACAACAGGGTAATAATAGAAGGAAAGACCGATGGAATAAAAGAGGGTATACTCCACATTGTTGTACAGAAAAGTATAGATGATAGAGATACAATATCCTCTACCCCATTCCGCCGTTCACGTTTCAAAATAGAATGTGAAATATCGGAACCGATGGTAACCAATATACAACTCGATGGTTATCAGGGAGGGTTTACCCTTATAGCAGAACCCGGAACAAAATATAATGCATACCTAAGCAACAATAAATCTTATATAAAAGGAGGTAAATTAAACGATGCCTACAACTGCCACATGCACAAATCGGATTCAATGCGTAACCGTATAAATGAGATTGAGGCACGTTATACCGACTTGCGTAAGAACAATAAATTTCGCAGTGCCAGTGCCGTAAACGATACACTGCGAAGAGAGAAAGATTTATTGAGAACAATGACGACAGAGTTTCTTGCATTGAATAACAATGTTATTACCGCATATACAATGTATTCAAATATTGTAATGCGTGAAATGGGTATAAATGAATGTAAAGGAATATATGAGAATATGAGTTCCGAAGCAAAAGGTTCTCAATATGGTCGCCTTATCAAAGAACGTATAGAACGCTTGGAGGAGACTGCACGAAATGCACCTGCACCCGACTTTACCCTAAGCGACGTTAATGGCAACGAAGTTACCATGAGCAAGGTTCCCGGTAAAGTTAAGATTATAGATTTCTGGGCAAGTTGGTGCGGACCTTGTCGCATGAACAACCCGGCACTTCGTAAATTATATGAAGAGTTTCACGACAAAGGATTGGAGATTATAGGAGTTTCACTCGATAATAAGGTAGATAATTGGAAAAAAGCCATAGAAAAGGATGGACTCGATTGGATAAATGTTTCATCGCTCAAAGGATGGCAATGCGAAGTTGCACGCAGATACAATGTTAAAGGAATACCAGCCCTGTTCGTATTGGATGAAAACAACCGTATAATAGCCTCGGAGTTACGTGGAGAAGCACTTAGAGTATTTATACAGGAGAGATTAAAATAAGAAAACAGTTTCTAAGAATTATGGATATTATAAAAAGAACAGTTATTGCACTGATAGTACTTGTAGTTGGTACGGTTCATGCGCAAGAGAAGAGATTTACCATTACCGGAGAGATGGAATGTGATTCACTACGCTTTACCAAGGATGTGGTAAAAACAGTATTCCTGACACAGAGCGTTGGCGACCAGACTGTTACATTGGATTCTGCAAATGTAGAAAATGGAAAGTTCTGTTTTACGGGAGTTGTACCACAGAAATTGGATGTTTACGAAATTACAGGATTCGACAATGGCGGAATACAGATATTCTTGGAGGAAGGTGATATTACAATTACCCAGATAGATGCACGCTTCCCAACAGCGTCGTACATTGGCGGAACATCTGCAAACAAAGTATATCAAGAATACAAGAATATCAATTCTAAAGCAATTAAAGAGGGGACAGTACGAATGAAAGAGTTTTTCAACAGTTTGCCCGAAGAGATTGCCAACGACAGTGAAGCACACAGAGAACAACAAAGTACTGTATTCTACTCCAATAATTTATATACAAAAATAGCAATAATAGATTTTGTATATAAAAACATTGACTCACCAGTTGCACTCTACATAATAAAGTATTCGTTATTCCCCATGTTTACTCCAAAGGTTATAGAGCGACAATTCATGCGTGCCGTACCCGACAACCTACATAATCATCACATGTACAAAGAGGTGATGAACCAGATTAGAGCAGCAGAACTGAAGGTGGGCAATATAGCACCCGACATAACCGGTTTCACAACAGATGGAAAGGAGATAAGTTTGTCCGACCTGAAAGGAAAATATGTACTACTCGATTTTTGGGCAAGTTGGTGTGCGCCGTGTCGTCGTGAATTCCCATTTATTAAAGAAGCACTTACCTACTCCGAGAAGAACGATAAATTTGTTGTGCTGAGTTACTCTATCGACAGTAAAGAGAAAGATTGGAAAAATTGTATAGAAGCAAATGCTCTTACACATAGCAATTGGTTGCACATTTCGGCACTGAAAGGCTGGAGCACAGAAGCGGCAAAACTTTTCAATGTAGAGGGAGTGCCATATACCGTTCTTTTGAGTCCCGAAGGCAGAGTTATAGCATTTGAGTTGCGAGGTGATGCCATGGTAAAGAAAATAAAGAATATTATCGATGGTGTGGAAGATTATAAATAATAACATAGTAAAACAGAAGAGCATGTTACACAGATTTATTATATCAACTATAGCCGCAATGGCACTCATAACAATACAGGCACAAGAGTTATGCACTATCAAAGGTAAAATAAAGAATGACTCTCTGTGCTACTCAAAAGAGTGTATAAAGAAGGTTTACCTGACCCGAATAGATGAATATGATCGTTTCATAAATATAGATTCCACTAAAGTAAAAAAGGGAAAATATAGTTTTAAATACAAAATGAAACAAAATGAACCGGTAGCACTATATATGATTACCGGATTTGATAATGGCGGAATACAACTTTTTGTTGAACCCGGTGAAATTAATATTTCTACCGAAAAAGCGGCATACCCGACAAAAAGTATTGTAAATGGTACACCCAACAACGACATATACACACAGTATAAGAGAATATATGAAAACTGCATACAAGAGCAGTTAGACACAGTTGAACAACTCAAAAAACGATACAGCAATGAGTGGATGGATAGTGAAGATGGATTAAGATATCGTATGCGTGAAGGAGCATTATCCATAATGAAATGCAATTCAGAGCGAATTAAATTTATCTTAGAGCATAACTATTCACCCATTGCACCATTAATGGCACACCGCGAGATACTCCCCATGCTAAGCAATACGTATGCCGAGCAATTACTCAACAGCATGTCGGTATCTCTACATAAACACCCATATTATCGTGCTTTTAAGAATGCGGTACGTTCACGCGAACTTAAAGAGGGTGGCGAACTCCCCGATATAACAATACCTTTGCGCGATGGAACAACAGCCTATCTGTCCGATTTCCGAGGTAAATATGTACTACTCGATTTCTGGGCAAGTTGGTGTGGACCATGCACTAAGGAGATTCCGTTTCTGAAACAGTTATATAACGAAACACGTGAACAGAAAGAGATATTCTCAATTATTAGTTTCTCGATAGACACAGACGAGAAGGCATGGAAAGATGCCATAGCAACACACGAAATAGATTGTGAGGGATGGATTCATGGCAGCGACCTTCTTGGATGGGGTTCACCATCGGCAAAAATGTTAGGCGTAGAGTTTATACCACATATAATCCTTGTCGACCCCGATGGCAGAGCAATCTCATTTACTCTACGCGGAGAAGAACTCGTACGTCGCGTTAAACAGATTCTGTCGGGCGACAAATACTATCTTAATGAATAATATTATTTAATTTATATTTTCAAGCCATCGAGTATTTTAGCGAATAGTTCGATGGCTTGCTCTATTTCACTTATCAGAATATACTCATTGGCTGTATGAGAACGAGAAGACTCACCCGGACCCATTTTCAGTGTAGGTACAGACAATAGAGCCTGATTCGATAATGTAGGGGAGCCAAAAGGAACTCTTCCCAAAGTTTTGGCACGGCACACCAAAGGGTGTTCCAATGAAATAGATGAAGAGTTAAGACGCAAAGAACGAGGTTTCACATCGCAAGTAACGTGTGCCTTTATTATCTCTAACAATTCTGCATTTGAATAGCACTCATTGCTACGGACATCCACAACAAAAGTACATTTATCGGGTACAACATTATGCTGTATTCCTGCATTTATTTGGGTTACACTCATCTTGACATCGCCAAGCAATGACGAAGTCTTTGGAAACCTATAGTTACGAAACCAATCGATATCGTTTATTGCCTCATATATCGCATTTTTACCCTCTTCGCGAGCAGCATGCCCTGCAACTCCCAATGCAGTACAATCGAGAACCATAAGTCCCTTTTCGGCAATGGCAGGCTGCATACCAGTTGGTTCACCTATTATAGCACACGATATGGGTGGCAGCAAAGGTATAACAGATTCTATACCATTCTTACCGGAAACCTCCTCTTCGGCCGAAGCCAAAAATATTGTATTGTACGATTGAGGATTACAACAAATAAGATAAAAGACCTGTAAAAGTGTTACAAGCGATGCACCATCGTCATTGCTACCCAAACCACTTATCTTTTCACCGTTAACAATTGGTGTGAAAGGAGGATTACTCCAATTTTCAACCGGTTTTACGGTATCGATATGCGCATCGAGAAGCAATGTAGGACGTGTTGCATCGAAACCGGGTGCAATACACCATATATTATTCATGTGTCTATGAATCTCCAACGACACAGGTGTACTGCGCTCTATAAGTGTTTGCAGTTTGTCGGCAGCATCACTCTCTTCGCGACTTATCGAAGGAGTACTTATTAACATCTTTAACAACTCTACAGCCTGCTGTGTATTCGAAGGGGTTGGCTTCATAACTCTATTTTTTCAAATGGTTTGCAAAGGTAGTTTATTATTTTGATTTTAAAACAGAAAAGGTATAAATTCAAACATCAACCCGAATTATATCGAATTATTGTTGTATCTTCGCGCACTGAAAACAAAAGAAATACAAAATAATAAGATGATTACTTCTGACCAATTAAAGGATATTAAGGAGAGAACAGCGGCACTTAAACAGTATCTTTCGATAGATGAGAAGATTGTGCAGGTCGAAGAGGAACAATTACGCACTCAGGCACCTGGCTTTTGGGATGATGCAAAAGCGGCAGAAGCACAGATGAAGAAGGTGAAAGCATTACAGGGTTGGATTGAAGGATACAAAGAGGTAAACAACCGTACCGAAGAGGTGGAGATGGCCATGGAGATGTTCCGTGATGAAATGGTTGAGGAGAACGAGGTTGACGATGCTTATACACGTGCCATAACAGCCATTGAAGAGTTGGAACTAAAGAACATGCTTCGTCAGGAGGCAGACGAAATGGACTGTGTGTTGAAGATAAACTCCGGTGCAGGTGGTACAGAGGCACAGGACTGGGCAAGCATGCTTATGCGTATGTATATGCGTTGGGCCGAAGCAAACGGATATAAGGTTGCTGTAGCCAACTTACAAGAGGCTGAGGATGCAGGAATAAAAACCGTTACATTGGAGTTGAAAGGCTCTTATGCCTATGGGTATTTAAAAGGAGAAAACGGAGTTCACCGTTTAGTACGTGTAAGCCCTTATAACGCACAAGGAAAGAGAATGACATCGTTCAGTTCGGTGTTTGTTACACCACTGGTAGATGATAGTATTGAGGTTGTTATTGAACCGGCACGTATTTCATGGGATACATTCCGAAGCGGTGGAGCCGGTGGACAGAATGTGAATAAGGTGGAGTCGGGTGTACGTCTTCGCTACCAATACAAGGACCCATACACAGGAGCCGAAGAAGAGATTCTCATTGAAAACACCGAAACACGAGACCAACCAAAGAATAAGGAAAATGCGATGCGTCAGTTACGCTCAATTTTGTATAACAAAGAGATGCAACACCGCATGGAGGAGCAATCGAAAGTTGAAGCAGGAAAGAAAAAAATTGAGTGGGGATCACAAATTCGCAGTTATGTGTTCGATGACCGCCGTGTAAAAGACCATCGTACAGGACACCAGACATCGGATGTAGGTGGTGTTATGGATGGTAAAATAGACGGTTTTATAAAGGCATACCTGATGGAGTTTGGTGGTGAAGAATAGAAGAATACCATGATTGAGATAGAAAGAAAATTCCTGGTTACAAATGATAGTTACTGTGAACAAGCATTCCGATGCGACAGAATTGTACAAGGATACCTGTGCCGGGAAAAAGGAAATTCAGTACGCGTACGTATACGAGGACGTATTGGTTACCTTACCATAAAAGGACCATCACTTAACGGAGGATTGAGCCGTTATGAATGGGAAAAAGAGATATCGTTACAAGAGGCTGAGGAGTTACTTATTTTATGTGGAGATGCACGTATAGACAAATGTCGATATCTTGTAAAATGCGGCAAACATACATGGGAAATAGATGAGTTCTATGGTAAAAATCAAGGACTTGTTGTTGCCGAGATTGAATTGAAAGACGAAAATGAAACTTTTGAAAAACCATCATTCATAGGCAACGAGGTAACGGGTGAAGCGCGTTACTATAATTCACACCTAACACGATTTCCTTATGAAGAGTGGAAATAAGAAAAATGCCAAGGATTATTTCTTGGCATTGCTTTTATATAGACCATACTTTCGCACTATGGGCAATGTTACACATATACTGAAAATTCCTGCCGATAAAACACCTAATGTATTAAAGAAAAAGTCGGCCCAATCGCCTGTACGATAATCTGTAATGTAACACTGCGCTATTTCCATTGCTCCACTGAACAAAACCGGTGAGATTATCGCCCACAAAATAATTTTTCTGAAATTGAGTTTATAATGCGAACGTAAATACTCCAGCCATAATATTAAACAAAAACCTGCATACATTAAAAAATGTGCAACTTTATCGATATCAGGTATTTTATATATATCGTTTACACCTGCCGATTTAAAGAGAGATAAATAGACTATTACACACAATATAAACAGTGATAAACGATAGCGACTGAATATATTCTTAATATTTCTTCCTATTCCCATTTTCTATTTTTAAATTTTATTATATTCGCAACAAAGTGTATATTATTTTGCGAATATAGCATTTACCATTGAAAGCAGTCTTTTAAAGGATAAACAAATGAAGAATTATTTTTATTTTTCAAAAAACCAACGTAGAGGTATTTTGTTCTTTGTTTTATTAATTATTATCATAATTTTTTTAAAATTAATTATTTTGATATAAAACAAAAGAAGTGATGGCATGCCATCGCTTCTTTTGTAGCGAGAGTGGGTCACGATCCCACGACCTCCGGATTATGAATCCGACGCTCTAACCAGCTGAGCTATCTCGCCATTGCATTTTTGCGGTGCAAATATACGGCAATAATTTTAGAATCACAAACTTTTTTATTCTTTTCATCAAAAAAAACCGAATAAAAAAGTTTTCAATGACCAAAAACGAAAGAATTCAGTACTAAATTATATTTCCCATTATACCAAAAAATACGGAACTCACAGAATTTAACAGAACAAAAATTGTTTTTATGAAAATAATTGATTATCTTGCGACTGAATAAGAGAGAGTTTCTTATTTATAACCACCATAACAGGTTATTCAAAATAGAATAAGTGATGTTTTAAAATTCAAAGTATGAAAAAGGAGAAAATTCAAATTGAATACCCACTAAAAGGCAGTGCAGCCATAATATGGCGTTACATAGGTACAGCCGCAGGGCTTTCGAGTTGGTTTGCCGACAGAGTTGAAACAACAGGAAAAACATTCACATTCTATTGGGGAAAAGTAGAAAACAGAACTGCAACACTCATAGCACAAAGAAATGGTGTCTATGTTCGACTCAGATGGGACGACGAACACCCGCAAACATATTTCGAAATGAGAATTTTATTCAATGAGATGACTCGTGAACATACATTGGAGATAACAGACTTTGCCGAAATAGGTGAAACAGACGACCAAAGAGATTTGTGGGATTCTCAAATTGAACACCTAAAACGACAATCGGGCATGTAGAGTTATAAAAATAACTCTATACAATTATTTGGAATAAGGTATTTTGTGTTAACTTTGCAAAAACATATACGGAAAACCAATATCGTATATACGTAAAAGGATATAAACAAAACAATAAAAGATACTTTTAGTATCTATGCGACTACCGAATTTTCATATAAAGAAATTAGATATATTCATCATTAAGAGTTTTACCCAACTCTTGCTTGGTACATTTTTTATCTGCCTGTTTATTTTCATAATGCAATTGTTATGGAGACAGGTCGATGAATTTGTAGGCAAAGGACTCGATATAACCATTCTTGCTCAATTTTTCTATTTAGGTTCACTTACACTTGTGGGACAGGCACTGCCACTTGCCATACTGCTTGCCGCACTTATGACATTCGGTAATTTTGGTGAACGTTTAGAGTTATTGGCAATGAAAGCCGCAGGTATTCCACTTCTCAGGATAATGGCACCAATTGCTGTGGAATGTATTCTGCTTGGTTTTGTATCGTTCTATTTTCAGAATGTTGTGGTTCCTCAAGCACAAGTTAAATTATACACAATACTCTATTCGATAAAACAGACATCACCCGAAGTGGAAATACCCGAAGGTGTTTTCTACGATAAAATTGAGGGATATAATCTTTTTGTAAAACATAAAGATAAAGAAACCGGAATGTTGTATAACGTAATGATATACGACCTATCCAATGGTTTCGAGAATACAAGAATCCTTGTTGCCGATTCCGGCAAAATAGAGAGTACTGCCGACCAACAGCATTTAATGATTAAACTGTATAGTGGGGAACTCTTTGAAAACCTGCCTACAAAGAATATTGATAAGAAAAACATGCCATACCGTCGCGAGACATATCGCGAAAAGGTTGTAGCCATAGAATTTGACGGTGGTTTTAACATGCAGGATGGTTCGTTCTTAAATGGGCAGGCTGCAAGCAAAAACATGATACAACTAACCGAGTCGATAGATTCTATTACACTATACAACGACAGTATAGGACAAAATAACTTCAGGTCGATAATGCGCAATGCATACACTATTAAACCTACACTTACAAAAGAGGATTCCACAAGAATAAAAAGTGATAATATAACATATCTTAATGTAGACAGCATATACAATACAGCATCCAAAGTTGATAAAATCAAATGGAAAAAAGCAGAATTAACCAAGATAGAACAACTTAAAACAGATTTAGAGATAAAGAAAAATATAATGCACTCCCTCGATAAGGATTTAAACAGACATCATCTGTTTTGGTGGGAGAAGATAACGTTATCGCTCGGTTGTCTCATATTTTTCTTTATAGGTGCACCACTTGGTGCCATTGTTCGCAAAGGAGGTTTAGGTTATCCTGTGCTTATATCTGTTGCAACTTTTGTGTTGTATTATATATTTAATACATCGGGGTCGAAAATGGCACGTGAAGGAGAGTGGTATGTATGGATAGGAAGTTGGTTAAGCACTTTGATTCTTGCACCTATAGGTATTCTTTTGACATATCAATCGAACAAAGACTCCACAATATTAAACATGGATGCTTATAAAGAGTTCTTCAGAATGTTACTTGGATTGAGAGAAACCAGAAATGTACCTTTGAAAGAGGTTATAATAGAAGACCCGGACTACACAAAGAATTACCAGAAATTAGGTTACATAATAGAAGCATCACATGCTATAAGAAAAAGATACAGACTAAAGAAATTACCATCTGTAAAACATATTTTCTTTACCGGATATGAGAAAAACAGAGCCGAAGAGTTAAGTATTGAGTTGGAGAGTTTGATAGAGGAGATGGGAAACAGTAGGAATAAAAAGGTTATAATTCTCTTAAATATGTTTCCTGTAATGTCTCCACGAGCAATATATTCTCCATTCAAAAATAAATGGTTGAATATTGCATCTATAGTAATATTCCCCATTGGAATTGTAATATATTTACGCGCTTGGAGATTCCGATTCAGAATGTTGCGCGATTTAATAAAGATAGAAAAAACATCAAAGAATTTGATGGATATTTTGATTAAGGAAAAATTAGTAGAACATGAATAAATTTAAATTAAGCCCAATAGAAGATGCTATCGAAGATTTTCGTCAAGGAGAATTCGTAATTGTAGTAGATGACGAAGATAGAGAGAACGAAGGAGATTTTATTATTGCAGCCGAAAAAATTACTCCCGAGAAGGTTAATTTTATGCTGAAAAACGGGCGAGGAGTACTCTGTGCACCTATAACCCTGTCGCGTTGCAAAGAGTTGCAATTAGACCCACAGGTAAATACCAATACAAGCCTACTTGGAACACCATTTACCGTTACTGTAGATAAAATTGATGGATGTTCAACCGGTGTATCGGCAAATGACCGTGCAGCCACAATAAAGGCACTCGCCGACCCATCAAGTACACCCGAAACATTTGCACGTCCCGGACATATAAACCCCCTTTATGCACAGGATAAAGGAGTTTTACGTCGTGCAGGACATACCGAAGCCGGTATCGACATGGCACGTCTTGCAGGACTATACCCGGCAGCAGCACTGATTGAAATTATGAATGAAGACGGCACTATGGCACGCATGCCACAACTTATTGAGATAGCCAAGGAACATAATCTTAAAATTATATCTATAAGAGACCTCATTGAGTTCCGTCTTCGCCAAGAATCACTTGTTGAACGTGGTGAAGAGGTTGATATGCCAACTGAACATGGACATTTCCGCCTAATACCATTTATGCAAAAATCGACAGGACTGGAACATATAGCCCTTATAAAGGGAGAATGGAAAGAGGATGAACCAATTCTTGTAAGAGTACACTCATCGTGCATGACCGGAGATATCTTTGGTTCGCAACGTTGCGACTGTGGTGCGCAATTGCATCGTGCCATGCAACTTATTGAAAAAGATGAGAAAGGAGTTATAGTATATCTTAACCAAGAGGGACGAGGTATAGGACTTATGAATAAGATGAAAGCCTATAAACTACAGGAAGAGGGTATGGATACCGTAGATGCTAACTTGTGCCTTGGTTTTAAAGCAGATGAAAGAGACTACGGTGTAGGTGCCGAAATTCTTCGTCAAATAGGTGTTCACAAAATGCGTCTCATAACAAATAACCCTGTAAAACGTATTGGTTTAGAGAGTTACGGATTGGAAATAGTTGAGATTGTAAGTTGCGAGATTGAACCTAACAACTTCAATTCAAGATACCTTCATACAAAAGCAGAACGTATGGGGCACACACTGCATTTCGATGAATAATATTAAGTATGAACGATAAAAATTATAACTAACCAAATAAACCACAACTATGAATAAATTAGCAGACCGCCTTAACAGACTTTCTCCCTCGGCTACACTGGCTATGTCTCAAAAGAGCCAAGAATTAAAAGCACAGGGAGTAGATGTGATAAACATGAGTGTAGGAGAACCCGACTTTAATACACCCGATAACATAAAAGATGCTGCAAAAAAGGCAATAGATGACAACTGGTCGCGTTATTCCCCCGTACCCGGATACCCCACTTTGCGTAAAGCAATTGTTGAGAAACTGAAACGTGAAAACGGACTTGAGTTTACCGAAGCACAAATATCTGTTTCCAATGGAGCAAAACAGGCAGTGTGTAATGCTATTATGGCATTGGTAAACCCCGGTGATGAAGTTATTGTTCCGGCACCGTTCTGGGTAAGTTATCCCGAAATGGTGAAACTTGCCGACGGTACTCCCGTAATTGTTAGCGCCGGTATAGAACAGAACTTTAAAATTACTGGTACCCAATTGGAATCTGTTATCACTCCAAAGACAAAGATGCTGATTCTTTGTTCTCCATCGAACCCCACAGGTTCTGTTTATACAAAAGAAGAACTTAAAGAACTTGCCGATGTATTGGCAAAACACCCCAATGTTTTTGTTGTAGCCGATGAAATATATGAACATATAAACTATGTTGGTAAACACCAAAGTATTGCACAGTTCCCCGAAATACGCGACCGTGTGATAATAGTAAACGGTGTATCAAAAGCATATGCTATGACCGGATGGCGCATTGGATATCTGGCTGCGGCAGAATGGATTGTAAAGGGATGCAATAAATTACAAGGACAATATACAAGCGGACCATGTTCGGTTTCTCAAATGGCATCGTTAGAGGCATACGAAGGCAGTCAGGAAGATGTTGAAACAATGCGTCAAGCATTCCAACGTCGTCGCGATCTCATTGTAAACCTAACAAAAGAGATTCCCGGACTTGAGGTTAATGTTCCCGAAGGTGCATTCTACCTATTCCCTAAATGTAGTTCATTCTATGGCAAGAGTTTTGGCGAACATACAATAAACAATAGCGACGACCTTGCAATGTATTTACTTACCGAAGCACATGTTGCCACTGTAGGAGGAGCATCGTTCGGTTCTCCCGAATGTTTCCGCATGAGTTATGCAACAAGCGACGAAAATATAATTGAGGCTATTCGCCGTATAAAAGAGGCTCTTGCAAAACTAAAATAAATATAAGCAAATAACTTACGTTGCTTTATAAAAAATATACCTTAGAGAAATTCTCTAAGGTATATTTTTTATATATTCGCAAAGCATTAACTTAAAGCCACAATTTATTTATGAAAAATTTTCTCCTTGCCATAATTATTATAACGACATGCGTATTTAATATAAATGCACAAAACAGTGTAGAAGAGACGGCAAAAAAAGCACTTATTATAGGACGTACATTACAACAGGAACATGTGTATTTGCAATTCGATAATACAGTATATTATTTAGGAGAAACTATTTGGTTTAAAGCATACACAACATACTCCAACAGAGATTATAACAGTAATTTGAGTAAAGTTCTATATGTAGAACTTGTCGCACCCGAAGGCTATGTTGTAGAGACGAAAAAATATAAACTCGACGACAATGGATGCTGTAATGGAGAATTTGAATTAAAAACACAACTTTTGTCGGGATATTACGAAGTGAGAGCCTACACAAGATATATGCTTAACAGAGGTAATGAAGCCGTATTCAGCAGAGTATTTCCTGTATTCGATAAGGTTAACAAAAATAATTGGGATTTTAAAAACCTGTTAGACAGACAAAGAGGATTTACAAAGGAAAATGATAAAAAAGATGAGGTAAAACTCTTATTTTTCCCCGAAGGTGGACACCTTGTAAACGACATAAAAAGTTGTATAGCCTATGAACTGCGTAATGAAAAGGGAGATTTCTCCAATGATACCATAACTATTTATAAAAACAACAATATTCTGCTTAAAACAACCCCCGTACACAATGGAAAAAACTCTTTTTACATTACACCCGATATTAATGCCGAATATAGTGTCAAGGTATCTGCAAAGAATAACAAAGGTAAAACAGAAGAGTATAAATTCGAACTACCCGAAATAGAAGAAACCGGTGTCGTAACACATATAACACAAAACATTGATAGTGTTTATATTAATATAAAAAACAACTATACCGACAATATCGAACTTGGTTTTGTAATACTGCATCGTGGTTCCATAGGTTACTATAACCGTTTTATGTCGGAAGAGAAACAGAAAACATTTAAAATAGCAAAAAATAACCTTCCCGAAGGTGTTTGCGGAGTAGTTGTATTCAATAACGACATACCACTTGTTGAACGACTTTTATTTATTGAACATAATGAAATACAAAAAGGAGACAGAGAGACTGTTAAATTAAAAGCAAAAATAAATAACAGAAATTATACCGATTTTACAGCGCAACCACATGAAAAATTCAATATATCGATAGAAAGAGAGGATGGAAAACCTATAAATAAAAATGCTGAATTTGCTGTTTCAGTAACAGATGCGGCAGGAAATCAAACAACTTCTTGGGATTATAATATATACACATATCTTTTATTAGGTTCTGAATTAAAAGGATATATACCCAATGCATCGCAATACTTCGATAAAAGTAATGAAAAGAGAAAAGAAAATTTAGACCTTTTGATGCTGACTCATGGTTGGACAGCCTACAACTGGAAACTTTTAAATAATATAGATATAAATAATATACAACCTGTTGAGAAGGAATTAATTCTTAAAGGTGCCTTATACAGAGTTGTAAAGAATGGTTCATCGGGTAAACATAAATTCATTAACGAAGCATATAATCCCATAAGATTAGACATTGCATATATGGGAGACAGTATCTCCACAAATGTATTTCGTACCGATAGTATGGGTAAATTTACTATTGCTTTCGACGATTTCTATGGAAAGAAAGTAGCATATTTATCACCAAAAGTTATAGCAAAATTTAATGATAATATAAAGTATACATTCTCTTTGGACAGATATTTTTCTCCAAAGCCAAATGAAATTGATTATTGGGAGAGAAATATTGGCAAACCTATTGAATATGAAAATAAGAATAATATAAACAAAGAACTTATAACTAAAATAAGTCCTTTGGAATACTTGCTTGGAGATGTAGAAATTATAGAAAAAAGGAAAAAAGATATATTTAACAGACCTCCTCTTTGCGAAATAAAATTCAATTATCTCGATGAATGGGAGTATGCAAAAGATGTTACATATTTTAAAGGAAACGAATTTAATGCATTAGCATATGAAGATTTTGAAGAAGAAGAGATAAGAAGAGATAAACTTAATGAAATAGCAGATGCCGAAATGGCTCAAAAAGATACTGCTATATTTATAGACGATGAAATTACCATGTACGACCGCATGCCTGAGTTCAAAGATGTAATTACAGCGAATAATGTGTTGCGAAGTATATTTAAAAGATATAATCTACCATGGTGTTTTTGGATACACTCCATTGTACCTGTTGGAGAGTACAATTCCAATTCAGTACCTGTAGAAGATAAAGAGTACCTTTATGGAAAAGATGCCGAAAAAATGACAAATTTTAAGGATATAATTCTACGTAGTGACGAAAAAATATGTAACAGTATCAATAATACCGGAGAAGGATTTTGGAAATTCAAAAATAATGCACTTACAAGCAAAAGAGTACATTCTGAATTCTACGAAGGTTTTCTGTCACCTACAACAATATACCCTATTCCCGATAAATATTACAATTTACATAAACGCATAAAATCGTCAATGAGGCATCCAAATTATGTTGCATGTTTTATACCGTTTAAAAAAGATGAAAAACGAGAAGGTATTATCCCTGAATTCACAAATTCATACAGTATGAACCGATATACATCGGTACAAGGTTATACAGAAAGTAAAAAATTCTATTCCCCCGATTATAGCAATATTGTTCCCAATGAAAGTAATGATTACAGACGTACTCTTCTATGGGAACCAAATGTAACCATTAAAGATGGTAAAATTATATTGGAAATGTATAACAGCAGTTCCTGTGAATATATAAATATATATGTAAACGGAAAAGATAATAGAACATATTATAGCAACGATTATATAACAGAAACACGTATATCCGATTTTAATTATGATAGTGAAGAAAAAGAAGAAAAGTTTAATAAAAAGATAGATAATGTAGTAGATTCTGTTGCATTGGCACAATACGAAGAAGAGTATAAAATGGGTATTACCTATTACAATATGAAAAAATATTTATATGCAGTAAAGATATTTTCCGAATTACAACAATACAATTATATACCAGCCATACGCAGTATAGGTTACTGCTACCTACATGGAAACGGATTGAAAAAGAGTGAAAGTTTAGCAACAGAATTCTTTTTACGCGCTTCGAATTTAGGAGATGGAGAATCGACATACGAACTAGCACAATTATATAAAAAGAAAGATAGTATAAATAATAAAGATATAATAATAGAACTTATTAAAAAGGCTGCAGAACAGGATGAACCACGTGCTTATATCGATTTAGGAAAATATTACATAGCAGAAAATGGAGACAGCGTAAAAGGAATATATTATTATCGATTGTCGGCTATAAAAAATAACTCCGAAGGTGAATATCTGTATGCAAAATATATGTTGGAAAAAAGCATTGAGAAAGATGAAGAATTAGGAACTCCTATTGAATTGATAATAAAATCGGCTAAAAAAGAATGTATCGATGCTATGATATACTTAATGCAGTATAACGATAAAAATAAAAATTATAAAGAGGCATATAATTGGGCAAAAAAACTACATATACTAAAAAATAGAGAAGGAACAGCCTACATGGCACATTGTTACGAGAATGGATTGGGAGTTAAAAAAGATAAGAGATTATCGAAAGATTTATACCGTACAATAAAATAACTGTTAGTATACTGTTGATAACTGTTTAAAAACTTATTATTTAAAAATGTCATTTAAATTTTGAAAAATGAAAATAACGAATATAACAGATTCATGTATTCAAAATCCAAATTTAAATAACACTTTTTAGACCCTATTTTTAAATAGACTTCTCAACAAATTTCAACAATTATTTATTCACATATACACATATTAAACAATTGTTTATAACTATACATATTATATTGTATATCAATGATTTGACCTGTTTAATTATTTATATAATTTGTTATTATCATATTAATAAAGCAAAAAAGCAACAGATAAACCGTTTTTTTATTTACACTATCAACAGACTTTATTTTTGTTATTGATTTTTATTTTTTTAAAAAAGGAAATAAATATAATAAGTATCGGATAAAAATGTGGATATTTATTTTTTTATGTGTGTAAAATGCTTATTAATAATAATTAACAACAATTTTTCATTATATTAAATACCTATTATCTATATTTACGCTGTTAAATTTGTTAAAAAGAGATTATTTACATTTATTTTTAAGTTAAGCATTATGAAAAAATTATTACTATTGTTAGCAGCATGCTTGTGTGTGCTTGTTACGTGGGCCGATTTGCCCTTTAGGAATCATCGTTACGATTCTTTTAAAGTTCTTGCTCCTGCCGAGGGGAGTATATTGTTTATAGGTAATAGCATCACCGATATGCATTGCTGGCCCGAGGCATTTAAGACATCCGAAGGTAATTATTTGCCAATTGTCAACCGCGGTAATTCAGGAACATATTCTACCGAGCAGAGCGATAATCTTGAGTCGTACCTATTAAATAAACCTAAGAAGGTTTTCATGATGATTGGTACTAATGACTTGGCTACCACAGGTGGTTTAAATTTTAGTGGAGAGCAAATATTGTCGTATGTAAAAAGTATGGTAGAGCGTATTCGTATGCGTTCTCCTGAGACTAAAATATATCTCTACAGTATTCTTAACAATAAAACAAGTAACAGGGTTGAATCGACATGGTTGCATGCCAACGATGTAATAAAGGCTTATGTAGATTCTGAAAATGCCGATTGGCTTACATATATAGATTTATATGACAAACTAAAGGATGTTGCCAATGGCGGTGTATGGAGTTACGACAACCTGCATCTTACAGCAGCAGCATATAAAGTTTGGTGTGAAACTATTTGTCAGTATTTACAGGAAGGAGAAAATTATACAGTAGAGACTGTTTATACACAAAATACGTCTAGTGTACAAAATGATGGAGGGTTGAGTAATAACACACATCGTATGCGTGCTACATATTTTAGTATGATGCCCATAAGTACAAACGATATATTGGTGTTTGGTGATGAAATGATTAAAAATGGAGAGTGGCAGGAATTATTGGGTAATTATAATGTGAAGAATCGTGGAACCGGATGGGGATATGGTGGTGAGATATCTGTTACAAGTAAATTAATAGATGCTACCTATTCCGAAACCGGTGTTACAAAAGAGAATGCAAAGGCTATTATTTTGTATACAGGTACTGCCGATGCCAATGGAACAACCGATATTGAAACCGTAAAGACAAACTATAAAGCACTTGTCGATAATATAAAAGAAAAATCTCCATCATCAAATATATATTTGATGTCGTTATGCCCCACAAGCGATGCAACCAAAAACAGTGGACGTATATCTGTTTTAAATGAATATATAAAATCTCTTGCAGACGAAAAAGTAAAATATATCGATATATATACTCCTCTACTTTCCGGTACAGTTGCAAACAGCAAATATTTTTATCCATCTAACTATCTTGGAGGTCTAGGTTATGTAAAAGTAGCCAATTTAATGGCAACTGCTCTTAAAACCGATTTTCTTAACGATACATATAATGTAATATCGGAGGAAGATGCCCTTGTCCGTTATACTCAGGCAGGTTTACGTAATGATATATCAAAGGCTGTTGCATCCGGTTTAATGGCCGAGGTAGGAACTTCTTTGGGACAATATGATAAAACAAAGATGGAGGCTTTTGAAGCAGAAGTTGTAAATGCTTGTGCATTATTGGCTAAAACAAATATTACAACCGAAGAGGCTTCTGAACAGGTTACTAAACTAAATACAAATTTTTCACAAGCATTGGTAATGCCATTGGCAAGTACAGCAGATGCTGAATATTGGTATCAGATAACATCATTACGTTCTGCTCAACTCTATTTTACCGCAAATGGAAGTGCATCGGGTGTAGTAGGTTACGATAATACAGCGCAGAACGAATCTTCGATGTGGAAATTTGTTAGTCGTGGCGATGAAACCTACGATATCATAAATCGTGAATATAAATCTTATCTGAATCCCGTTGTTTCATATAATAGTCAGATAAACACAACATCAACCAAACCTGCCAATGGATGGACCATAAGTTACTCCAATACATCGGGTTATTACATAATATCTTCGGGTGATGTGCAGTTGAATCAAACAGGTGATGCTCAAAACTATGCAGTTTATAATTGGAGCGACCAAAATAATAAAGGTAGCGATCGTACCGACCAAGGATGTCAGTTGAAAATTCAAGTGGCACAAGACCCTGTAGAGACTCCTTCATCTTTAGAATTTGTTATAGATAAGACAAGCGGTAGTCTATATCGTGGCGATTTGGTTAACCAATCCTGGAATAATGTATGGAAGAGTAATTCTACACCTAAATTACAATTTGGTTGTGGTACTATCAATAACATGAATTGGGAAGGTAATAATATACAGTTAATGACAGGTACCGCCGGCAGTTCTACATATACATTATCTGCTCCATCGGGTTATGTTATAGAGGAGTATAGTTTCACCTTTACCAATAATACAAATCATAGTACAGGATTATCGTTTAACATGAATGGTAAAGAGTACACCACTTCGAGCAATCCACAAACTATAAGTGGTAAAAAACTTGCTGTAAGTTCAGTATCGTTTGTGTTATCCGGTAATAATGGCAATGGAGTTGTTTTAACCAATTTCGCAGTAAAAATTAAAGAGGATAAAATAGAAAAACCTTTGATTAGTACAGAAGGTAATGAATATTGGTATTATATAGTAAGCGCATCGACACACAATTATTGTAGAAATAAAGTTATATATTACAATAAAGAAAACTCCAAATTATCATTTGGTGATGAAAATTTCGATGCCAATTATATATGGAGTTTCTGGGAAAAGGATGGTAAACTTGCCATTAAAAATTATAAAGGTGAATATTTTGGTACAGCAGGAAGTGGTACAGGCGGTACTACCCAGTTCGGAATTGTAAATACTCCTAACTACATATATACTATTGAAGATTCTTTTGGTGCATTTATAATAAAAGATACCGGTGTTGAATTACATGCTCAAGAGGCAGGCAGTGTTATAGTACGTTGGAGTTCTTCGGACGAGGGTAATGCTTCGCTTTGGCGTTTCAGAGAGGTTGATACAAGCAACTCCGAAGCAATAATTGGCAGTACAAATGTTTTGCAAGGTAAGGTAAGTACAGGTATAGGTAATAAAAATCAACCTATAGTACGTGTTAATGTTAAAGTATCGGGTCTCACAGGTTCTTGCCAGTTCCAGGGTATCAAAGGAGAATTTGTAGGTACCGATGCCAATGATATTACTAATGTAAAAGCATATTTTGCCACAAATTCACGCGAACTGTTTATCGACGACGAAAAGGAAATGACATGGCGCGAAGAGAATGGTATACAGTTTGGACAAACCGTAACTCTTGCTACCGACAATACATTTACCATAACAGGAACTAAGGATTTGGAACTCGGTGATAATTATCTTTGGATTACATACGATATTTCCGAAGATGCAAAAGAGGGAAATACTGTAGATGCAAACATTTTAAGTTATACAGTAGATGGTGAATCGTTGGTAGAAGAGAACGGTAATCCCAATCATCAAGTAACAATATTCTTGTCCGAAGGAGCAGTTCTAATGCCTATGGATAAAGGTTCTCTTTACTATCGTATACCCTCTATCACAGTAACTCGCGATGGTAAGCGTCTTGTAACACTGACTGATGACCGTAAAAATCATAATTCAGACCTACCTTCGCACTGTTACCTAGTGGCACAGTACTCCGATGATAACGGTAGAACCTGGAGTAATCCTGTAACTGTTGCAGGTACAGCAGAAACAGGCGGTAATTATGGTCATGGCGATGCATCTATTGTTACAAACCGTGATAATGGCGAAATAGTAGGTATAATGACAAGTGCCGGAACATACGGTCACGGATTCTTTGCCGGAACTGCTGCCGAGCCTCCACGTTGGAAAACAATTACCAGTCGCGACGGTGGACTTACATGGGATACACCTGTAGACCACACCGACGATCTCTTTGGAGCAAATTGTTCAAATCCTAATACCAAAACATGGAAAAGCGGTTTCTCCGGTTCAGGTGCAGCATTGCAAAAGCGCGACGGAACACTTGTTTCTAGTTTTGTAAATCGTCAGGCAGACGATAGTCAGCACTTCTACTTCTTTATGAGTAAAGATGGCGGTAAGAGTTGGTATGTAAGCGGTACCAGTGGTACATCGGGTGCCGATGAACCTAAGACGTTGGAACGTAATAATGGCGACCTTGCTATAAGTGTTCGTCATGGCGGATACAACTATTACAACTACACATCGAACGATGGTGTAACATGGCATAAACCTTCACAAACACAATTTACCACCGGTATTTATGGTAATGCTTGTGATGGAGAATACATGGTATGGTGCTCAAAATTAGAAGGAAATTCTTGGGATGTGGCATTACAGACACTTCCAAATAGTTCTAGCAGACAAAATGTAAGTATCGCTCTCTCTACCGATGAAGGTGCTACATTCGGTACTCCAAAGACAATATGTCCCAGAGGTTCTGCATATAGTGCAGCGGTTGTATTACCCGATGGTACATTGGGTGTATATTACGAAGAGAACGGTATCTTCGGTGGTTATACCATGCGCTTTGTTCGTTTCTCTTTGGATTGGGCAAGCAATGGATTATATAAGTTTACAGATGATAATCCTTTCCGTCCCATTAAATCTACAAATCCTACAAGTATAGATGATGTAATAACAGAAACAAACGATACCGATGCAGAAAACGTGTACTACGATTTACAAGGACGTCGTGTACTCTCCCCCACTTCATCGGGTATATATATCCATAATGGAAAGAAGGTATTGTTGAAATTCTGATAAAGTTTAATCAATTTCTTATATTAGAAAATTCTTACACTAAGTAGTTGTATCAATTCAAGATGCAACTACTTAGTCTTTTATATGAATAGATGTTTTTGATTTTTACTTTTCTATCCTTTTATATTGAATAAGGGGATTTTTTATTTACATTTGCATTAGTAATTTGGTTGGGGAATGGATATAATCGACAACATACACAAAACGCTAAAAGAGGATTTAGTTGTAGAATTGAAAGAGGGTAGTAAACTATCCATTGCTGCATCGTGTTTCTCAATCTATGCTTTCCAAGAACTTAAAGAACAGTTGAAAGATATTAAGGAATTGCGTTTTGTGTTTACCTCTCCCACTTTTGTAACAGAAAAGGTAAACAAACAGAAACGAGAATTCTACATTCCTCGCCTCAATAGAGAACGCAATCTGTACGGCTCCGAGTTTGAAGTAAGACTTCGCAATGAACTTACCCAGCGTGCCGTTGCCAAAGAGTGCGCCGAGTGGATAAAGAAGAAGGCCTGCTTCAAATCCAATCGCACAGGCGAAAATATGATGGGTTTTGCCAATGTCGATAACACCTCGTATATGCCATTGAACGGCTTCACAACAGTAGAACTTGGTTGTGAGCGTGGCGACAATGCCTATACGATGATAAATAAACTCGAAGCCCCGTTCTCGCAGCAATACCTCTCGCTCTTCAATCAGTTATGGAACGACAGCGAGAAACTTCAAGTTGTTACCGACGAGGTTATAGAGAACATTTCCAACGCCTACAAGGAGAACGCGCCCGATTTCCTCTATTTCGTGGCACTTTACAATATCTTCCACGAATTTTTGGAAGATATTTCCGAAGATCTACTCCCCAACGAGGCAACAGGCTTCAAGGACAGCGTTATCTGGAACAAACTCCACAATTTCCAACGCGATGCCTCGCTTGCCATAATCAACAAATTGGAGAAGTACAACGGCTGTATTCTTGCCGACAGCGTAGGTTTGGGAAAGACCTTTACCGCACTTTCGGTAGTAAAGTATTATGAGACCAGGAACAGGAACGTACTTGTTCTATGCCCCAAGAAACTTTACGACAACTGGACTACATACCGTAGCAACTACATAAACAACCCACTTGCCAAAGACCGCCTGCG
>CAZEKX010000004.1:54825-56234 GCA_964512955.1 uncultured Bacteroidaceae bacterium
CTGCTCCAAGAACTCGATTTCGATTTCTTCGAGGTGCTTGACTCCGTTACAATCGCACGCAGTCGCAGGCACATTGAGCAGTATTATGATACTACCGATATTGGCAAGTTCCCCAAACGCCTGAAGCCTATCTCGCGTCGCCCACATCTTACAAGCCTTAATTCCGCTATCACATACAACGAGATATACGGGCTAATCAACAACCTTAACCTCGCCATTTATACTCCGTCTGATTTTCTTCTGCCGAGTGCAAGAGACAAGTATATGACATCCGACGGCGACGGCCACAACTTTGCAGGCAAAGGAATGTCAGGACGCGAAAAAGGTATCCGTCGCCTTATGGGTATAAATATGCTCAAACGTTTGGAAAGTTCTGTAAACTCATTCCGCCTTACATTGTCGCGCATCGAGGCACTTATAAAAGGCGTTGTAGACAAGATTGAGGTTGCCGAAAGAACAGGTAACAGAGCCGGTGCTGCTGTCGATGATTACGATTTCAGAGCAGGGCTTGATATGGACGAGCAGAACGATGACATTTTCATCGGTGGCAAGAAGTCGCAAATCCTGTTGGACGACTTGGATTATGTAAAGTGGAAACACTATCTTGTGCAAGACCTTGAAACATTGCAGTTGCTCCTGATGATGCTTAAAGACATCACACCCCGGTACGACAGCAAACTGCAACAGCTCATTGAGGACTTGCGCCATAAGTTCAACAATCCCATTAACGAGGGCAACAAGAAAATAATCATCTTTACCGCCTTCTCCGATACGGCTGTATATCTCTATGAGAACCTTGCCAACCGTATCAAGGAGCGCACAGGGCTTAACGTAGCCCTGATTACAGGCGATGTAGAGGCACGAAGCACCGTCAAACTCCGTCAAAAACTCGATTTCAATACTGTACTTACACTCTTCTCGCCATTGTCAAAAGATAAGGCAGCACTCCTCCCGAATGTCAATGAAGAAATAGATGTGCTTATTGGTACAGACTGTATTTCTGAAGGACAGAACTTGCAGGACTGCGACTATCTCATAAACTACGATATTCATTGGAACCCGGTGCGTATTATTCAGCGTTTCGGGCGCATTGACCGCATAGGCTCAAAGAACGAGGTTATCCAACTCGTGAACTATTGGCCGGATATGACACTCGATGAATATATCAACCTCAAAGAGCGTGTAGAGGCACGAATGAAAGTTTCTGTAATGACATCGACAGGCGATGACAATTTGCTTTCCGATGAAGAAAAAGGCGACCTTGAATACCGCCGTGCACAGCTCCGGCGTTTGCAGGAAGAGGTTGTAGATTTAGAGGAGATGAACAGTGGTGTCAGCATAATGGATTTAGGCCTTAATGAATTTAGGCTCGACCTGTTGGAGTATATGAAAACCAACCGCGATGTAGA
>CAZEKX010000005.1:0-55980 GCA_964512955.1 uncultured Bacteroidaceae bacterium
CTCAAAGTCGTGAGCAAGGTGGGGATTTTGTTGCACTTCTATCTTGACAGTATATCAAAAGGGAATCCTCTTAATTATCAACCAAATAAGCGGAACAGACTAAACTATGTCAATATGTGGCATAAGGTTTGCATTGCAACAAACACCTATTTCTTTCGTTTGGGATTGGCAGGGAACCAACCCTTCTGCACCCTCTTCCTTTGTTCAAACACCTCACCTATACTCCAAAAGGAAGAGAAAGCCACAACACCAAAAAGAATGGAGAGGTCGCTGTTTTCTACCAAAAGCGACGCCATAAGTGTTATTACACCAAGGAGCATAAACAGCCACCAACACTTTACACCAAGGTAGTACTCACCCTTTATAACCAAAGGATGAAAAAGACCTATTACAAGAAATGTAGCAACACCTATAATTATTCCATGAAAATTAAGTTCCATATTAGAAGTTGTTTAAATATAAAAAACAGTTTCAATTAAAGTTGTTGCGAAGATAGTTCAAAAAGCCGTTAGATAAAAATATTGAAACAGACTTAAAAACTTTTTTTGAGATTCGCTCATCTTTCACTATATTCGCAACAATTATTACACAATTCACATTATACACTATGAACACTTTCAAAAGATTTATAACAGCATTAGTTATTGCAACAGTCCTCTACGCACCCACTTTGCAAGCACAAGAGTACGTTCCCACCCCCGAAAACGTGAAAGCACGCCAGGAATTTGAAGAGAATCGCTTTGGCATATTCATTCATTGGGGCATATACAGCATGTTTGCACAGGGAGAGTGGTACATGCAGAATTTTCCCATAGACAAAAGAGAATATGCAAAAGTGGCAGACGCATTCTACCCCCACCGTTTCGATGCCAAGGAGTGGGTATCGACAATAAAAGCATCGGGAGCAAAATATATATGCTTTACCACACGCCACCACGACAGTTTTTCCATGTGGGACACAGAGCAGTCGGAGTATAACATTGTCGATGCAACACCTTTTGGTCGCGACGTGCTTAAAGAACTTGCCGACGAATGCCACAGACAAGGAATAAAACTACACCTCTACTATTCACACCTCGACTGGGCACGTGACGAATACCCAAGAGGACGTACAGGCAGACAAGTGATAGGAGTAGACTCCACTAAGGTCGATTGGCCTGCATACTACGACTTCATGAACAAACAGTTGACCGAACTGCTCACCAACTACGGCGAAATTGGTGCAATATGGTTCGACGGTCATTGGGACCACGACAAAGACAGCGTCCCATTCAATTGGCAGTTAGAGGAGCAATACGCACTTATACACCGTTTACAACCGGCATGCCTCATAGGCAACAATCACCATGTTACCCCACACGCAGGAGAGGATATTCAAATTTTTGAGCGCGACCTGCCGGGAGAGAACAAGGCAGGGCTATCGGGGCAGGATGTGAGCCGTCTGCCCTTGGAGACATGCCAAACAATGAACGGCATGTGGGGATATAAACTCATCGACCAAAACTACAAGAGCATCGACACACTTATACGTTACCTTGTGAGTACCGCCGGTAAGGGAGCAAACCTGCTTATGAACGTAGGCCCCCAGCCCAACGGACAACTGCCTGCCGCTGCCATTGAACGTCTGAAAGGGATGGGCGAATGGATGAACGCGAACGGAGAGACTGTCTACGGCACCACTGCCGGCGATATTCCGGTACAAGAATGGGGAGTAACAACACGCAAAGGCAACCGTCTGTTTGTACATATATTCGATTGTAAAGAAAAAGAACTCTTATTACCCCTCGACTGCAAAGTAAAAAAAGCCTTCACCTACAGCGACAAGAAACCGGTGAAATACAAAAAGACAAAAGAGGGAGTACGACTGATGTTCAGCGAAGTACCGCAAGGAATCGACCACATCGTAGAACTGATAACAAAATAACCCATACCATGGCAATATTAGAAGTGTGCGTAGGCAGTGTGCAGAGTGCCAAAGTTGCTCGCGACGGTGGTGCAAAACGCGTTGAATTATGTTCCGCACTTGAAATTGGCGGAGTAACCCCGTCGGCAGGCGTCATACGCGAAGTACGTAAGATTGAAGGCATAGCACTGCATGTACTTATACGCCCACGAGGAGGCGATTTCCTTTACGATGCCGACGAGGTGGCATGTATGGAGCAAGATATAGTAACAGCCAAAGAGTGTGGAGCCGACGGAGTGGTTATAGGCGCACTCACAGCAGACGGCAATATAGACACCGAGACATGCCAACGTCTCATACAAGCAGCACAAGGAATGCATGTAACCTTTCACCGAGCATTCGATATGTGCAAGAATCCACAACAGGCATTGGAAGAGATAATAATAATGGGATGCGACAGAGTACTCACATCGGGACAGGCCTCAACCGCTGAGGCTGGTGTAGAACTTCTCAAGAGCCTTGTAGAGATTGCCAACGGACGCATAACCATTATGCCCGGATGCGGAGTAAACTCAAACAACGCAGCAAAGATACTTAACACCTGCGGAGCACATGAGATACATGCATCGGCACGTAAGAACATTGGTAGTAAGATGCGTTACCGACATAGCGGAGTAAGTATGGGCAACCCCGACAGCGATGAATTCGCTCGCAAAGAGACCGACATTGACGAGGTACGCAGAATTGTAGAGGCAATCTCCTAAACCCTACTCACCGTCGGCAGGCATAGCACATCTTTCTGTAGCCAACAACATGTGCTCCCCATCGCCTTTATAATAAAGAACAGGTAACATATCGTGCGGAATACACTCCTGTACCATACAGAAATTACATCTATGTGGTATAGCCAAAGCATCACGCATATCCGTTTCGCAGATAGGAGAATGGCGAAATATAAAGTTACGGAATGAGCGTCTATCTTTTAAATCGGAACTATCGAAGATGGGATAAGACTCATATATCTCGCCAACATGAATATCAGCCTGCTTCTTACACTCTTGCGGATAACAATATATCATACCGGGAAGCCCCTCTTTGCAAATCATTTCACAATGCTTTATGATATCGTTCAAACCATTAAAAGAAGTTCTGTTCTACTAACACCATACTGTTCAGTAACCTGTTTTTCAGTATAACCAGACAAGTAACTTTTAACAGTTTCCGGTTTAATTTCATAACAAAATCTCGAAAGTTTTTTGTTTAACTTTTGGGGTTCATGTCAAAATCACTTTTTAGTCGCTCTTTTAAACAATGTCTTATTATTTCTGTAGTTTATTTATCACTTTTATTAACTGCTCTCCAAGCCCTATAGAGTATCCTTGCGACATGAACACCACTCTGTTGAATGTGTCGGCAACAAGTATTATGGGGCGGTTGGTTGTCTTAAGTTTCATATTGGAAACTATTTCTCGTTGTATTGTACCATTTATATCGGTACCCATGACTACTGTCGATGGCAGGTTGGGGAAGTCATCGGCTTTAAAGCGTTGTGCCGCCGAGGTGTCTTCGAATAGCAGTACCATCTTCTGCCCCCATGCCTCGAACTGCTCTTTGTAGGGCATTACATCGCGCAGGAAGTGGTTGATGGGTTCACTATTGGGATCGATAAGTGCTATTATGTAGTAACCGCGTCCGGTGGTCGACAACAGTGAGCGTGTGCTGTTGGTGGCAAGGTCGTTGTAGAGGTTCTCACTATTGAAATCGCCTATAACAGAGAGGTCGTCCTTACTCTCTCGTTGTACCATCTGTAATTTTGTTGTACTATCTTTGGCAACACTGAAGAATGTGAGGTGTGCCAACACGCCACCACTTGCCATACGTGTTCCGGTTATCATAAGGTAGTCGCCTGTATCTAACGAGGTTCCGTTTTTGAGATGCGACTGCCATGTGGTTGCTCCCTCGGTATAACCCAATAGTTGCAGGCGTCCATCGACTATTTTGGAGATTGTGTAGTGCGAATAGTACTTGGGATTATCTATAAACGAAGAGGGGGTATAAGCAACCTTCACTGCTCCTTGTGGTGCGCTCTTTGCTGTTGTGGAACCGAAATTGACATCTATCCATGAACCTGTTTCGGAGGATATATTCTCTCGATATTGCAACTTGCCTGTTACTCCGTCTATACGTGCAGGAATACCCATGCTGCGTGCTGCAGAAACAAAGAATATATCGCGTGAATGGTTGTCGGTTATTCTGCTGTTCCACACTCCTATTGGCGACATGCATAACATCAAAGGATTCAGTGTATTATCTATCTTAATATTCTGTCGGCACCATGCAACCCATTGCTCGGGATTCTCACGAAACATCTCGGCATCGTCGGCAGGGATGACATTGGTAAAGAACGAACGGTAGGGAGTAAGCATTTCGTTGCTCACACGAGGTTGTGCCACAAAGTTCCAATAGATAGAACTGCAATCGTTATCCACCTCATCCATTTTGAGTGCGGCAGGAAGATGGTCGTTGAGAACCTCTATCGACACATCGCAACGGTCTTTGTCTGAGAGCGACGACAACATTGCCATTGCTTTATTACGCCCTTCGGACGGACAGTTACGCAGAAACTCTGTTATTGTGGCATGGTTACCACGAGACTGCTCTATGAGTCGTACTAAATGAACGGGGTTAACTCCCAGGGTGTTTGCAAGTTCTGTAACCTGCCCTGCGGTAGGAAATGATGCCACATAGGCATTACGTATGGAGTCTTCGCGCGCAAAACGTTCGGCATTGCACTGTACCTGCTGGGGTGTGAGTTCGGGTACGGTATTGCGTTCCACCGGCGGAACAATATCCATCTGCACCGTTGCACTGTACCCCGGTGCTTTATCGAGTACTACTGTTACATCTTTCTCTTTCCCTGCCGAGAATTTCGTGTATCCGAATTTTCCATCTTTATATGCCCATGCTATCATATTGCCATGTCCGGTGGTAATTGATGTGCGCCCTTCGTCATTACACTGTTTAACTGCCGCAGTAAAGAATTCGGCATAGTTATATATTTTGAAATCCACTGTTGCCTGTACAGGATTGCCAACTTCGTCGACAACCAAAACATTGGTTGTGGAAACCGGTGCGTAGTTGGATGTTACGTTTATTTCGGTGTAACAGGGAGTTACCGATATTACCTCTTCGGGACCGTTGTATGCTCCAAAGGCTTTGGTATGCATTAACATTCCGCGAGAAGCGGGAGCATTGAACCAACCCAAATCGAGTACGGGTTCTGGCTCGCATGCACCAAGGAAACGCCACTCTCCATCGACCCATGCCTCTACCCATGCATGGTTATTGTCGGTGTGCGCCCATCGCGGTGTGTATACCTGACGTGCCGGGATACCCACTGCGCGTAAGGCTGCAACGGTAAAGGTGGACTCTTCGCCGCAACGGCCATAGGCTGTACGCACTGTAGCAAGAGGCGAACTTGTACGTTCGTCACTAGGGGTGTACGTAACCTTTTCGTGGCACCAATGGTTTACCTCGAGTACTGCATCGTACATGGAAAGTCCCTGTACACGCTCTTTCAACTCCTCGTAAAAGACTTTGCGACTTTCGTCCATATTTTCGTTATTCACACGCACCGGCAAAACAAAGTGTAGAAATTCTCTGTCGGGGACAATGCTACCCCATGGCATTTCGGCACGTGCCTTGAGTGCATAATGAACATTCATATAATAGAAATCGCCGGAATAATCGACTGCGTCGGGCAACGGCATGTAAGCATACAGAAACTGCAATGCATGATTCTCTTCCGATGTCAGTTCTTTATCGAAGACGGAAAAAGAAACTGCATCGCCCAAAAGTGTACGACGTGCCTCGAAATCGGCCACATATTCACTATCAGAAAATGGTTCTTTCTTGGAGTTGCAAGCCACCAGAGAGATTATGGCCAGCACGAAAAGTGTTTTTATAAAGTTTTTCATAGGATTATATGTTTTTCTTTTTATCATGTGAATGTGTTCATACTTATATTCACAAAAGTAGTGTTTTGTAGTGAGAATACAATAATTTTACTCTCTATTTTACTTTTTTATTGTATATAAACGATGCATTTTGTACCTTCGCAGAGGATTTTAAACGGTTGTATTTGAAAAAGATTTTTTCCATAAGAGCACTACTCTATTGGCTTTGGGAGAACTCCAAAGGAGCACGTAAACAGGCAATACTGAACACTGTTGCAGGACTGACCGATGTGGTGTGCCAGTTACTATGGGTTCTTGCATGCAAAAGAGCCATTGACATTGCCACCGGTGATGCCGAAGGTTCACTTATTATTACCGGAGCAGTTATAGGCATATTGATGCTTATAGAGATTATTGCACGCAGTAGCAACCGTTGGATAAGCAGTATTCTTGGAGTTAAGGCAAGTAACAGAATGCGTTTGGGAATATTCTCACGCCTATTGCGAAGTGAATGGCTATACTTACAGAAACGCCACACAGGAGACCTTATTAACCGACTCGAAGGGGATGTCAGTGGAATAACAATGCTCATCACCGAGACTGTACCTGCGGTTATTGTGGTTGTGATACAACTTATTGCATCGTTCTTATTACTGTTCAGCATGAGTCCATTGCTTGCCCTTGCCATTCTGTTTATTCTGCCGGCATGTCTTGTTGTAAGCCGTATATATGTAAAGAATATGCGTAATTACAACCGACAGATACGCGAGAGCGATAGTCGCATACAGTCGGTATTACAAGAGAGTTTGCAACACAAGGCACTTATCAAGGCGTTAGAGCAGAACCAACAGACCGAGGAGCGACTGACCCAATTGCAAGACGACCTGCACCGACAGGTACGCAGTCGCACAAAATTCTCTATAGGGGCTTTTTCGCTCATACAATTAGGATTTGCAGGAGGATACCTGACAGCCTTTCTATGGGGTGTTCAAGGATTATACACAGGAGGTATTACTTTTGGTACTTTGTCGGCATTTTTACAATTGGTAGGTTTGATACAACGTCCAACAATGGATTTAAGCAGATACCTGCCGGGAATGGTGTCGGCACTAACTGCCACAGAGCGATTGAAAGAGTTGGAAGAGATTCCGCAAGAGGAACAGGGAGAAGCAAAGATGTTGAGTGGTACAGCAGGAGTACGATTAAAAAATGTCAGTTTCAAATACGATAACAACTGCAATGTATTTGAAAAATTCGACTTCGATTTTGCACCAAACAGCGCCACTGCAATAGTAGGAGAGACCGGAGCAGGAAAAACCACATTAATACGGCTTTTGGTTGCTCTTGTGAGCCCACAAGAGGGAACCATTGAGGTTTACAACGACAAGGAGCAATACACCTCGTCGCCACTCACACGTTGCAACTTTGTATATGTGCCTCAGGGAAACAGTCTTGTGAGTGGCACAATACGCGACAACCTACTCATGGGTAACCCCGATGCAACAGAAGAGATGATGCACAATGCTCTTAAAACGGCATGTGCCGATTATGTGTTCGACCTGCCACAGGGATTGGATAGCGAACTTACGGAACAGGGAGGAGGATTAAGCGAAGGGCAAGCACAGCGCATTGCTGTTGCCCGTTCCATACTGCGTCCGGGAAGCATTCTGATTCTGGACGAAGTAACATCGGCACTCGACGAGACTACTGAAAAAGAGATGTTGCAACGGCTTACATCGCAACAAACAGGAAAGACTTTGATATTTGTTACTCACCGCCCTGCAATTATTGAATTCTGCAACAATGTTCTAAAGATTGATAGAAAATAATTGCCGACAGGGGCAAGATACCCATAATATATACAATAAAAAAGGGGAAACCACGTTTAGGATTAAGATAGCGTAATTGCCTTTTGACAGTTACAACACTCTTAACCTGCATAAAATTTATACTATGATAGAATACCTGAAAGGAGAACTCGCAGAACTGACACCCGCAACAGCCATAATTGAGTGCGCAGGAGTTGGTTACGAGACAAATATAACACTGAACACATACAGTGCCCTACAAGGGAAAAAAGATGTAAAAGTTTTTATTTATGAGATTATTCGCGAAGATACCCACCAACTATTTGGGTTTCACAGCAAGCAGGAACGTGAACTATTCCTATTGCTGATATCGGTTTCGGGAATAGGTGGAAACACAGCACGTACAATTTTGTCGGCATTCACTGTAAATGAGTTATGCGATGTTATTGCATCGGGTAACGAAACTGTATTGAAGAGTGTCAAGGGAATTGGTTTAAAGACGGCGCAACGTGTAATTGTCGATTTGAAAGATAAGATAAAGGGTGTTGCTCCGGATTCTGCAGGAGCAGGAATTATCACACAGACCAATAGCGAAACTGCTGACGCAGCGGTATCGGCACTTGTTATGCTTGGATTTCCCACATCGGCAGCCTCAAAGGTTGTCCAGAGCGTGATTAAGGCTGAACCCTCGGCAAGCGTAGAACAGGTTATCAAACTGGCTCTTAAGCAATTATAACAGAATAGAGAAAACGATGAGACTACGCACGCTACTCGTATTACTACTTTGCGCAATTATACCCGATATTTTTGCGCAAAACGACGTACGTGCAAAAAACGACTCATTGAGGAGAGACAGTGTAAATGGCGATACACTGAAAACACGTTATCCGCTATCGCGCATAGTACCAAACTCCATAAACGACTTTAAGCGATATCCGCTGGACATGCGCATACCGCAAAACATTGTTACCGATACGGTATACAACGAAAAGGATAGTACTTACTCATTTACCACACGTTTGGGAAGTTCGTTACTGAGTACTCCCATAACTCTTACACCCGAGCAATATTCGAAATGGCACTTAAACCATTCTATGCAAAACTATTTTCGGGACAAGAACAAAACAGAGTATGAGAACTCCATCAACAAAGATAAATTCGACTTTACCGACATGCAGTTCGACCTGGGACCTGCCGAAAAGATTTTCGGACCCGGAGGAGTACGAATAAAAACACAAGGTAATGCCGAAATGAAAATAGGTTACTCGATGCAAACCATCGATAACCCATCGTTGCCGGAACGCAGCCGCAGCACCAACAGTTTCGATTTCGACGAAAAGATAAACCTGAATGTAAAAGGTAGTGTGGGAGACAAAATGAACCTCGATTTTAACTATAATACCGAGGCGACATTCAGTTTCGATGCACAAAAAATTAATCTGAAGTACGAAGGAAAAGAGGACGAAGTAATAAAACTTATTGAGGCAGGTAATGTATCGTTTAGCAGTAAGTCGAGCCTTATAAAGGGAGCATCGTCACTCTTTGGTTTGCGTACCGATTTTCAGTTTGGCAAGTTATCGTTGCAAACAGTAATATCGCAAAAGAAATCGAGCAGCACCACTGTAAGTTCAAAAGGCGGAACGCAGTTGACAACATTCGAGATTGAGGTTGCCGACTACGACGAGAACCGTCACTTTTTCCTTGCACATTACTTCAGGGATAATTATGACCGCGCCATGGCACAATTGCCAACTATTATATCGGGAATAACTATAAACCGTGTAGAGGTGTGGGTTACAAACAAGAAGAGCGACCACTCCAGCCCTCGCAACGTTGTTGCATTCACCGATATTGGCGAGAGTGTACACATAAGCAATAGTAATTGGCATGCCACAGACGCCACACGCATTCCGCATAACAGTGCAAATAACCTCTATTCGACAATGAACACCACCTATGCCGCAATTCGCGACATAGACCAAGTGAATAATATTCTGAACGGTAACAACAATATAAACGGTGGACTTGATTACGAAAAATTATCTAATGCACGTATGTTGTCATCGTCGGAATACACCATTAACAGGGAACTCGGTTACATATCTTTGAAGAATGCTCTGCGTGCCGATGAGGTACTTGCCATTGCATACGAATACACTTACGGCGGACAAATATATCAGGTGGGTGAGTTTGCCAACGACCAAAAGGAGTCGACATCGACTCTGTTTGTAAAACTGCTAAAGCCAAATGCATGTTCACCCAAAAACGGCTGTTGGGACCTAATGATGAAGAATGTCTACTCCTTGGGTACACGCAGTTTGCAAAGCAATAGTTTTAAACTCGACATATATTATGCAAGTGATAGTTTGGGAACCAATATCACCTATTTGCCCGAAGAGAGCCTGAAAAGCACTCCGCTACTGCGTTTGATGAACCTCGACCGTCTTGACAGCAACAACACCAAAGAGGCACCAAACGGATTCTTCGATTTTGTACAAGGATATACGGTAGATGCTTCTAACGGACGCATATTCTTTCCATCGGTGGAACCCTTTGGCAACTATCTAAAGAGCAGAATAGGTAACGATGCCATTGCCGAGAAATATATATTCCAAGAATTGTATGACTCAACAAAAACCATTGCCAAACAGATTGCCGAAAAAGATAAATTCTACCTTATTGGAGAATATACCGGTTCGTCGGCAAACATAATACAAACAGGTTCAACAAATATACCGCGCGGTTCTGTAGTTGTTACCGCCGGGGGTGTTACCTTAGTGGAGAATGTCGATTACCAAGTCGACTACTCTTCGGGTATAATTACCATATTGAACCAAAGCATTATAGACGCCGGAACAAATGTTAATGTATCGTTGGAGAGTAATACTCTGTTTAACATGCAACGCAAGACGGTGCTTGGCCTTAATTGGCAATACGACTTCTCGGACAACCTTAATTTCGGTGGTACATTCATGACATTAAGCGAAAAGCCCATGACATCGAAAGTGGATATGGGTGCCGAACCATTGAATAACACTATCTGGGGATTTAACGTATCGTGGAAGAAGGAGAGCCAATGGCTCACAAACATGCTCGACCGCCTGCCATTGATAAGTTGTACAGCCCCCTCGAGCATAAACCTTACAGCAGAATTTGCTCGTTTGGAGGCAGGTACATCGAGTGAGATACAGAGTCAAGCATCGTACATAGACGACTTCGAAAGTACCGAAAATGGTATAGACTTGTCTACTCCGTCATCATGGATGTTGGCGTCTCTGCCTACCGGCATGCCAAACAGCAACCTCACAAACAACATTCTTACAGGATATAACCGCGCACTTATAAACTGGTATACGATAGACCCGTTATTCACACGTCGCAGTTCATCATTGACACCTGCACACATAAAAAGCGACGTGGAGCAATTGTCGAACCACTATGTACGCGAGGTATACGAAAGAGAGTTATATCCCAATAAAGAATCGACATACGGTGAGTCGTCGACATTATCGTTGTTAAACGTCAGTTTCTACCCCAATGAGCGTGGTCCTTATAACTTAGACCCCGACCTTACATTCGACGGTAAACTGAACAGTCCCGAAAAACGTTGGGGTGGTATAACGCGACAATTAGGCACTACCGACTTTGAAGCAGCCAACATTCAATATATAGAGTTTTGGATGCTCGACCCATTTATATACGACCAAACAGAAATGGGTGGAGACCTGTACTTTAACTTGGGAGAAGTTTCGGAGGATATTCTTAAAGATGGAAAAAAATTCTTTGAGAATGGCTTGCCGTCGAGTAACAACACCTATGGTTATGAAGAGACAGTGTGGGGACGTGTACCAACCACAAACAGCCTTGTGTATGCATTCGATAACAATGCAGGCAGTCGCGACCAACAGGACACAGGATTGAATGGTTTGAAAAGCGAAGAGGAGGCTCTATTCCCAACATACTCGGCATACCTTGATGCAATACGAGGAAAAGTGCGTCAAGAGGTTTACGACAGCATCGCCAAAGACCCGGCAGGAGACAACTATCACTACTTCAGAGGAGGCGATTACGATGCTGTACAGAAAAGTATATTGGAGCGTTACAAATACTTCAATAATCCCGAGGGAAACTCACCATCTTCGGGCGACGACAGTTACAACAGTGCCGCTAAGACCACACCCGATATTGAGGATGTAAACCAGGACTTCACAATGGATGAATATGAGAATTTCTTCCAATACAAGATATCATTGCGTCCCGAAGATATGGTTGTTGGACAAAACTACATTTCGGACAAGAGAACTGTAAGTACCAAACTGCGAAATGGAAATACCGAGAGTGTCGATTGGTACAAGTTCCGCATACCTATAACCGAATACGAAAAGGTTGTAGGTACTATACGCGACTTCACATCGATACGTTTCATGCGTATGTACATGACATCGTTCCGCAAGCCAATAACACTGCGTTTTGCAACAATGCAACTTGTACGTGGCGATTGGCGTCCCTATCAACAGGCCATTGCTTCAATAAACAACACATCGCCAACCATTTCGGGAGATTTCACTATGTCGGCTGTGAATATCGAAGAACATGGCGACAGAAGACCGGTAAACTATGTATTACCTCCGGGAATATCGCGTATCCTGGACCCCGACCAGCCACAGTTACGTCAGGACAATGAACAGTCGTTATCACTAAACATAAACAACTTGGGTAGCAACGAATCGCGTGCTATATACAAGAAGAGCAATCTCGATATAAGACAATATGAGAGAATACAACTATTTGTACATGCCGAGGCTCCGGAACTCGATGCCACACAGTTAAAAAGCAACGACATTTCGTTATTTGTACGTTTGGGTTCGGACTATAAGAGCAATTACTACGAATATGAAGTACCTCTCACCATTACTCCCCACGGAACATACGACGTATATGGCAATACCGGTGCAACAGCAGTGTGGCCCAACGAGAACATGGTAAACATTCCACTCACAAAACTTACCAATATTAAAGTAAGACGCAATACTCTTAGAAACAATAACACTTCGGGAGTAACAAACACCACCATATACAGTGAATACGACGAAGAGACTCCTAAAAACCGTATAAGCATAGTAGGAAACCCCACCTTAGGACAGATTAAGGTGATGATGATTGGTATTCGCAACAACACAGGAAATGTAAAGTCGGCAACTGTTTGGGTCAATGAGATGCGTTTGCTAGGTTTCCGTAATAAGAGTGGCTGGGCGGCACAAGGAAACCTGAACATTAAACTTTCCGATTTGGGTAGCATTGCAGCACAAGGACGAATAGAGACAGCCGGTTTCGGAGGTTTGGAGGATAAACTTGCGTCTCGTCGCACCGACGACTTCTACAGTTATACAATGACAGGTACATTCGACTTTGGACGATTCCTGCCTGCACAAGCAAAAGTTTCGTTACCGACATACTACTCATTCTCGCGCGAAGTAACATCACCGCTTTACAGTCCTTTCGACACCGACCTATTGCTCGAAGATGTTTTGAACTCATATAGCGGTGCCGCACGAGATTCGTTGAGAAATATCGCCGAAGTACGTTCTACAACACGCAATTTCTCACTCAGCAATGCAAAGATTAACATTGCCAGCAAAACACCTATGCCCTACGACCCTGCCAATATAAGTTTCAGTTACTCCTACTCGCGTACCGACAATAGCGGAAGTACAGTAAACTGGGAAAATATAATAAATTGGAAGGCATCGCTGAATTACGCCTATGCAAGTCCTATAAAAACCATAAAACCATTTGAAAAGTTGGGTGGAAAATCGAAGTGGTTAAAGATACTAAAGGAGTGGGGAGTGAACCCTATTCCACAGAACATAACATTCGGCACCGACATGACACGTAGTTATCACGAACTGCAAACACGCGACCTTAATAGTATGTCAGGCGGTAGCGAGATTCCTCTTACCTTCTCGCAACAGTTCTATTGGAACAGAGCGTTTACATTGAAATGGGACCCCACAACAAACCTGCGCATGGACCTGCGCACCGGTACAAATGCAGAGATAGAAGAGCCTTATGTTCCTGTAAACAAGAAACGATACCCTAATGAGTATGAGATTTGGAAGGACTCGGTGAAGATGAGTATAAAAGGTTTGGGACGCCCTCTTACATATCAACAGAACTTTAGTGCATCCTACTCATTGCCACTTAACAAACTACCAATTTTTGAGTGGTTAAAAGCCGATGCCAACTATAGTTCATCGTACAACTGGGCACGAGGGAACAAGACATCAAAGATAAATTTCGGTAATAATATATCGAACAAACGCGACGTATCGATAAACGCCAACTTTGATTTTGAAAAACTTTATAACCTTATACCCTACCTCGAAGAGACAAACAAGCGTTTTGCCGGCAGTAAAAAAAGCAGTCGTTCAACAACAAAGAGAACTGCAAAGAAGGATAACAAGGAAAAGGATAAAAAGAAAAAGAAGAACAAGCCATTCTCTACCGAGATACAACTGTACGAAGATAGTACATTCACTGTGAAGCATGGTTTGGGTAATAAGAAGTTCGACATAATTGCCCGAAAGAAAGATGGTAAACTTTATAAATTAAAGTATAAGGTTGTAGACGAAAACAATATCCTTATTAAGAGTAAAGATACCGTTTCATTGAGAATAATGCTCACCGCGAAAGATAAGAGCGAGAGATCGTCATTTGCAAAACACATGCAATACCCCACACGTGCACTTATGATGCTGCGTACCGCATCTATAAGTTATAAGAACTCTTATGCAATGAGTCTGCCCGGATTTATGCCCGAAGTAGGCGACCTCTTTGGACAAAAGAAATTGAATGGTATATATGCTCCGGGATTAGATTTTGCGTTCGGGCTTACCAATGACAGTTACTTGAAGAAAGCACATGAGAGGGATTGGCTATTGAGAAACGACAGTATATCGCAACAAGCATCTACAAATGCAGCCGAAGACCTACAGTTGAAGATTGTATTGGAGCCTGCAACCGATTTGAAGATAGACCTCAATGCAAGTTGGACACGCAACAAGAGTCGCAGCATACAGTTTATGTACGATGGAATGCCCCACACCGAGTCGGGAGGATTCTCCATGACCACAATAACCATAGGCAACTCGTTTGGTGGCAGCAATGCAAGCAACAACTACAAATCGTCGGTATATGATAAGTTCATAGCAAACATAGACAGAGTACAACAGATAATGGAAAACAGATACGCAGGCAGTGTATATCCCGCATCGAGTTCTCTTGCCGGACAACCGTACGACCCGACAAATGGCGCTGTAAACAAATACTCTGCCGAGGTAATGATACCTGCTTTTCTGAATGCATACTCAGGAGGAGGAAGCACAACAGGCAAAGCAAGCGACATATTCCCATCGTTCATGAAAATGTTACCCAACTGGCGAATAAAATATTCCGGTTTGTCGAACTTGGAGTTCTTTAAGAAATACTTCAAGAGTGTAAATATAGAACATGGCTACAAGAGTGTCTACGCTGTAGGGTCGTACAACACATACGCAACATATATGGAGTATACCAATGGCATAGGTTTTGTAAACAACACAACAACCGGACTGCCAACACCCAGTGGACGATACAACATTAGTTCGGTATCATTGAATGAGTCGTTCTCGCCATTGATTGGTATAGATGTAACAACCAAAAACGATATTAAGATTGGAACAAAGTATATTCAATCACGCATACTTAACCTGAGCCTCACATCCATTCAATTGTCCGAGACCTACTCACAGGAGATTGCTGTAAATTTGGGCTACAAAATTGTAGGACTCAAATTGTTTGGTGGAGGCAATAAAGCGAAGAAGAGCAAAAACTCAGTAAGCAACGATTTGAATATTCGTGCCGACTTCTCATATAAGAACATGACATCGCTTGTACGTAGCATAGACAAGGGTACAACACAAGCGACAAGTGGAACAAAATCGTTTAACTATTCACTGTCGGCCGATTATACATACAGCAAGATGCTGACATTCAGTTTCTACTTCGACCGACAAGCGACAATTCCGCTTATATCGACAAGTTCATACCCCACAACAACTACCGACTTTGGAGTGAGCATGCGTTTCTCACTCACAAGATAGTTGATAGCAACCTACCCTATTTTACCGATCAGATAGGCTTTTGTACGTTCGTCGGTAGGATTCGAGAACATAGTGGCAGTGTCGCCATATTCGACAAGTTCTCCAAGATACATAAACATAGAACGCGATGATATTCGCATCGCTTGTCCCATATTGTGAGTAACTATAAGTATTGTAACCTCTTTTTGCAGTTCCTGCATCAGTTCCTCTATATGTGCTGTAGCAATGGGATCGAGTGCCGAGGTTGGTTCATCCATAAGCAGCACATCGGGTTTCATAGCCAAGGCACGAGCAATACACAATCGTTGCTGTTGACCGCCCGAGAGAAATGTACCTTTCTTGTTAAGCACATCTTTTACCTCATCCCATAGAGCAACACTCTTTAAACAGCGTTCGACAGTAGCATCCTTCTCGGTTTTCGATAATCTTATGCCATTCAATGCATATCCTGCAAGTACATTATCAGTTATACTCATTGTAGGGAATGGTGTAGGACGTTGGAATACCATTCCAACCCTTCGACGAACATCTATAGGTTCCATGGAAAGAATATTTTCACCATTGAGCAATATTTCACCATCGACACGAATATTGGAGTAGAGATTATGCATAAGATTTACTGCGCGCAGCAGAGTAGACTTTCCACACCCCGACGGCCCCATAATGGCTGTAATTGTATTACGCTCAATGGTAGCAGATACATATTTCACTGCCATTGTTTGCTTGGTATATGATACGCAGGTTTTTCTAAATTCAAGTATAGGTGTTTTTGATTCCATTTTTTATTATTTTAAATTCCTTGATTTTATACTGTTTTATTATTTATAATGCTTTCGATTTTGCCCAAAATTTGGCGATTAGATTCAATGTGAGAACAAATAATAACAAAAAGAGCGATGCTCCCCAAATAAGTTCTTGAAGATTAGGATCATTGAAAAATTCCCAAATGAGCAAAGGTACAGCAGATATTGGTTTATCTACAGTAAAACGAATAAAAGAGCAACCTAAAGCGGTGAACATCAGAGGTGCAGTTTCACCTATCACACGAGATATTGCAAGCAACACTCCCGTAAAAATTCCGCTAAAAGCGGCAGGAAGTTGTACTTTAAGCATAACACGTGCGGCATTTCCACCTAAAGCAAGACCGGCTTCCTTCAATGAAGCTGGTAGAATTTTCAGTGTCTCCTCGGTAGAGCGAATGATGAGCGGTAACATCATAATAAAAAGTGCTACACTTCCTGCTATGGCTGAATATCCTTTCATGGGAACAACTACCCATATATAAGTAATGATACCGATTATTACCGAGGGTGTTCCTTGCAACAAATCGGTAAGATAACTTACGCCTTGTGCAAAACGACTTTTAGTATTCTCTGCCAAATAAGCACCACAGAGAACACCTATAGGAACAGCAAAAACCACAGCCATACCAAGCATAATCATTGTTCCGATGATTCCGTTTGCTATACCTCCGGGAACAGGTTCCCCTGCCTCAACAGCCTTCATCACTTTATATGCAGTAGGAGTGGGCTCTGTAAAGAACGACCATGATAATTGGTCGTATCCACGTAACAGCACCTCGCCTAGGATAGCAAACAGTGGGACCGATGTAAGTATTGCAAACAGACATACAATCCAAAATATAAGTTTATCCTTTACCAAACGATTTTTTATTTTCAAATGTGTCATAACTGTTTAAGATATTCTTGCACGTTTAATCATTATTTTTCCTGCCATATTAATAACCGCCGTAATAAGGAACAGTATAAGCCCTATAGCAATTAATGAGGAGAGACGTAAATCGGATGCCTCACCAAACTGATTGGCAATAATAGAAGCCATTGAATTTCCTGTGGATGTTATGGAATTAGGAATGTCATTTGTATTTCCAATAAGCATTGTAACAGTCATAGTTTCACCCAATGCACGACCTACAGCCAATACAAACGACGAAAAGATACCCGAACCGGCAACCGGGAATACCACTTTACGAATTACATCGGCACGAGTTGCACCCAAACTATATGCTCCTTCCTTTAATTCGTTGGGAACCATTTTAATAAACTCGGCACTAAGCGATGCGGCATAAGGTACAATCATAATTGCCAACACAAGTGAAGCAGTAAGTATACCCGAGCCTTGTGGTGAAATATTGAATGTCATTATTAATGGGCGTAGTGTATAAACCCCCCATAGACCGTATATAATAGAGGGAATACCTGCCAATAAATCGGTTACGGTACTTAATAACGCTGCAACTTTTGTACCTTTGAAATATTCACCCACAAATAGAGCAACAGGCAATGAAAAGGGGATACAGAACAATAGAGCCAGGAATGTAGTCATAAGCGTACCGGTAATAAAGGGTAACGCACCATACTGTTCGGCATTTTCGGTATAACTCCATTGTGTAGATGTAAGGAACTTAATAAATCCAAAATGTTCAAAAGCCTCATACGCGTCAGTAACGAGGGCGTATACCACGCCCCCGCATACTATTGGCATTATCAATGTGGCTACAAACAATAGAACTTTGTATAGTTTATCGCTCATAGATATATGTTTTATTTCAATATTGCTACTCCATTGTATGTAACGGATTTAAGATTCTTGAGACTCAACTCCTTGGCTTTAGCAGGCAGAGGAGCATAATGCACTTCGGATGTAATTGCCTGCACTTCATCGGAAAGAACATATCTCAACAGGTCGAGAGTTGCCACAGCCTGCTCTCTTGTTCTGTCCGAGTAATTCTGCTCTTTGTATATAATCATCCAAGTGAATGTCGAAATAGGATATGCTCCCACAGCATCGGCATTAGTTATTGAAGTGCGTGTATCTGCCGGTATAGTACCAGATGCCGCTGCAGAAATTGTAGATGCAGTAGGTAATACAAACTCTCCTTTTGCATTTTCTATTTTTGCATAAGGTATCTTTTGAGCAAAAGCATACTCCGAACCGACATAACCTATTGTGTTTTTAGTTTGTGAAATAACACCTGCTACACCCGGATTACCCTTAGCAGCCTGTCCCGATGGGAAATTCACCGATTTACCTATTCCATACTTAGAAGCCCACATAGGACTAACTTTTGTAAGGTAATCGGTAAATACAAATGTTGTACCCGAGCCATCGGAACGATACACCGGCATTATATGCTCTTCGGGAAGTTGTACTCCGGGGTTTAATGCCTGCAAACGAGCATCGTTCCACATTGTAACCTCTCCTGCAAATATATCGGCGACAAGTTCACCTGTAAGTTTAAGTTCGTTCACTCCGTCGAGATTATACGCTACTACTACTGCACCCATACATGTAGGAATATGTACCACAGGTGCCATCTCTGCCATCTCCTTATCAGAAAGAAATGCATCACTACCTGCAAAATCCACAATTTTATCGCGTAAGTTACGTACACCGCCACCGGAACCAATACCGCCGTAAGCCACAGCATCACCATTTACTCCGGCAAATTGTTCGAAAACAACATTATAGAAAGGAAGAGGGAATGTTGCACCTGCACCCGAAAGTTCCTGTGCTTCACGATTGTCATCTGTTGTATTACTGCCACATGAAACCATTGCAATGGCAATAAGCGTCATAATCGAGGTAAAAATCTTTTTCATGATAATTTTAAATTAAATAATATTTATTACATTCTTAAATACCAAAATAGCAACTAACGTATGCCGAATATTCATTGTCGGCAGCATCGGCTTTAGGCATTGCCATTCTGAAATTAGGAGCAATCTTTACATACTTACCCAACTTAAATTGTGCACCAACAATTGCAGCAGACTCATCTTTTGATTTATTCCAATCATCTTTTGAGAACAAGTCGTCAAATCGTGCATAGACATCTGCCGACTTAGATAGTTTGACAGAAGTAAAGATTGAATAGCCGTATTGGTCGGCATCAGAAGTATAAGAGGCATTCCACATGTGGTTATATTCTGCACCAATGGTAAACTTTTCGTTCTTATAGCCCATAAATGCAGCCATATTCATGATATCGTCTTTTATATCATCACTACTTTCGTTAAGTCCACCGTACAATCGGATTTGAAAACCTTTAACAGGCGTTAATGTTACACCCAAACCATAATTGAGGCCATCGTTCTTCTGAACTTTTTTGTATCCCTCTCCATTAACAACAATAGCGTCGGCAGATACCCAATCGGCAAACTTATATGCAACCGATAATCCCAAATCGGCACTGCTACCAAATTTATATTCATCCTGGAAAGACTTCATAATATATCTATAACCCCAGAATTTCTCTTGAAAATTAAACTGTGTTGTTGAGATAAGACCACCGTTAAGAGTCAAATTACCCTTTTTCCAACTAAGCATCGCATTTTTAATATAAGCAATACGTTGATAGTCAGACATATCTGCCGACTTACCTATATCCATTACACCTTTTACAGAGAGACCGCCACCAAGTTTATATTCGTAACCTAAATAACTACGTTCCAAGTCGAAACCTCTATTGTCATTGTTTGCTCCGAAACCGGTGTGGAAGTTACCAAACACTTGTACAATCGCTTTGCCTTTAGGCTCTTCGGTTTTAATATCTTGCGCTGAAGCCGAGATACTGATGCAGGCTAAAATACCTGCCAAAATCACATTTGTTTTCATTGTCTTTTTTTTAGTTTAAATTTGACATCGCAAAAGTATCGGGAAAAAGTTTCAAGAATATTTCAAAAAAATTAGGCTTTGGTTAAATGGATGAAAAAACAAAATATTACATTTTTATTAAATCTGAAATTATGCAATCAATCATACAAGAATTATCCATATTTTTGCATGAGTTTTATATATTTGAGTAATATAAAGGTATATGGCTACGGAACGTATTTTAATAGTGGACGATGAAGAGACTCTATGTGAAGTCCTTAAACTTAACCTCGAGAACGAAGGCTACGATGTGGATACGGCATTCAGCGCAGAACAAGCATTAACATATAATTTAAAAGATTACTCACTTATTCTTCTCGATATAATGATGGGAGAAATAAGCGGTATTAAGATGGCAAAGATTCTTAAGGCCGATGTTAAAACTGCAGACATTCCAATCATATTCTGTACAGCACGCGACACCGAGGACGACATGATTATGGGGCTTAATCTTGGAGCAGATGACTACATTATGAAACCCTACACCATAAGAAATGTTATTGCCAGAGTAAAGAGTGTGTTACGTCGTACATCGGCACACAAGAGCAATACACCTACACATGAAGAATCCGGCATATTAAAAGTAGACGGTCTGCAACTCGACTTAGGATTTAAGCGATGTATGGTAGATGGCAATGAGGTAAAACTTGCGCGTAAAGAGTTCGAATTATTAGTGTATCTTATATTACACAGAGGTAAGATTTGTTCACGAGAACAGATTCTTGCCAGAGTATGGAGTGATGAAGTGGTTGTTTTGGACCGTACCATAGATGTGAATATTACACGTCTGCGTTCAAAGATTGGAGTTTACGGTTCTTATATTGTTACTCGTTCCGGTTTTGGTTATGGCTTCCGCGATTAAATTATCGTACCACAAGCGACTGTTCCTAATGTTGCTTACCTTTTCGTGGACAATAATATTCAGTTTCGTTGCTTTTCAATATATTAGAGAAAAGCAATATAAATCGGAGTTTCTAAATGCACAACTTCAACTCTACAACAGACATTTACTCGAAACTGTTGAGGATGGACTTTCATATGAAGAGTATATCGATAGCCATGACAAACCTTTTGAAGAATTGCGAATATCCATAATAACACTCACCGGTGCCGTTGTTTACGATAATACTATTCCACTCGATTCACTTGATAATCACCGCCTACGCCCCGAGATTATCGATGCACACGCAAACGGTTCGGGATATAATATAAGCAGGCAATCGGCAAGCGATGGGCGTGAATATTTCTATTCTGCTACACGTGGTAAGCGAGTAATTATTCGCACTGCAATTCCATATTCGGCATCACTAAGCGAGTTGCTCGAAGCCGATTGGACATTTTTGGGAGTAATGGTTATTATAAGTCTTGCAATGAGCATACTGGCATATTTTGCAACCCGCAGATTAGGCAAAAACATTGAACGTCTAAACCTTTTTGCCGAAAAAGCAGAGAAGGGAGAATCATTTGACGAAGAGGAACCATTCCCCAATGACGAACTTGGTTCAATTTCTAATCACATAGTGAAACTCTATACCCAGTGGCAACAAACAATAAAAGACAGAGATATTGCTCACGAGGCAACTATGCGCGAAGAACAGGAAAAGATACGTATTAAACGACAACTGACCAATAACATAAACCACGAATTAAAGACACCGGTTGCATCAATTCAGGTTTGTCTCGAGACATTACTTTCCGGCATTAACATCAGTGAAGAGAAACGTCAGGAACTTATAGGCAGATGCTACACTAACAACGAACGATTACGCCGTTTGCTGAGCGATGTATCACTTATTACACGCATGGAAGATGGTGGGCAGTTAATTAGCAGAGAACCTGTAACCATAAACAATATTATAGACGAGATTACCAAGGAGTTGGATATAATGCCCGAGAAGGAACGTCTTAATTTGCATGCCTACTTTGAGAAAACCATTATTATAAATGGTAATCTTTCATTGATTGGTTCAATATTCCGTAACCTAACCGAGAATGCTATTGACTATTCCGGAGGAAAAAATATCTACATAACCTTATTAAGTGATTCAGACAAAGAGTGCCATATTCGCTTTGAGGATGATGGTCGAGGAGTTGAACCGGAACAACTCACACGAATATTTGAGAGATTCTACCGTGTAGATAAAGGACGCTCCCGACGACTGGGTGGTACCGGCTTGGGGCTTTCCATAGTAAAACATGCGGTTCTTTTTCATGGTGGTACCATAACTGCATCAAACCGACCACAAGGAGGCTTACGTTTCGATTTTACATTAAACAAATAATATAGTCAGTTTTTTCTATAAACATATCTATTTTGCAACAGAATCCATCTCAAACTTTTCACGAGTCTTTTCAATAAACTCAATATGTCTTACTGCCTCGGCACGCATCTCTTTCATGGAGGTAATATTCTGCAACACTTTTGATAGTTTAAGAACCTCTTTTATAGCCTGTGCATCACTCTTCCTAAGATTATACTTATAGGATTTATCACCCGATAGTTCAACTGTTATATTGGTGTTGCAATTTGCTATAAAATCGAGCAGACCACCATCCTCACCATAACGAAAGTCGACTCTTTCAGTTGTAACACCAAGATGCTTAGAGGTATACTTGCTGAAAGGCGAATCACATTCGGCATAATTATCCCCTGCCGAAACTCTCACAGTTGTGTGAGCAATAGCCTTTCCCCTGTATACCGATGTAAGTGTAGTAACGCCATGTTCGTTGACCTGAGCACGCAGATAGGTATTACCCAAATTATTCTTAACTGTCTGCGAAGGTATCATGTAGTTACCCACATCTTGATATTTACGATCCTTTTCCAACACAAAGAGTGGAAGCAAAGAGTCGCGTATGACATATTGTGTTGTTAAAGAGTTGTCGAGAAACTCCACACTGCGATGTTGCTCCCCAAGTTCCACGTCGCGTCTCAACCTTAGCGCAACACGACGCGCATCGAAAGCCTTAGGATAGGTCTGTTTTACGCTGTCGAGCAATAATTTTGCTCTATTATAATCTTTCGCTTCGTATGCTGCCTGTGCCTCATCTACCAAAGCCCGTGCCTTTTTCTCTATATTTTCTCCACATGAAAGTGTACACAACACTACAATAGTAAATAGTATAACCTGCTTTTTCATGATACCTATGTTCTTATTCTACTACTTAGTAAGAAAACTTATTCCCACACTTTTCTGTAACTCCACAAGAGCAACAGCCCTATTATATAAAGTCTCTATGTACTCAGTCTGCATCATATTTTCGCTACGCTCTGTCTCTATAAATTCTACAAAAGAGATTTCGCCGGTCCTGTATGCCTTACGCTTTGCCTCAAGCAGTTCTGCTGTTTCATTGAGCAAGCCGCGTGTAAATGTCTTCACCTGCATATCGGTTATTTGACAATTGCTATATGCCTGCATCACCTCGCTCTGAACTTGCATACGTGTGTCGGCAAGTTGTCGCTCTGCTTGTTGTACTTTTACTCTATCCATTGCACGTGCACCATTATTGAGATTCGAGAATTTGAGTGGAATGGTTGCACCAACCTTTACCTTTGTAAATGATGGTTCCCCCGGTTCTTCGCGATGAGCACCTTTATTATATTCGGCACCAAGACTCAATTGCAGGTCAATACGTCGAAGAGCACTGTTCAGTCGTTTCTGCGCCTCGGCAATATCGACATTGTTCAGTGCAACCATTAAATCGGCACGATTCGCAAGAGCATCATCTATGTACACATCCAACGATTGCAGTTCAAACATGCAATTCTCTAAGTTTCCATCAGCACTAACAACTTGTGTATCATTAAGATTACCCATATAGTAACCTAACACTATCGATGTTCTGCACAGTTCAGCCTCGGCAGCAAGGCGTTCATTACGTGCCAAACCGGCTGCAAGACGTGTCTCTACCCATGCCGTCTTTGCTATATCGCCACGCATAAAGCGCAGACTGTCGTTATGTGCCAACTGCTTCATATACTCTTCACGCTCAGATGCAGTCTTGAGTAGAGATACAGATTTAAGATGTTGCAAATAGGCAATTGTAGCATCGGCATTGAGGTTACGCATATAATCGTTGAAAACCGCTTTCATGGCATTCAATTCTTTTTCGGCAAGGCGAATACCTGCTTTACGAACTCCAAATGTAAATGTGCGACTAAGTTGTGCGGCAATGCTCTGTCCAAGTTTTTTATCCCAATCCTCGTTATTACCATACTCCAGAGAGAGAGAGGGGTCGTTATATACTTTGCTGTTTTTAAGATTTGCCTGTGCTATATCAATATCGAGACTACGTGCCACCACTGCAGTGTTGTTATTTAACACTTGTTGCATATAAGTTTCGTATGTCAGTTGCTGTGCAACAGAGTACATGGCAATAACAAAGGTAATCAACGTTAATATAATCTTTTTCATATATCTTTTTATTGTTTAACAGGAGTAAGCCCCATTTCTGTGGCACATTCAATAATATATTGCAATGCGGCATCGTGCTCGTTGGGTATTACACCATCGAGAATTGCATCTTTCACATTGCTTTTAAGTCGTCCTATAGTGTCGCAAGGTGGTAAACCAAATAGTTGCATAATCTCTTCTCCTCTTACGGGAGGTTGGAAGTTGCGTATGCGGTCTCGTTCTTCAAGATCCTTCAGTTTCTCTCGTACCATACGGAAGTTATTAAGGAACTGTTTCTTGCGCACCTCGTTTTTAGAGGTGATATCGGCCTCACACAGCAGCATCAGGTCGTCTATGTCATCCCCTGCGTCGAAAAGCAAACGTCTAACAGCCGAGTCTGTTACCTCGTTATCGGCAATGGCAATGGGGCGCATGTGAAGCCCCACTAGTTTTGCCACATAACGCATCTTTTCGTTCAGAGGCATTTTAAACTCCTGAAATATTCTTTTTACCATTCTCTCCCCTACAGCATTATGGTTGTGAAATGTCCACTTCTGAACAGGGTCCCATCGTTTGGTACGTGGCTTACCAATGTCGTGCAACAGTGCAGCCCAACGCAACCATAGGTTATCACTCTTCTTTGCTACATTATCGAGAACCTCAAGAGTATGGTAAAACATCTCTTTATGCCCATAGCCATTCTTAACCTCTACCCCCTGCATGGCAGTCAATTGAGGGAATATAAGTTCCAACAGACCACAACGGTCGAGTTCTATAAAGCCTTTAGAAGGTACCGGAGAGAGCAAAATCTTATTCAGTTCCTCATTTATACGTTCACGAGAAATTATCTTTATACGCTCTTTGTGTTCGCAAAGAGCCTCGAATGTCTCATCCTCTATGTAAAAGTTCAGTTGCGTAGCAAAACGAACACAACGCATCATGCGCAGTGGGTCGTCGGAAAAGGTTATTCCCGGTTCCAAAGGAGTACGAATTATGCGGTCTTCCAAATCCATGACACCGCCAAAAGGGTCAACCAATTCACCAAAGCGATTACTATTCAAGCAAATTGCAAGTGCATTTATGGTAAAGTCGCGACGATTTTGGTCGTCCTCCAATGTACCATCCTCAACTATAGGATTACGGGAGTCGTGCGTATACGACTCTCTACGAGCACCAACAAATTCTATTTCATGCTCACGATATTTCACCTGTGCTGTTCCAAAGTTGGCATATACAGCAAGATGCGCTCCCCTGCCAAGACGCTTGGCAAAGGCACGTGCCATTGTTATTCCCTTGCCCACTACTACAACATCTATATCTTTAGAAGGACGTTCAAGGAATATATCTCGTACATATCCACCAACCACATAACACTCCATTCCCAACTCATCGGCTGTTTCGGAAATTTTGCGAAAAATTGGTGTGTCGAGTTTTTTACGCAGTTCTTCTCTATTTGGTATATACATTATCTCTCAATTTATCACTGCGAAGATACATATTTATTTTGGAACTATCGCAATAATAATGTTAAACCCAACAGAAAAGTATTAGTTTAATTAAAAATAAAAAGTGAATTTATTTTTCTATAGAAGAACAGATTTCTTCATATACATATTTATTATCCAATATTCTATCCTTACATAGATAATTTGGAGAAATAATATCGAGCGTATCTCTATAATATGGAGTTTCTATTCCGGCAACATTAAAAAGCATATTGCAAACATTATCTATAATAAAAGGTTTATCTACTGCATTCTTAATATTACGTACAATATCGGGATTTTTTTCTTTAAAAATATTTGAACACCAAATAACAAATGGAACATCATACTGATATTTTAATTTGTTAGCGGTAAATACGCCATGATCGCGACCGCATCTGTCTCTATAATCGTAAATTTCTTCACCGTGATCGGAGAAATACACCAATATTGTATTACTATTATTAAAGAGATTAATTATTTCATTAAGTACATAGTCGTTATACAACGTTGCATTATCGTAATTGGCTATATACTCTTTTTTGTAATCATCTAAATAAGAGTCGTTTCGTTTAATGCTATCTTTTGTGAAAACTTTGAATTCATTATGAGGAAAACGTTGACTTGGATCTACATGTTGTCCTATTAAATGAAAGAGTACAAGGTTATTTCTCGCCTTGGAAATACCCACTGTGTTCTTATATGAATATATTAACTCTTTATCATATTGGTATGACTTCTCATTAATTTTTGTATATGCCATTTCAGACATATCGTTATTATATAAAAAACTGTTTAATGTAAACGAGTATGTTGCATTTTTATCTACACCTGCTTGATTATCCCAGTAATAGACACTGTACCCGGCTTTCTTGAATATTGTTAAGAAGTTTGGATAATTGTACCATTGCTCACCGCTACCGGTGTTGTTACAACACAAAATATTTCTCATTACAACACTTGTGGAATTTGATGAGGATATAACATCATTAAAAACGAAAAGATTACCACTGTCTTGTTCTCTGGAGAGGTTTGGTGTTGTATTAAGATTATAGCCGTATAAACTTGAATGAGATTTTATATAAGATTCTCCAATAACAACCACAACATTAATAGAATCTTTTTGTGTAGTATATGAATCTACGTTTTCATAAACACGCCTATTAAGTTCCATTGCATTGCCCATCTGCTTCTTCATCATATTCAACATCATCAATGAAGAATAAGTAGACGTAATAGGATCATTAGATGGATACATAAAACGTATATGATCGGGAGACTGCGCATTATAGATTTTCCAATAGATATTTGTTGAATATAACCCAAATAGAAATATTGGGATTATTATTGCAGATAGAATATTTACAATATGATTTTCTTTTGATTTTAATCGTTTTTTAATGTTACACCACAATCTCTCAAAAACAACAATACCAAGAACTATTAACAGTGCATAAATTACAGTAGGTATAATATTTTTCGAAAATATGAACTGATTAACAAACTCCTGCGATTCATTGGAGGTTGTTTCGGCCAAAAGGACAAAGCATGTAGGATTTATTTCGAGGTTGAAATTATTTTTTATAAATAATACTATCAGAAATATGATTATTGCAATAGTATAAAACAGATTTTTTACTAATAATCTGAGCCTTCGCAGTTTTATGATTGTTATGATTGTTGCTCCTATATATGAGAACAAGAAAAGGAGGGCAAAGCGTCCCAAAAAGTTAAAAAAAGATGGTGGGATATAAAATTCATTGAAATAAATAGTTCGCTTTAACATTCCCCATACAACATTCAAACCACCCATCAAAAGCATAATAGAACAGATATATGGCAGTTCTTTATAAAAAGGATACGCAAACTTACTTAGTTTTGCTTTAAAATTTTTCAAACAGATTCCCCTAGTTTTTTCCATTTTTATACGCCTAATTCTACGTAAAAAGCGTGGACTACAATCCATGCTTCGTAACTTGAAGGTCCTAGGAAAACCCGTAACACGATGATATGGACACAGTAGCCCACGCCATAGGCGTGAGAACCACTACGCTTTCTCTCGTGTTACTTTGAAAATTTCCTAGGTTTTCAAGTTACAAGACAAGCATAACGCTTCTTAATATTTTCACAATAATAGTAGGTAGAAAAAATCCACCAACGTTAGTTATTAAGTATACAAAAAACGTACACCCCTTACTACACTTGTACCTCCGACGAGAATCGAACTCGTATCCCAGCTTTAGGAGAGCCGTATTCTATCCATTGAACTACGAAGGCGACCACACCACACCTTGTGATGATTTCGAGTGCGAAGATAGTTATTCTTTTAGAAACAACGAAATTTTGTAGCGGTTTATCTCTTTTCTGTTTCGCCTAAAAACAGAAAAGAGATGGAGATAAGATAATTTAAACAGTTTCTTAATCTTATTTAAAAGAGGCGATGATACCAAACAAATATATTATCTTCGCACAGAAAAACAGAACACTGATGAGAAAATTTATTATTTATATACTGTTGTTATTTGCCACAACAACTACCGCACAGACGTACGAAGAGTTATACAACAGTGGCACAGAGGATTTAAAAAGACACGATTACAAAGATGCCATAATAAAGTTTCAAAAAGCGATTACTCTTGCACCCAAGAACAGAAACAATGAATTTGCATATATAAACATGGCTTTTGCTCAAGAACAGGCAGGAGAGATTGCAAATGCGATAGATTCATACACAAAGGCCATTGAGATAAACCCCGGTTCTGTTTCGGCGCTGGAGCAGAGAGCAAAGATAAACATGACACTCGACAACATCGACAATGCTCTTGCCGATTATGATTTACTTTTACAATTGGAACCCCAAAATACCAAAGCACTTTTTTTTCGTGCATACATCCATAGTCGTGGCAAAGAGTATGACAAGGCATTAAAAGACTATTACACACTGCTTACCATTGAACCGGAGAATAACAAAGCACGTTTATCATTGGCTTTGTTATACCACAAGAGTGGCAAAATAAATGAAAGCCTCATGTTGCTTGAGCAGTTGTTGGAAGAGGAACCCGACAATGCCGAATATTATGTGGCACGAAGCAATATTGAATTGGAAGAGGGACAGACCGAACTGGCTAGAATGGATATTGAGAAGGCTATTGAACTTGAACCTCTAAGAGGAGAATTTCGTATAACGCATGCTGAAATTTTGCTTAAACAAGGTAAAAAAGAGATGGCAAGAGCAACATTAAACAAGGCTGTTGAGATGGGATATGATAAATATAGAGTTGTAAATCTCTTGAACAAGTGTAAATAACGGTATTATTGACTTTTTTATTCCTAATTTCAAAAAAAGAAGACAAAAAAATAGTGTTTTATCAAAAAAAATGTATATTCGCGAAGAACATTGGAAAAACACTATGACAGACACTAAACACACTCCTTATAATATTAAGGAGAAAAAAGAGAAGAATGCCACCTACCGTTCACTTATACGAGCAGAGTTGGCAGATGAGATTTACGATAAAATTCTCAACATAATTGTTATTGAGAAGAGGTATAGAAACAAGGATTTCTCGGCAAAAGAGTTGGCAAAAGAACTAAACACAAACACTCGCTATATTTCTGCTGTGGTAAATTCTCGTTTCAACACAAATTTTTCGTGTCTTATAAACGAATATCGTATAAAAGAGGCATTACACCGTTTGAGCGATAAACGTTACACAGACATGACAATTGAAGAGATTGGCACATCTGTTGGGTTTGCCAACCGCCAATCGTTCTATGCTTCGTTCTATCGCACAATGAACGAAACACCGAATAGTTATCGCAAGAAACACCAATCTGTGAAATAAGTTAAAACTCTATGGATAGAGATATAAACCGGGAGATTTCAGATATAAAAAAGAGGCTTCGATTATCGATGAATGGTGTTGTTTCGGCACACCAACGCAAACAAGGACTCAACTACAAAATTAATTTCGGTGTGGAAATTCCACGACTGAAAGCATTGGCTACAGAATACAAAAAAAGCAGAGAATTAGCAACCTTACTGTGGAGCAGCAGTATACGTGAATGTAAAATGCTTGCCATATTTCTTATGCCGGCAGAAGAGTTCACCGCAAACGATGCTCTGGAGTGGATTGCTACAGCCCCATTCACCGAGATAGCCGATCACCTTGCAATGAACCTGCTATCGAACATTGCCAATACACCCGACAACGCTCTGTTATGGATAAAAAAAGAGGAGGGACTTTTCTCATATTGCGGATTCTTGACCATGTCGCATATATTCAGAAGAGGGGGTATCTTGGAACAAGGACAGGAAAAAGAGTTCTTTTTAAATTTATGTAAGGTATTGGGAACGGAAAATGAGAACAGGCATCCACTTATAAATTGTGCATATACATCTTTGATACACTATTTGGAAACTGATAAAGAGAATAAGATGCAAAGATTGAGAAATGTAATAGCCGATGCTGATATGAACAAAAACAGCATACTGTACAGAGTTGTTCAAAAAGAATGAACAATACAGACAAAAAAGACAAAAACAGAAAAGCATAACATCTTTTAAGTAAAAGTTCAAGAAAAAACAGTCATAACAAACCGTATATCACAAAAAAAAGGTATCTTTGTAAGCAACACTGAACACAATGGATAGCGTTAAGAATGAAGAGACTGTAAAACAGATATTTACGGAATATCTGAAAGAAAACAAATTTCGCCGCACACCAGAGCGGTTCGCTATCTTGAAAGCCATTTACTCCATAAACGGCAGTTTCGAAATAGAGACATTGCTAAAAAATATGGAAGATGAAAAGTTCAGAGTGAGCCGTGCAACCGTATATAACACCATTGCGTTACTTATAAACGCAAACCTTGTTATTCATCATCAGTTCGGTTCGACATCGAAATACGAAAAATGTTTCGGTAACGAAAAGAGCCACATGATATGCACGAATTGCGGTAAAGTGGTAGAGACAACTAATATAAACATTAAAGAAACCATAACGGCGAATATTAAGAAATTTCACTTAACACACTACTCTCTCTACATTTACGGTCTATGCACCAAATGTCATCAGACAGCAAAAAGGCGTAAAATGAGAAAGAGATAAGAAACCGAAAAACGTATGAAGAAGAGCATAGACGTACTATTGGGTCTCCAATGGGGAGACGAGGGAAAAGGTAAAATCGTTGATGTTTTGACACCTCAATACGATGTAGTTGCCCGTTTCCAGGGTGGTCCCAACGCAGGACATACATTGGAGTTCGGGGGCAAGAAGTTTGTCTTGCGTTCAATACCTTCGGGCATATTCCAAGGTGGGCAAACAAACATCATAGGCAATGGCGTTGTTTTGGACCCGGCACTTTTTAAAGGCGAAGCCGAAGAGTTGGAAAAAGCAGGATACAACCTACGCAAAAACCTGTTCATTTCAAAGAAAGCACACCTTATATTACCCACAGGCCGTGTTTTGGATGCTGCATATGAGGCAGCAAAGGGCGACGCCAAGGTTGGCACAACCGGTAAAGGAATAGGTCCTACATACACCGACAAGATTAGCCGTAACGGTTTGCGCGTAGGCGATATATTGGAGAATTTCGAGGAGAAATATGCACAAGCAAAGGCTCGCCACGAACAGATTCTCAAGAGCCTCGATTACAGTTACGACATAACTGAAATGGAGCAAAAGTGGTTCGAAGGCATTGAATATCTCAAAGGATTCCGACTCATTGATAGCGAACAGATGGTGAACGACCTAATGAACGAAGGCAAGAGTGTTTTGGGCGAAGGAGCACAAGGTAGCATGCTCGACATTGATTTTGGTAGTTATCCCTTTGTAACTTCATCGAACACTGTATGCGCAGGAGCATGTACCGGTTTGGGTATTGCACCCAACAGAATAGGCAACGTATATGGTATTACAAAAGCATACTGCACACGCGTGGGAGCAGGTCCGTTCCCCACAGAATTATTCGATGAAGTGGGTGCCGAAATGCGAGACCGCGGACATGAATATGGTGCTGTAACAGGGCGTGAACGTCGTTGCGGTTGGATAGACCTTGTTGCACTCAAATACACAATAATGATAAATGGTGTTACTCACCTTATACTTATGAAGAGCGATGTGTTGGACACATTCCCTGTAATAAAAGCCTGTGTAGCATACAAAAAGGATGGAGAGACCTTGACACACCTGCCTTACGACATAGAAGGTGTAGAACCTGTTTATGAAGAGATTAAAGGCTGGCAGTGCGACCTGACAAGAATAACACGAGAAGAGGACCTGCCCGAAGCATTCATAAACTACGTTAAATACCTCGAAGAGAAGTTAGGAGTACCTGTTAAATATATATCTATAGGCCCTGACAGAGAGCAGACAATAACACGTAACATTTAAAACATATAAAAGCAGGCTAAATCTTTACGATTTGCCTGCGCGTTATTATAGAAACCAATTTTTTTTGTTATGACAATATTGACATCGACTTATATTTTGGCACAAGCAGTTGCCAACCAAGGAGTGGAATATAGTTTCAACTATCTCTACATTGCTTTATTCATAGGAATTGCTTTGGCTAGTTATATTGTACAGGCAAACCTGCAAAGCAAATTCAAAAAATATTCCCAAATGCCTATAGGTTATGGCATGACCGGTAGAGATATTGCCGAAAAAATGTTGCACGACAACGGCATTTACGATGTTAAGGTTATAAGCACACCCGGACAACTCACCGACCACTATAACCCGGCAAATAAAACTGTAAATCTGAGCAATGGAGTTTATAACTCATCGAGCATAGCGGCTGCGGCTGTTGCGGCACACGAATGCGGGCATGCTGTACAACATGCCAAAGCATACGCACCATTGAAGATGAGGTCGGCACTTGTACCGGTAGTATCGTTTGCATCGAACTGGATGACATGGATACTTCTTATAGGTATATTGACAGTGCAGATGTTCCCCGGAATATTACTTGCCGGAATTGTACTTTTTGCAACAACCACACTATTCAGTTTCATTACTCTGCCTGTTGAGGTAGATGCAAGCCGTCGTGCCATAGCATGGTTATCGGCATCGGGCATAACCAACCGTAATACACAGCCGGCAGCATCGAGTGCACTGCGCTCGGCAGCATATACATACGTTGTGGCAGCCCTCTCATCACTAGCCACACTTATATATTATGTAATGATTTACCTTGGCCGTCGCGACTAAAAGATTTTTTCACATTATTATAAAATAAAAACAATGGCTTCTAAACCATCAATACCAAAGGGAACACGAGACTTCTCACCTGTAGAGATGTCAAAAAGAAACTATATATTCAATACTATAAGAGAGGCTTTTCACCTGTTTGGATTTCGCCAGATAGAGACACCCGCAATGGAAAACTTGTCGACACTCATGGGGAAATATGGTGAAGAAGGAGACAAACTACTCTTTAAGATACAGAACTCCGGTGACTACTTCAACGGAATAACAGACGAAGAATTGCTAAGTCGTAATGCCGCCAAATTGGCTTCGAAGTTCTGCGAAAAGGGACTACGTTACGACCTCACTGTACCATTTGCACGTTATGTAGTGATGCATCGTGATGAACTGACATTCCCCTTCAAACGCTACCAAATACAACCGGTATGGCGTGCCGACAGACCACAAAAAGGACGTTACCGCGAGTTCTACCAATGCGATGCCGATGTAATAGGCAATAACTCGCTCATTAACGAGGTGGAACTGATACAACTTATAGACCATGTATTCAACAAACTGAATATACGTGTTGCTATAAAGTTGAACAACAGAAAAATCCTTGCCGGCATTGCAGAAGTTATTGGTGAACCCGATAAGATTATCGATATAACCATTGCTATTGACAAGTTCGAGAAGATAGGACTCGACGGTGTAATTGCCGAAATGAGAGAAAAGGGTATTGGAGATTCATCGATAGAGAAACTATTACCTATTCTGCAGGCACAAGGAGGCAACAACGACAAGTTAGAGACCATTGCAACCGTACTTAAGGGGAACGAAACCGGAGAAAAGGGTGTAGAAGAGATTTCGTTTATACTAAACGCAATAGCATCGTTAAACTTGAAAAGTGCAGTAGACCTCGACTTAACACTTGCCCGCGGACTCAACTACTACACCGGAGCCATATTGGAGGTTAAAGCACTTGATGTACAGATAGGCAGCATAACCGGAGGAGGACGATACGATAACCTTACAGGAGTATTCGGCATGGATGGAGTATCCGGTGTAGGTATCTCTTTTGGAGCAGATAGGATATACGACGTAATGAACCAACTAAACCTTTACCCCGAAGCGTCCATTCTAAATACAAAGGTGATGTTCGTCAATTTCGGAGAGAAAGAGGCTATGTACTCACTTGGTTTGGTAACAAAGTTACGCAGTGCCGGCATATCGGCAGAACTATACCCAAGCAGCGACAAAATGAAGAAACAGATGTGCTATGCCAACAACCACAATATTCCCTTCGTTGCTCTTATAGGCGAAAACGAGATGCAGTCGGGCTCTCTTACCGTAAAGGAGATGGCAACCGGAGAGCAACGATGCATGACCATAAATGAACTGATTGACACTTTGAAATAAATAAATAAATAGATAAATAAAACAGAGAGCAATTGCTCTCTGTTTTATTTATCTATAGCGTATACAGCATGGTCGCCATCGACCTTCCATACCCCATCTATTATCAGTAATTTAACAGTAAGACGAACAGGTTGCCCCAATGGGTTTGTACCGGTTAAAACGACTTCGACTCTTTCACCATCGATAATCTCACTAACTACCGTATAATCTTCCTCAAAAGATGCGGTATTTTCATTATACTGTTGCGAAGACATCGCTATATCCAAATAGTATTCAAACGATTTTCGTTGAATGGTATCCGATATATATATATTATCTTTTATCACTTGTGCCTCACCCGAGGTTATTGCCGTAAAGACCTTCAGCGCCACATCACCGGGAGGTACATCGGGGGCAACCCCACACGATGACATGGTAGCAACAACTGCCCATACAAAAAGATACTTAAGATTCCTCATAAAATTTTTGAATTATTTCTGCGAATATAACAACAAAAATTTATTTGTCGTATATACAAATCTATTTATGTAAAAAAATGATGTATATTAAGTTGTTTGGGCAGTCTACCATCGATAGGATAGTACATTAACGCAGGTATACTCTTGTAGAACGATGATTCACCCCATTTTACATCTTTATAACCCATTTGTTTATAATAATCACGCAATTTTGTCGATGCCGGTAATAGAATTGCCGCTGAGAAGCCATTGAGAGCAAGTGAAGTATGTACCCTTGCCATGAGATGCGACATATACCCTTTGCCACGAAAAGCCTCATCGGTTGCAACTGCATATATATATGCCACCGGCAACTCCTTGCCATTACAACTTATGGTAAAAGGTAGTGCATAGAGGACCGACACAACAACACTACCGAGCGACAAAGTGTGCAGATGATGTTCTGCTTCGAAAAGGTCGAAAAAAGCATTTATAAACTCCTTACTATCACCAAAAGAGGATTGCCACAATTGTACCAACTGTGGAAAGGCTTCTTTAAAAGTAAGGGTATTATACTCTACTCTATCATCCATAGTGTATCTCTATTTTCAATGCAAAAATATCTTTTATATTCAAAAAAAGGAGGTGCAGAAACAAAAAATATTGTAAGTTGGCACAGAAAAATAATCATTTAAACAAAAATGAATGTCATTTGGACAAAAATGTATATCTTTGCAATAAGATTTAAGTATGCCTGCGAGATAACATCCCACAGACATTATGTTTATGAACAATTTTAAATAAATTTTATCATAATGGATGTTATAAAAAACCTTATTGAACGCGCAAGTCAAGATAGACAGCGCATCGTACTCCCCGAAGGAACCGAGGAGCGCACATTGAAAGCAGCCGACAAAGCCATTGCCGATGGAATTGCCGACCTCATAATTCTGGGTAACAGAACAGAGATTCTCTCTTTAGCAGAACAGTTTGGTTTAAAGCATATCGATAAGGCTACAATTATCGACCCGGAGAATAATCCCGACGCAGAGAAGTATGCAACACTGCTGTTTGAACTTCGCAAGGCAAAAGGGATGACAATGGAGGAGGCGCAGAAGTTGGTACGCAACCCTCTATACCTTGGCTGTCTGATAATAAAGAACGGCGATGCAGACGGACAAGTAGCAGGTGCACTTAACACAACAGGAAATGTTCTACGTCCTGCACTGCAAATTATTAAAACTACACCGGGAATCACATGTGTGTCGGGTTGTATGATGATGCTTACCAAAGCAAAAGAGTATGGCGAAGATGGTGTTCTGTTCTTTGCCGATGTGGCGGTAACACCCAACCCCGATGCAGGGCAGTTGTCTCAAATTGCAGTTTGTACAGCACAGACCGCACAGGCTATCGCAGGTTTGGAACAGCCTCGTGTTGCAATGCTCAGTTTTTCGACCAAAGGTTCGGCTAAACACGAAATGGTAGAGAAGGTGGCAGAAGCAACAAGACTGGCACATGAACTTAATCCGGCACTGGCTCTCGATGGCGAATTACAGGCCGATGCCGCGTTAGTTCCTTTTGTTGGTGCAAGCAAAGCGCCCGGCTCAACAGTAGCAGGTAAAGCAAACGTTCTTGTATTCCCCGACTTGGGCGCCGGTAACATTGGTTATAAACTGGTACAACGCTTAGGCGGTGCAGAGGCTATCGGCCCTGTTCTTCAAGGTATTGCACGTCCCGTAAACGATCTTTCACGTGGATGCTCAATAGAGGATGTTTACATGATGATTGCCATCACTGCAAATCAAGCAATAGCAGCAAAAAGATAAAAAACCCAACCCTGTCCCTTAAGGGACACCTCCCCTGCTTCCATTAGGGGAGGACTTTTTATATATACACATCATTGATATCACACACTTAAAATAACTATAGACTATGAAAATATTAGTTTTGAACTGTGGTAGTTCATCGATAAAATACCAACTGTTCGACATTGAGACAAAAGAGGTGCTTGCAAAAGGCGGAATTGAAAAGATTGGTTTAGAGGATTCATTCCTGAAACTGACATTACCCAATGGTGAAAAAGAGGTTATACACAAGGCTATACCTGAACACACCGCAGGTGTAAGCCTTATTATAGAGACTATAACAGGTGACAAGTTCGGTGTACTGAAGTCTATAAACGAAATTGATGCAGTTGGTCATCGTATGGTACATGGCGGTGAAAAATTCAGCAAATCGACATTGCTTACAGACGAGGTACTGAAGGATTTCGCAGCATGTAGCGACCTTGCTCCTTTACATAACCCTGCAAACCTTAAAGGAGTGGATGCAGTAAAAGCCATTGCGCCCAACATGCCACAGGTTGGAGTATTCGATACATCGTTCCACCAAACAATGCCCGACTACGCTTTCATGTACGCTCTACCCTATGAATTGTATACCGACTATGGCATACGTCGTTATGGTTTCCATGGAACATCGCATCGTTATGTTACCAAACGTGCCTTGGAGATGCTCAACATGCCGGCTGAGGGTAGCCGCATCATCACTTGCCACATTGGCAACGGAGGTTCTATCACCGCAGTAAAGGATGGTAAGAGCATAGATACCTCTATGGGTCTTACACCCTTGGAAGGATTGATGATGGGTACACGCAGTGGAGACATTGACGCAGGTGCAATACCTTTCATAATGGATAAACTGAATTTGGACACTCACGGACTTTCGGACCTTTTAAATAAGAAGTCGGGCGTTACAGGTGTTTCGGGAATATCTATGGATATGCGTGAAGTGGAAAGTGCAGCCAAAGAGGGCAACAAACGTGCAATATTGTCGAACACAATGTATGCATACCGCATAAAGAAATATATTGGTGCCTATGCAGCAGCAATGGGCGGTGTTGATGTCATTGCTTTTGCAGGCGGTGTAGGCGAGAATCAGGGAGGTATACGTGAGGCATCGCTCAAAGGGCTTGAATTCCTTGGCATTGAAATAGATAAAGAGGTAAATGCCAAGATGCGTGGTGAAGAGTGCGTCCTATCGACCCCGGAATCGAAAGTAAAGGTTTTACTTATCCCTACAGACGAGGAGTTAATGATTGCCAGCGACACATACGAAATTGTAAAGGGACTCTAAATATTAATATATAAAAAGTTAGCGACTAAAAAAATGTTTTTTAGTCGCTAACTTTTTTATTCGCTCTGCAAAACAATTTCCCGTTCATCACCCTCGATATAACGTTCATGTGAGATGGTCTTTCCATCGTACACGACATAAGCAAAGGAGTATATCCAATCGCCTAAAATAATGCAACGTGCTTTATCATTAAGCATCATATCTTCGTCGCAATGACGATGTCCGAAAATAAAACAATCGATTGTAGAGTGTTTTCGCAGATATTGCTCGGCAAACTGTACACAAGGTTCATTCTCCCTACCCATAAACGGCGTATCGCCCTTAATTTTATGTTGTATCATGCTATACTTTGCCCAACTATGTCCAAGCCACAAACTCCAACGAGGATGCAATGTCGAGAACAAGAAACGTAACACATTACTACGAAACATACTACGTAACACTGCATACTTCTTGTCGTTCGAGAACTCATCGCCATGTGCAAGAAAAAACACCTTACCCATTATCTCTGTCAGGAATGGTTCGCGATGTATAATCATTCCGCACTCCTGCTCGAAATAGTCGAGACACCACTGGTCGTGGTTTCCGGTAAAAAAATGTACCTCTATCCCCCTATCGGTAAGTTCAGATATCTTACCCAGAAAGCGTGTATACCCTTTGGGAACAACATATTTATGTTCATACCAAAAGTCGAACATGTCGCCCAGCATATATATAGCACCTGCATCGTGTTTTATTTTATCGAGAAACGATACTATGCGCCGTTCCTGTGTGCGACGATGTTCCAACGCCCACGAACCAAGATGTGCGTCTGAAAGAAAATATACCTTTTTCATAGGAAACTATATATATTTAACATATTTCTAAAGCAGACCAAGTTCCAATTTTGCCTCTTCGGTCATAAGGTCCTGACTCCACTCCGGTTCAAAAACAAGGTTCAACTTCACCTCGTCGATTCCCTCGATGGAAGCCACCTTTTGCTTTACATCCTCCATCATAAAATCTGCTGCAGGACAATTTGGTGCAGTAAGGGTCATATCTATCTCCACCACATTGTTGTCGAGTACATCTATGCGATATATAAGTCCAAGGTCGTAAAGGTTTACAGGAATTTCGGGGTCGTAAACCGTTTTCAACATTTCAACTATTTTCGCCTCTATCTGATATTTTTCCATAATCACAAACGATTTTCATCTGAATAACTGTAATATTTCCCATCGGTAAATATAATGTGGTCGAGGAAACGAATGTTCATCACCTTTGACGCCGATGCCAAATTTTGTGTAAGACGGTCGTCCTCGCTGCTGGGACGCAAACTACCCGAAGGATGATTGTGACATAGCGCAATACCTGTTGCACGCTTAAGGAGTGCTTCACGCAATACAATACGTATATCTACAACCGTAGATGTGAGTCCGCCGGTACCTATCTTCACTTTATCTATAACGCAATTACGGTTATTGAGCAACAGTACATAACTCTCTTCTACTGTAAGGTCGCACATAAGCGGATAGAAATATTTATATATATCGGCAGAGGATGTTATTCTTATTGTCTCGCTCTGTTCATCGGACTGACGACGTTTCCATAACTCACAAGCGGCAAGAATGGTTATAGCCTTTGCCGTGCCTATACCCTTGAAAGTACATAAATCGTCTACCGATAGTTTTGCAAGTTCCGCAATGCTGTCGCCACAAGAGGCTAATACCTTTTTCATCAGTTCGACAGCCGACTCATCGGGACTGCCGGAACCTATGAGAAGAGCAAGCAGTTCCGATTTGCTGAGTGTAGAGACACCGCAACGAAGCACCTTTTCACGAGGACGTTCATCCTCGGGCCACTCCTTAATGCTTAATTTAACTCTTTCACCATTCATTTTCGAAACTGCAAAATGCATTAACCACGATTATACAATTTGGTAAGGTTCTTTTTAGTTTCCAAAGGCTGTTTAAGTATAAGTTTGAACCAAAAAGCCTTCATAAAACCGGTTCCGTAACCTGTTATCTGCACAATGGCTGCAAGTACCGATAAATATGCCACCTTTATGCTTCGATTCTTAACAAGCGAATCGAAGAATATGAGCAACAGATATATCAGTGGCAACAAAAGCAACCATGGATAGAATATAGATGCAACAAGTAACAATGCACCCATAATGAGCATGAGAGCAGGAAGTGTATGCACCAACTTTAACGAACCCGGATGCTTTATCTGTAACCAGATACGTGCTTGTCCGAAGTTATTGACCTGCTTAAAAAAGCGAGAAAGGTCTACACGACGTTTATGATACACAAACGCTTCGCGTATGAGACGAGTGGTGAAACCCGCCTTACGTATTCTGAGACTTAAATCGATATCCTCGCCCATCATATCCTCGAAACCACCAACCTTGTCGAAAACCTCTTTGGAAAGTCCCATGTTAAAGGTACGCGGACAGAACTTTTCCATAACCGCCTTTCCACCACGTATGCCACCTGTGGTCCAAAACGATGTCATAGCATGACTGACAGCCTTTTGCATATCCGAAAAAGAGGCATCGGCTGCATCGGGACCACCAAAACAGTCGCAATATTGAGTATTCATTGCCTGTTGTAACTTTTCGAAATAGAAAGGAGGCAATATTACGTCGGAATCGAAAAAGAGAAGGTAATCGCCCATAGCACGTTCCATGCCATAGTTACGAGTATCACTACGACCCGAGTTGGGTTTATAATAGTAATGAATGGTAAAAAAAGAACGATAGTGATCAAGCAAATGATCACATCGTTCTTTGGAACCATCCTCTATAATTAGCAACTCAAAAGGTTTCACCGTCTGAGCAGACAGACTATCGAGAAATTCTTTTATCTCTCCGGGTCTGTTATAAACCGGAACTATTATAGAGTATAACAATTTTCTAAGTTTTAAGCCTTTACACGTCCTACGTATGAACCGTCGCGAGTATCAACCTCTACAAGTTCTCCCTCGTTAATGAAGAGAGGTACACGAATTTCGGCACCGGTCTCCAATGTTGCAGGTTTTGTTGTATTTGTCGCTGTATCGCCCTTTAAACCGGGTTCGGTATATGTTACTGCCAAAACAACCTTAACGGGCATATCGGCAAAGAGAACTGTCTCGGTAGAAGCATCGCTTACAACCTCTAATACCATACCCTCTTTCATGTAATCGACACCGTTTATTTGATATGCAGGGATGGGTACTTGCTCGTATGTCTCTTGATTCATGAAGATGTAATCGGTACCCTCTTGATAGAGATATTGGTAGGGACGACGCTCTACGCGAACATCTTCCAACTTCTCACCGATATTGAAACGACGCTCCAAAACATAACCGTTTACAACGTCTTTAAGTTTTGTACGCATGAAAGTGTTTCCCTTACCGGGTTTTACATGTAAGAAATCGATACAAAAATACAACTTGCCATCCATGCGGATTGCTGTTCCAATTTTAATGTCTTGAGCATTAATCATAATATACTGTTTTTAAAATTAATATTCTCTTTTACAAATTCGACGCGAAGATAGTTAAAAGCGGTAAATTATGCAATTATTATGAGATATAAATCTCTTAATATTGCAACAGAAAGAGTATTATAAGGCAAAATAGTTTTAACTTTGCAACAAAGAACCAGAATTTTAAACCAACAATGGTTTTTGTTTAGAAATTAAAACAGTTTCTTAAACTTTCACCTGTTATAAATGTCTTATTCAAAATAATACTTGAAAATAATGCGAAAACTAATTTCTTTTATACTGTTATTTGTAATTTCAATTACACTTTACGCACAAAACAGCAATATAATAACCGGTTCAATAATTGATTCAAAGACCAAAGAACCTTTGGGATTTGTAACTGTCGCATTAATCCCCGAAGGCAGTACAACTCCCATAAACGGTGGCACCACCGACGAAGAAGGTACATTTACCATCACCGATGTTAAAGCAGGTAAATATAAACTGCAATTCTCTTTTGTAGGTTATTTGACCGATGTAAGACACTTGACAACAACAAACAGCAAACACAACATTGGAACAGTTGCATTGAAACCGGACACAAAACTACTGAAAGAGGTTGTGGTAACCGAGCAACGTAGTCAGATGAGTTTTGAAATTGACAAACGTGTATTTACCATAGACCAGAATATTGCAGCAACAGGAGGTTCCGCTACCGATGTACTAACGGATATTCCATCGGTTGAGGTAGACAACGAAGGAACTGTATCGTTACGCGGTAGCGAGAGTGTAACAGTGTGGATAAACGGCAAGGCATCGGGACTAACGTCGGAAAATCAAGGAGATATTCTACAACAGATGCCGGCAGGAAGCATTGAAAAAATAGAGGTTATAACAAACCCATCGGCAAAACATTCACCCGAAGGAACAGCAGGTATAATAAACATTGTCTTAAAGCGCGACCGCAAAGCAGGATATTACGGAAGTGTACAAGCCGGAGGAGACTCCGAAGGAGGCTACAATGCCGGTGGCAATATAAACTACAGCAGTGGGAAATTGGATGCATATGCAAATATCAATTACCGCAACATGAGCCACGAGAATAGCGGAGAAACTATATCGGAGTATTATAATCGCGATACGTTCCAACGACAATGGAGCGAAGGAGAGCGCAAGCATAATAATCTTTTTATGCGTGCAGGAGTTACATGGAGATTTACACCTAAGGATGAGTTATACACCAACATAACAGGAATGCTCGGTGGTGGCAAGCCCGAAAGTAATGTATGGAGTGAGAGTGGTTCCTTATCGACACAAGAGATTACTGAGAAGAGGTTGAGAACAACATTACAAGACAATTCACCTCGAATGATGAATTTCGATATGGGCTATCGTCATACATTTCGTGAAGGGCATTTCATTGACATGTCTGTGGGACATAACATTTGGAACATGAACCGCAAAGCCACATACCTACAAAAGAGCGAAAGGATAAATGACGGAAGCGAATACGAAACCTACCAGTTCCAGGACAACAAATCGAAGAATACAAACACAGAAATAAAACTCGATTACGAAAATAAAATTAACGACAATGCACGTATTGAAGCAGGGTATCAAGGCTCTTTATCACGCGACAAGAGTCCTACCATAACATATACCGACCCACAACATAGCAAAATAGACGAAGGACTATATAACCGTTTCATCTACAACCAGGACACTCATGCTTTTTACGGCACATATTCGGGACGAATAGGAAAACTTGGATACCAGTTGGGACTGCGCGGAGAATATTGGCGTGTAAAAACACGTAGTGTAAATTGGCAACAAGAGAACAGTGGAGATATTCCAACATATACCAACAAGAATTTCTTTGAATTGTTTCCCAGCATGTTCCTTTCCTATTCACTGCCAAACGGCAATGAGTTGCAGGTCAATTACACACGTCGTTTGCGTCGCCCACGCGGACACCAACTGAACGATTTCAGAAACATCAACGACTCCACAAACATTTCTTACGGAAACCCAAACCTGACTCCCGAATTCTCCAATGCATACGAACTAAACTACATAAAGAATTGGAAAGAACACACATTATCTGTTTCGGGATATTACCGTACTACCGACGATGTTATAGAGCGCATAAGTTACAGCAACGATAATGTTATATACACAACCTTTGAGAATGTTGCAAGTGAGCAGTCGGCAGGATTAGAGATTATAGGCAAAAACCGTATTCTGAAGAGAGTAGACCTTACCACCACTGTAAACCTTTTCTATTACAAACTGGATGGATTTAAATATGACATTGCCGGACAAGAAGTTACAGGTAAGGAAGATGAACATTTCTCATGGAATGCCAGAATGACTGCAAGTATCATGTTACCTTGGTCTGTAACAATGCAAGCCACAGGACGTTACGACGCACGTCGCATTGTAGCACAAGGATACCGCAAGCCAAACTACTCATTAGACCTGGGAGTAAGAAAAAGTTTCAATCAAAAATGGAGTATCAGTTTAAATGTGCGCGATGTTCTCGATTCCAGAGGCTGGCATACCGTTACCGGCGACAACACATTCCATCGCGATGCAGAAAACCGACATGGAGGTCGCAGATTCAGTGCGACATTGTCATACAGTTTTGGAAACATGAAAGCAAAACGTTCCGACCGCAAACAGAGTGAGAACAGTAGTTATGATGATTACGAAAGCGGAGAGAGCATGATGTAACCACCCTATTTAGGCAAATAATGCAAAGTTTTTTCTCACTGTTCTAAAAGTATTCGCAAAAATACTTTTTCATTTGATAAATGTTTACGAAATTTGGCAACAAATAAATAAACAAATATCTATACAACCTAACTAACATGACAGAACAGAAGAAAACACTGGCACTGGATCAGGTTATTGTTCGTTTCTCGGGAGACTCGGGAGACGGAATGCAACTTGCAGGTAATATTTTTTCCACAATATCGGCAACGGTGGGCAACGATATATGCACATTCCCCGACTACCCCGCCGACATTCGTGCTCCGCAAGGAGTTTTAACCGGAGTTTCGGGATTTCAGGTGCATATAGGAGCAAACAAGGTAATGACACCCGGTGATAAATGCGATGTGTTAATTGCCATGAACCCCGCCGCCCTAAAGACACAATACAAATATTGCAAACCCACTGCTGCCATCATAATAGATACCGATTCTTTTACAGCAAAAGATTTGGAAAAAGCAGAGTTCAAGACCGACAACCCTATTACAGAATTGGGAATAACTTGCGAAGTGGTACCATGCCCCATAACATCTATGTGTTTGGAAACACTGAAAGATAGCGGACTCGACAATAAAAGTATTGTTCGTTGCAAGAACATGTTTGCTTTGGGACTGGTATGTTGGCTGTTCGATCGCGACCTTTCATTAGCGGAAGGTATGTTAAGAACAAAATTTGCGAAGAAGCCGGAAATAGCCGATGCCAATATAAAAGTTTTACGTGCCGGATACGACATGGGACATAATACCCATTCATCTATTTCGCACACATACAGCATAGAGAGCAAAGAGACAGAAAAGGGCAGATACATGGATATAAACGGTAATAAAGCAACTGCTTATGGACTTATTGCCGCTGCCGAAAAAGCAGGTATGCAACTATTTCTTGGTTCATACCCCATAACTCCTGCTACAGATATTCTGCATGAACTTGCAAAACATAAATCACTAAACGTTGTTACAATGCAGGCCGAAGACGAGATTGCCGGTTGTGCATCTGCCGTAGGTGCCGCATACGCCGGCGCATTGGCTTGTACATCGACTTCGGGACCCGGTATATGTTTAAAAAGTGAAGCAATAAACCTTGCAGTAATAACAGAACTGCCACTTGTAATTATAGATGTACAACGTGGTGGACCATCGACCGGACTACCCACAAAGTCGGAACAGACCGATTTGTTGCAGGCGTTATTCGGCAGAAATGGAGAAAGTCCCATGCCTGTGATAGCAGCCACATCACCAACCGACTGTTTCGATGCGGCATATATGGCATGTAAAATTGCTGTGGAGCACATGACTCCTGTGATATTGCTTACCGATGCATTCATTGCTAATGGTTCTGCTGCATGGAAATTACCCGACTTAAACAAGTACCCTGCCATAACACCCAATTATGTAACAACAGAGATGGCAGACGGTTGGTCGCCATACAAACGTAATCCCGAGACCCTTGTGCGCTATTGGGCTGTTCCCGGAACTCCCGGTTTTGCGCATCGCATTGGTGGTTTGGAGAAGAGCAACACAACCGGTGCCATAAGCAATGACCCGGCAAACCACCATTTGATGGTGGAACAACGCGCTGAAAAAGTACGTCGCATAGCGAACAGCATACCCGAGGTTGAGGTAGAAGGATGCAAAGATGCCGATATGTTGATTGTTGGTTTTGGCGGAACATACGGACACCTGTTCGAGGCTATGCAACAGATGAATAGTGAAGGAAAGAAAGTGGCTCTTGCACACTTCAAATATATCAATCCATTACCCTGTAACACAGAAGAGGTTCTTCGCCGATACAAAAAGGTTGTTGTTGCCGAACAGAATATGGGACAGTTTGCAGCATACCTGCGTATGCAGATAGAAGGAATAAACCTGTACCAGCACAACGAAGTAAAAGGACAACCGTTTAACGTTGCCACTTTAGTTGAGTCATTCACAAAAATAATGGAGGAATAAATTATGAGCGAATATAAAGCACAAGACTATAAGTTCGGGCAACCACGTTGGTGTCCGGGTTGTGGCGACCACGCATTCCTTGGTGCACTGCACAAAGCCATGAGCGAGATAGGTGTCGCACCACACGAAATTGCAGTAATATCGGGAATCGGATGTTCTTCGCGTCTGCCCTACTACATGAATACATATGGTTTTCATACCATACACGGACGTGCGGCAGCCATTGCCACAGGTGCTAAGGTTGCAAACCCGAACCTAACCATTTGGCAGGTTTCGGGCGACGGAGATGGGCTTGCCATTGGCGGAAACCACTTTATACATGCAGTGCGTCGTAATATTGACCTAAACATGATACTGCTCAACAACCGCATATATGGTTTGACAAAAGGACAATATTCACCTACATCGGCACGTGGTTTTGTTAGTAAGTCATCGCCTTACGGTACAGTAGAGGACCCGTTCCGCCCAGCCGAACTATGTTTTGGTGCACGTGGAAACTTCTTTGCACGTTGCGTGGCAACAGATATGTCTGCAGCAGTGGAATGTCTCAAAGAAGCAGCAAAGCACAAAGGAGCATCGGTTACAGAAGTATTGCAGAACTGTGTAATATTTAATAATGGAACACACGACAGTATATACACCAAAGAGGGACGTGCAAAGAATGCCATTTATTTAAAACATGGCAGTCCCATGCTTTTTGGCGAGAATCTTGAATATGGTCTTGCACAAGAAGGATTCGGTTTAAAGGTGGTAAAGATTGGAGAGAACGGCATAACCGAGAAAGATATTCTTGTCCACGATGCACATTGCACAGACCCTACACTACACCTGAAACTGGCACTGATGGAGGGTCCCGAGTTCCCAATAGCATTAGGAGTTATACGCGATGTGGAAGCACCCACATACAACGATAGTGTACACGCACAGGTGGAAGAGGTGAAAGCGAAAAAAGCATATCACACCTTTGCAGAACTATTGGAAACAAATGAGATTTGGGAGATAAAATAACAAGTAGTAACCACAAAATATAATATATGTACGATTTAGCGATACTCGGTGGAGGACCTGCCGGATATGTTGCGGCAGAGAATGCCGGTGCAAAAGGATTGAAAGTGATACTCTTTGAGAAACGCGAATTGGGTGGAGTATGCCTTAACGAAGGTTGCATTCCCACAAAAACACTTCTTTACAGTGCAAAGATGTTCGACCACGCACAAGGAGGTAAAAAGTATGGAGTAACAACCGAAAATGTTGTATACGATTACAAGAAAATATTTGACCGCAAGACAAAGGTTGTACGCAAACTGGTTGCAGGCATTAAAATGAAGATGGAGCATAACAATATTGAGGTTATTCGCGCCGAGGCATATATTAAAAAAGGTGATACAAACAGCATAACCATTGTTTGCAACGAGCAGGAGTACGAAACAAAGAATTTACTTATATGTACCGGTAGCGAGGCATTTGTACCTCCCATTCCAGGGACAGAGGGGAACGAAGCAATACTTACCAACAGAGAGATTCTGGCTCTTACAACAGCACCCGAAAGCATGGTAATAATTGGCGGTGGAGTAATTGGTATGGAGTTTGCAAGTTTCTACAACACATTGGGTATTCCGGTTACCGTAATAGAGATGTTACCCGAAATTTTGGGTGGATTGGATAAAGAGGTAAGCGAGATGTTACGTGGTATATACACGAAAAAAGGTATTAAGTTCAATTTGTCGTGCAAAGTTACAAAAGTTGAAGGCAACACAGTATATTATACCGACGCCGAGGGTTGTGAACAACAGATAGAAGGCGACAAAATTCTTATGAGTGTTGGACGTCGCCCGGTATTAAAAGGATATGGATTGGAAAATATTCCGGTTGAGACAGAACGAGGTATAAAGGTTAATGAGTATATGCAGACATCCATGCCGAATGTATATGCGGCGGGAGATGTTACAGGTTTTTCTTTACTTGCACACACTGCCAGTCGTGAAGGTGAAGTTGCCGTAAACCACATTCTGGGAGTAGAGGACCGTATGGAATACAATGCCATCCCGGGAATTGTATATACCAACCCCGAAGTAAGTTGTGTTGGTTTAACCGAAGAACAGGCACAAAACCAAGGAATAGAATACAGATTAAGTAAATTACCCATGACCTATGCAGGACGTTTTGTCGCCGAAAACGAAGGACAAACAGGAATATGTAAAATTTTGGTTTCCACCGACAACAAGGTATTGGGAGTTCACATGCTTGGAAACTCATCGAGCGAGTTTGTATGTGCCGCATGTATGGCAATAACAAACGGACTTACAATAGAAGAGTTACGTCGCACAGTATTCCCTCACCCCACAGTTTGTGAGATTCTCAAAGAGGGCCTCTTTGAGATTGCATAATGGCATAGATTACGATAAAATTGTTTATTTTAGTAAATATTTCAAAACAAAAGGGCTGAAATTAGGTTTATTAAACAAAAAGCCGTTCTTTTGCCACAGATTTTGAAACATTAATTTAATAAAGATATATAAAACATATTAAGATATGAGAAACAATAGGGTGCAACCCGCAAACGGAAAATTAGGAGTAATGTGCATTGGTCTTGGTGCTGTTACAACAACCACCATCATTGGTGTACTTATGTCTCGAAAAGGGTTATCAAAACCCACCGGCTCGTTTGCATGCGAAGGTATTATGCGTTTGGGCAGAGGCGAAGAAAAGGTTTACAAAGAGGTAAAGAATATTGTCCCCATTGCAAACCTGAACGACATTGTTTTTGGTGCATGGGATATTTATGAGGACAATGCATACGAGGCTGCCATAAAAGCCAATGTTTTAAAGCCCTGCGACATAGAACCCATAAAAGATGAATTGATATCGATACGTCCTTACAAAGCCCTGTTTGATAAGAGTTACGCAACCAACATAGATGGTCCGAATGTCAAAACCGGTGATACACGCTGGGAACTTACCGAGCAGGTTCGCGAAGATATACGACGTTTCAAAGAGGAAAACAATTGTACTCGAGTTGTTGTAATATGGATAGCAAGTACAGAAAAATATATTCCACGTGATGATGCCGCACATGGCAGTATTAAGGCGTTCGAAGATGCCATGAAAGCAAATGATGTGGAACGTGTTGCACCCAGCATGTGTTATGCCTATGCAGCTATGCGTGAAGGCTGTCCATTTGTAATGGGAGCACCCAATCTGTGTATAGACATACCGGCAATGTGGGAACTTGCAGAAGAGTGCAAAGTACCAATCACAGGTAAAGACTTCAAGAGTGGGCAAACAATGATGAAGACAGTGCTTGCACCTGCTTTCTTTACACGTCAATTAGGTGTTACCGGTTGGTTTTCTACAAACATTCTGGGCAATCGCGACGGTGTGGTTCTGGATGCACCGGAAAACTTTGAGACAAAACGACGCAGCAAGATGTCGGCTGTGGAGAACATACTGGACAGCGATATTTACCCCGACCTTTATTCCAATATTTATCATAAGGTACGTATAAACTACTATCCCCCTCGTGGCGATGAGAAAGAGAGTTGGGATAACATAGATATTTTCGGTTGGATGGGTTATCCCATGACTATAAAGGTAAACTTCCTTTGTCGCGACTCCATTCTGGCAGCACCCCTTGTACTAGATTTGATACTTTTCAGCGATGTAGCCATTAGAGCCAACCTCTACGGAATACAAGAGTTCATGTCGTTCTACTGCAAAGCACCCATGCACAAGGATGGAGAAAAACCGGTACACGATTTGTTTAAGCAGTTTGCTATGCTAAAGAACAAAATAAGAGAACTCGCAGGATACGAGGCCGACCAAGAACTCGACTAACAAGCACAAATATGCAAGAATTTGAATATTCTTGCATATTTTTTATACTATTTCACCTATAATCACAATTTTTTTACTATTTTATTGCATATCTTGTTTAAATATTCTTATTTTTGCAACAAAACAAGAATAAATATACAATTTACAGGGTATGAAAATAAAAAATTCACGTCTCGATGCTATTCGCCTTATACTATCGACACAAGAGATAGGGAGCCAGGAGGAACTGCTTAGTGAACTTGCAAAAGAGGGTTTTAAATTAACACAGGCGACATTATCGCGCGACCTTCATCAATTAAGAGTGGTAAAAACCGTTGGTGTTCAAGGACGATACAGATACGTACTTACACGCCCACACCAATATCGTCATGAGGGAACCGAGGGAGATATACGCCCCATAACACCTCCACAGGAGGCTGTAGGCTTTTTATCAATAAAATTTTCGGGTAATATAGCGGTAATACACACACGTCCCAGTTATGCAAGTACGTTAGCCTACCACATAGACGGTTATCATTTTCCCGAGATTATTGGAACCATAGCAGGTGATGACACTGTATTGCTTGTAATGGCAGAAGAGACAACTAAAGGTGCCGTTTTAAGAGCACTTAGAACTATTATACCCAATATTTAAGAAAAATGGATATACAAAAATATAATGATGGAATAGAGGTGATTGTTGCAGACGCATCACATGAATGTTATGTTGATGAGATTCTGGAGACCATAACAGCGGCTGCAAAAGTACGCGGAACAGGTATTGCAAAAAGAACACATGAATATGTTGCGCAAAAAATGAAAGAGGGAAAGGCTGTTATTGCACTTAGCGGTAACGAGTTCGCCGGTTTCTGCTACATCGAAAGTTGGGGAAACAAACAGTATGTTGCAAATTCGGGATTGATTGTAGCCGATAAGTTTCGCCGTCATGGATTGGCAAAGAGAATTAAAAGAACAGCATTCGACCTTTCACGTAAAATGTGGCCCAATGCAAAATTATTCGGTCTCACGAGCGGTGGTGCCGTAATGAAGATTAACACCGAATTAGGTTATGTGCCCGTACCTTTCTCGGAACTGACAGATGATGAAGCATTCTGGAAAGGTTGTCAAGGATGTGTAAATCACGATGTTCTTGAGCGTACAGGACGACGTTATTGCATTTGTACCGCAATGCTCTACGACCCGGCAAAACACCAAGAAGTGAAATAAGCATTAGAAACTATTTGCAATAAGAAAAACTTTCCATACCTTAGTAAAAATTTAAGAAACAGACGAAATATGAACAAGAAAAAAGTTGTTGTAGCATTCAGCGGAGGATTGGATACCTCTTTCACAGTGATGTATCTGGCAAAGGAGAAGGGCTACGAAGTATATGCTGCATGTGCTAACACAGGTGGATTTAGCGCAGAGCAACTTAAACAGAACGAAGAAAACGCATACAAATTGGGTGCAACAAAATATGTAACATTAGATGTAACACAAGAGTATTACGATAAGAGTTTACGTTACATGATTTATGGTAACGTACTTAGAAATGGTACATATCCAATATCGGTATCATCGGAGAGAATATTTCAAGCATTGGCAATAGCACGATATGCAAACGAGATTGGTGCCGATGCTATTGCACATGGCTCTACCGGTGCAGGCAACGATCAAATTCGTTTCGATATGACATTTCTTGTATTGGCACCCGGAGTGGAGATTATTACGCTGACACGAGACATGGCATTGACACGTGAATACGAAATAAATTATTTGAATGAGAATGGCTTTGCCGCAGACTTCGAAAAACTCAAATATTCATATAACGTAGGTATATGGGGAACATCTATATGCGGAGGTGAAATTCTCGATTCCACACAAGGATTACCGGAAAGTGCATATCTTAAACAGATAAAGAAAGATGGATGCGAGGAAATGCGTCTAACATTCAAAGAAGGAGAACTAAAGGCTGTAAACGGCGAAGAGATTAACGACCCGATAAAAGCAATTCAAACAGTTGAAGAGATTGGCGCGGCATACGGTATCGGACGCGACATGCATGTAGGAGATACTATTGTAGGAATAAAGGGACGTGTTGGATTCGAGGCAGCAGCTCCAATGTTGATAATAGGAGCACATAAGTTCCTTGAAAAGTATACATTAAGCAAATGGCAACAATATTGGAAGGACCAGGTTGCAAACTGGTATGGAATGTTCCTGCACGAAAGTCAATACTTGGAACCTGTAATGCGCGATATTGAAGCCATGCTCGAGAGTTCGCAACGCAACGTAAGTGGAACAGTAATACTTAAATTATCACCAAAAAGTTTTGAAACTGTAGGTGTAGACTCGCCTAACGACCTTGTGAAAAGCAAGTTCGGAGAGTATGGCGAAATGCAAAAAGGGTGGACTGCCGAAGACGCTAAAGGATTTATAAAAGTAACATCGACACCTTTACGCGTATACTATACAAACCATCCCGACGAAAAAATTTAAACACAAATATTATGATACGAGTTGGAATTATAGGAGGTGCCGGCTACACAGCAGGAGAGTTGATAAGGCTTCTATTAGGACATCCCGAAGTAGAGATATGTTTCATAAACAGCAGCAGCAATGCCGGGAATAAAATTACCGATATACATTGTGGTCTGTTAGGTGAGACCGATTTGACATTCACCGATGAACTACCTTTAGAAAGTATAGATCTGTTATTCTTTTGTACAGCACATGGAGATACACGTAAATTCATAGAAAGCCATCAGTTACCCGATGATCTGAAGGTAATTGACCTATCTATGGATTATCGCATAAAAAGCAATGATCACGATTTTATTTACGGACTGCCGGAGTTGAATCGTCGTAATACATGCAAAAGCAAGTATGTAGCAAACCCCGGTTGCTTTGCTACATGTATTGAATTGGGATTATTACCTTTGGCTAAACACCATCTGTTACAGGGAGAGATATCGGTAAATGCCATTACCGGTAGCACCGGTGCGGGAGTTAAGCCTTCAAGTACAACACACTTCAGTTGGCGTAACAACAATATAAGCATATACAAACCATTCGAGCATCAACACATGCCCGAGATAATGCAAAGTATCAAACAACTGCAACCCGATTTTGATGGCGAGATAGGATTTATACCCTATCGAGGAGACTTCCCACGAGGAATCTTTGCTACAATTGTTGTAAAATGTGATACAGATATAGAAACCCTATATAATATTTACGAAGAGTATTACGAACGCGACTCATTTACCCATGTAGTACCTCATCCAATAGACCTTAAGCAGGTTATTAATACAAACAAATGTCTTATACACCTTGAACGTCATGGAAACAAGTTACTTATAACATCCATTATAGATAACCTGTTAAAAGGAGCCAGTGGTCAGGCTGTACACAATATGAATCTTCTGTTCGGGCTTGCCGAAACTGTTGGCTTACAATTAAAGCCATCGGCATTCTAACAGATTAATTAAAACGATTTTTCTAGAGAAAATGAAACTATACGACGTCTATTCACTATTCGATGTAAATATAGTAAAAGGAAAAGGATGCAGAGTATGGGATGATATAGGAAATGAATATCTCGACCTGTATGGTGGACATGCTGTAATATCCATAGGACATTGCCACCCTCATTATGTAAATTCCATAAGCAACCAGGTTGCCACATTGGGATTCTACTCCAATTCCGTTATAAACAAACTACAGGAAAAGGTTGCAGAGACCCTGGGACAGATGAGCGGTTACGAAGATTATAATCTATTTTTTATAAACTCCGGTGCCGAAGCAAATGAAAATGCTCTTAAATTATCCTCATTCCATAATGGACGAACAAGAGTTATTGCATTCAACAAATCATTTCATGGACGAACATCGTTGGCTGTAGAGGTAACAGACAACCCTAAAATTATAGCACCTATAAACAACTGCGGACACACTACATATCTTCCGCTTAACGACATAGACGCGGTAAAGAAAGAGTTGGAAAAGGGAGATGTTACTGCTGTGATTATAGAGGGCATACAGGGAGTAGGCGGTATACGTATCCCCGAAGCATCGTTCCTACAACAACTGCAACAGGCATGTAACGAAAGTGGTACAGTACTGATTCTTGATGAGATTCAGAGTGGATGTGGCCGTAGTGGAAAATTCTTTGCACACCAATGGGCAGGAATACGTCCCGATATTATTACAGTAGCAAAAGGTATTGGCAATGGATTTCCTATAGGTTGTGTACTTATAAGTTCTAAGTTTACTCCCAAAATTGGAGAGTTAGGAACTACATTTGGCGGTAACCATCTTGCCTGCACCGCAGCACAGGCTGTATTGGATGTTATGCACAATGAACATCTATTGGAAAATGTCAACAAAGTTGGCGACTACCTGATGTGTGAACTTAAAAAAATCCCACAAATTAAGGATGTACGTGGTAAGGGATTGATGATTGGAATGGAATTTGATGAACCAATAAAGGATATTCGCAAACGTCTGCTCTTCGATGAGCATGTGTTTACAGGAGTGAGTGGGACAAACGTTATTCGTCTGCTTCCTCCACTATCACTTACTATGGTAGAAGCCGAGGAGTTCATAACACGATTTAAGAGGGTTTTGCAATAAAGCAATTACCCTCTCTTGTGGTTTTGCCTGTATAGTTGCCACGTATTGACACTGTTGTGCCACAAACTGTAAAACCCACCTGCTATTGCTGTTACAGGGGTAAGGAAAGTGTATGCAAGCCATATTGCAAAAACTGTATTCTTTTGCCCTAAAGCCTGACCACCTGTAACACGTTCACCATATTTTTTGCCTATCCACCAACCAAAAAGGAACTGACCTAAACAGCATACAAGTGAAATAATTGCAATTCCAGCCATCACATAAAGTGTAAGATTGGTATGTGCTATTGCACGTGCTGTCATAGCAATTGCAAGAGCCAAAGCCACTAACCAAAGATAGAATGGCAAGTTACGTCCTTTGGAAACAAAAAACTTATGCACCTTTGGGAAAAACAGTCTCACCATTTCTGCAAATAACAACGGACATAGAAGCAATGGGAAGACCTTACCTGCTATAAGCAAGAAGGATGATAAAAACGAATGTCCCTCTACCGGATTTGATAATGTCAGGAAGAAAGGAGCAATAACTGCAACCGATATATTAATAAGCATTGTATAAGAGATGAGTGATGCCGAGTTTCCACCCAACTTCGCTGTAATAACTGCAGCCGCTGTTGCAGTGGGGCATACAATACAAATCATGAAAGACTCAAGTAGCACACGTTGTACGAGAGAGAGGGGTGTTATATATGCCAAAGCGAGCGAGGAGGCAATAAAGGGTAATATTTGAAATATAAGCAAAACAAAATGCCACCTCGAGAGTGAAGTGAACCCCAAAAGTTAGACAAAAAACTTTTGGGGTTTATTTTATGCGTA